>DAIQNQ010000005.1:1406-12776 GCA_036788275.1 Thermonemataceae bacterium
TCGGCTGAAAGCAAACAAAAAGCCCGCTTCCTTACCGGAAGCGGGCTTTTATGATACAATATGCTTTTGTATTAAGCCTGATTTGCTTTTACTTTTTCTACTACTGCTTTGAAGGCCTCAGGGTGGTTCATGGCCAAATCAGCCAACACCTTGCGGTTCAACTCCATGCCGCTTTGGGCATACAATCCCATGAATTTTGAGTAAGAAAGCCCGAAAGCTCTTACGCCCGCATTGATACGGGTAATCCACAGCGCTCTGAAATCTCTTTTGCGCTGCTTTCTATCGCGGTAAGCATAGCCCCAGCCTTTTTCTACGGCATTTTTGGCTACTGTCCACACATTTTTTCTTCTACCAAAGTATCCTTTGGCAAACTTCAACACTTTTTTTCTCTTTGCTCTTGAAGCAACTGAATTGACCGAACGAGGCATAAATTAGAATTTGTTTTTGACTTTTGGCGATGCCTAAGGGCATTCTTTTGTACCAGAGAGTCGGGTGAAACTGAAAACCGAGGGCTACAAAGCCCTTGCCATTAGAGATTAAGCAGAAGCTTAATTCTGGGCATATCCGCATCGCTTACCAAAGCAAAGTGGCGCAAACGACGCTTGCGGTCGGTGGCTTTTTTGGTAAGAATGTGGTTTTTGTAAGCGTGCTTGCGCTTAATTTTGCCAGAGCCAGTAAGCTTAAAGCGCTTCTTGGCAGCTGAATTGGTTTTTACTTTGGGCATGAGATGAGTTTGTTTAGAAATTTTACGCAAAATCAGGCTGCAAATGTAGCAAGTTTCGTTTTACAAAACAAAAATTCACCTCTTTTTTCAGCGCTTGTCAGAATATTTACCCCACTGCATACCGAAACTCCCAATATTAGGTTTATATTTGAACATACTTTTCAGAATGCTATGATTCTCATAATAGGTGCCGGTATTTCGGGCTTATCGCTGGCCTATCATCTCCAAAAACAAAACAAAGCCTACATGCTTCTGGAAGCCTCCGACCGTGTGGGGGGCTATATCCGCTCCCTCCGCGAGGGTGATTACCTCTTCGAGCTGGGGCCTAATTCGCTGCTTTGCGATGCCGAGCTGGAAGCCCTCATCAAGGAGCTGGGCATCGAAGAACGGGTATTGGAGGCCAATGCCGTAAGCAAAAAACGCTACATTTATCGTGGCGGGCGCTACCGACAGCTGCCGAGCAGCCCACCCAGCCTGCTTTTCAATAGTTTTTTTTCTTGGAAAGCCAAAAAAGCCATCTTGCAAGAGCTGCGCCACAAGCCACAGACAGCTCCGGCAGAAGAAACACTGGCCTCTTTTTTTGAAAGACATTTCAACAAAGAGATTGTGGACTATGCACTGGCCCCTTTCGTATCGGGCATTTATGCAGGCAATGTACAAGCGCTGCTCACCTCGCTCACCTTTCCGCAGCTCTACCAATACGAAGCCACACACGGCTCTATCATCAAGTCCTTGATAAAAAACAAAGGCGCAGCCCGCAAAAAGACCATTTCTTTCAAGAATGGCTTGGAGATTTTGCCTCGCTACTTCGAGAAGCAGCTCAAGTCGCTTTATCTAAACAGGCAAGTAAACAGTATTTTCAAGAAGGGCAATAAATTTATAGTAAGTTGCAGCGATGGCCTTGTGGAAGCAGACAAGCTGGTATTGGCCTGCCCAAGCGGTGCAGCAAGCCAGTTTTTGGCCAATGCTTATCCCGACTTCACCGCCTTGCTCAAGCAGATAGAATACGCGCCTATGGCCGCAGTACACAGCGTCTATCCCAAAAAAGCCGTGGGCTTTGCCTTAGATGGCTTTGGTGCCTTACACCCGCCCATAGAAGGGCTTTTCAGCTTAGGCAGCGTCTGGAACAGCAGCGTGTTTCAATACCGCTGCAAAAACGAAGAAGTCTTGTTTACTACTTTTGTAGGCGGTGCTTTGGGCAAGGAAAAGCTCAAACTCCCCGACAGCCAAGTGCTGGCCAAGGTGCAGCAAGAGCTCAAGCAGCTCTACCATATCGAAGCGCCTCCACTCAAGCAGCGCATTTTCCGTTGGGAACAGGCCATTCCCCAATACACCCAAAGCCTCTTGCCTGTGGTGGCCGCTGCCAAAGCTTTGGAGCAAGAGCAGCTTTTTGTATGTGCCAACTGGCTGGGGGGCGTATCGCTGCCCGATTGTATCCGCAAAGGCAAGCTGCTGGCCGATGTTTTGTAGGCTTTGGCTGATTTGAACCAATTATTTATCTTAAAGTATTTGCTACTATGATTACAGAACGCCTCTGGAGACTGATTAAGTCTTATGTAAATGATGCCATAGATGCTGCCCTCGATGCGCGCGGCTACCATCAGAAGGAAACAGAACCCGGCCACGACTGGGAAAAACGCTATCAACAGTACCAACAACAACAGAAAAGCCAAGACGATTTCTACCAGAGATACGAGCGCTACAAGCAAAGCTATCAGAAATCGCAAGGCAGCGGCTACCAAGGCAATCAACAGCAAAACTATCAAAATAGCGACGATGTAAAGTATTATGGCTATTTGGAGCTGCCTTATGGGGCTTCTTTTGAAGATGTAAAAAAGGCTTACAAAGAGCTAATGAAGAAATATCACCCTGATAAGTTTTATGACAACGATACCAAGCGCAAAGCTGCCGAGAAAGTATGCCAAAAACTCAATGAGGCCTATCAGTACTTCGGCAAAAAATTCGGGAAATAAATAAAACCTTACAAGTACAGAATATATCGCTTTTTTGCGTATTTTAGGAAGAATTTTGTGGTACATTTGTTATCTGATTCCTATTGAACACGCTTAAAAGAAAGAATAGAATGAACGCTGTAAGAAAGTTAGCCCTCGATGCCAAAGGATATTCTCGTATGCAAATCTACGAGATGGAGATGATTGAAATGGCACAACAGATGTTTCGTATCTTGATGAAGCAAAATATGTACAACCAAGAGCGCGTGATGCAACTCTACGACCGCTTGGTATATTTTCCACCTAACTTTACCTTGGAGCAAGGCGAGTTCAGTCCTCAGCGCTTCAAAGGCAATAGAGGCAGTGTACGTGGGCACGACAACTTTCCTGATATTTGGGAAGGCAAAGATTAAGCAAAAATATGATGCACCAGCTCGTCGAAAGGACGTGCCTTGGTGAAAAGCCTATCCGAATAAATACTGGCCGTAAGCTTGATGTAAGAAGGCACATCGTTGATTAGGATATAGTCAATAGCCACATTGCCATAGCGCTGCTCAAAAGGCTCTTGGATGTTTTGGGCATCAAAATTAGGCTTCAGATAATATTTCTCTACCGACTCCACATAGTCCCCTTTATCAATCATTTTTTTATCGGCATTGGCCAAATAGTAATTCATATTGAGCACTCTGTCTTTGAGAAAGTCGAAAAAATACTGAAATACCTTCGGCGATACCAAAGAAGAGTAACTCACCGCAAAGCCATTGGCCTGTGGCATCTGTAACAAATGCACTTGCCAAGCTCCCTCCTCTTTGGCGCGCTTCTGCCAATAAGCCTCTTGTATTTGATGTACGACGGCTTGATAATCACCAGAGTTAAGCCAATCAAAATAGGCCTTGCGATAGGCATCGTTGCGCTTGAGCACTTCATTGAGCAATACCTTGGGCAGATGCGGCGCTTGGGCTTGCGGAAAGAGCTTTTTGATAATGGATTTGAAGAAATCTGTACTCATCGTTCAATATCATCTTAAAAATGTAAACTGCTCTTACAAAACCTACATAAAGCAAACTTGGTTTTGCTTTCAGAAAATAAAACCCTGCCGAGTGCTTTTACGTAATACTACTTTGTATCCCACACCAAAAAAATACTTATCCTATGAAACTCCGCACTCTGAAAACTCGCAATCTCTCCGGCATGCAAGCTTACGAATTAGAAATGCTTTCTTTGGCACAAAACGTAGTAAAAAGCCTGCTCCGACACAACTCTTACAGCAAAGAGCAAATATTGGAGATTTATGACAAGCTTCTCAACTTTGAAACCCCAAAGGCCTCCACTAAAATACGTCTGCGCTAAAACGAGTAAATTATCCAGAATTTTATAAATTTGGTGATTCATCTTCCTACACAATATCACCAAATTTATGATTGTAGCCAAAGACCTCTACAAATCCTACAAAAAACTACAAGTACTGAAAGGCATCTCTTTGGAAATCCACAAGGGAGA
Organism: Thermonemataceae bacterium; assembly: GCA_036788275.1. Taxonomy (GTDB): domain Bacteria; phylum Bacteroidota; class Bacteroidia; order Cytophagales; family Thermonemataceae; genus DAIQNQ01. The sequence continues at coordinate 5,583 of DAIQNQ010000005.1, forward strand.
AATCGTATCCATTGTGGGTGCTTCGGGTGCCGGCAAGAGTACACTCCTACATATTTTGGGCACTTTGGACAATGCCGACGCAGGTACTGTACAGTTTTTGGAACAAGACCTGAAGCGCCTCTCCGAAAAACAACTCACTCAATTTCGCAATCAACATATCGGTTTTATCTTTCAGTTTCACAACCTCCTACCTGAGTTTACCGCCCTCGAAAATGTATGCATGCCCGCTTGGCTGGCAGGCAAAAAAAATAAAGATACGGAAGCAAAAGCCCTCGAACTACTGGAGCTATTGGGCTTGCAGGAGCGCAGCAAGCACTTCCCCTCCGAAATGTCGGGCGGCGAGCAACAGCGCGTAGCCGTAGCCCGTGCCCTAATGAACCAACCCAGCGTGATTTTTGCCGACGAACCCAGCGGCAACCTCGACTCGGCCAATGCCCGCGAGCTGCACCAACTCTTTTTTACGCTGCGCGAAAAATTTGCGCAAACCTTCATCATCGTAACACACAACCAAGAACTGGCTGATATGGCCGACCGCAAAATAGAACTCAAGGATGGAAAAATTTTGAATTAAATTTTTACTCCGCAAAAGAATGACGTAGCACAATCCGTACCTTTGTAAGGTTCTCTAAAATCAGAGAAAACTCGTTCATCATTCATCTCTCAGTATTCAATCTCTCAAACATTCATATCCTCATGGCAAAGAAAGAAAAAGACGAAAACTTGCAAGACGCACAAGATGCAAAAATGAAAATGCTTGCCTTGGCAATGGAAAAACTCGACAAAGAGTATGGCAAAGGCACTGTAATGAAGCTCAGCGATACCAAAGTGGTAGATGTGCAGGTCATCTCTACCGGCTCTTTGGGCTTGGACTTGGCGCTCGGCGTGGGTGGTATTCCCAGAGGCAGGGTTATCGAAATCTACGGGCCGGAATCTTCGGGCAAAACCACCTTGGCCATGCATTGTATCGTAGAAGCACAAAGAGCCGGAGGCATTGCCGCTTTTATTGATGCAGAACACGCCTTCGACCGCACCTATGGCGAAAAGCTCGGTATAGATATGAGCCGCCTCCTTATTTCACAGCCCGACAATGGCGAGCAAGCCCTCGAAATTGCCGAGCAGCTTATCCGCTCCAGCGCCATTGATATTATGGTGATAGACTCTGTGGCGGCCCTTGTACCCAAAGCCGAAATAGAAGGCGACATGGGCGACAGCAAAATGGGCGTACAAGCGCGTCTGATGTCGCAAGCGCTGCGCAAACTGACAGGCGCTATCAACAAAACCAACTGCTGCTGTATCTTTATCAACCAGCTCCGCGATAAAATCGGGGTGATGTTTGGCAGCCCTGAAACCACCACCGGAGGCAATGCCCTAAAATACTATGCTTCAGTACGTTTGGATATCCGCCGCATAGGCGCTATCAAAGATGGAGACGATATTCGTGGCAACAGAACCCGCGTAAAAGTGGTAAAAAACAAAGTAGCACCTCCTTTCAAAGTAGTAGAGTTTGATATTTTGTATGGCGAGGGCATCTCACGCGTAGGCGAAATCATAGACATCGGTACGGAATTCAATATCCTCGGCAAATCGGGGGCTTGGTACTCTTACAAAGATGCCAAAATCGCCCAAGGCCGCGACAAACTCAAAAATCTGTTGCTCGATAACCCTGAGCTTACCGAAGAGTTGGCCGCCAAGATACGCGAGCGTATTTCGGCAGGTGCTGATTTGACACCTTCCGAAGAAGTAAAAAAGCAAGCTGAAGCAGAAAACCAAGATGATTTGGAAGAAGAAGCATAGGCTTTGTTTTATGCATACCGCTACTCCTTTATTTACAGCATAGATAAATAATTTCGTTGGCAGGCAAAGCGTATCGTTTTACTTTTTCGGGTGGCATTTCCTGTACAAAATGCTCTTCTACCACACGAAAACCCGCCAATGCCAATCGCTGCGGATAGTCGCGCCCATAAAGGCGAGCGTGGTCGTCTTGGCCAAAGGCTTTTTCTTTGGCGCGGGCAGTGGTAATAGTGGCATCTTCGTAGGTTTCGACCAATTCATAATTGATAGGGCTTTGGATAATCGCCCAGCCGCCGGGAGCCAATACCCGATAGATTTCACGCATGGCCTGCAGGTCGTCGTCCACATGTTCCATTACGTGATTGCAAAAGACCACCGAAAAGCGATTGTCCTCGAAGGGGATAGCGTGAATATCCATTTTGACTTTGGCCAGTGGCGACTCCAAGTCGGCAGTGATATACTCTTGCAGATGCGACATTTTCTCGAAGAGGTGAATAAAACAATCTTCGGGCGCAATATGCAATACCCGATGCGGTGCTGTAAAAAAGTCTGTCTTTTCTTTTAGATACAGCCACATCAGGCGGTGCCGCTCCAGCGATTGCGAGTCGGGGCAGAGGGCATTTTCGCGGGGATGGATGCGCCCATAAGGCAAAAACTTGCGGTAGCTTTTGCCACTGATGGGGCACTCTACTTGGTTGCCTCTATAGAACAAGGCCAGTATTCGGAGCGCCCAGCGACTTACTCTTTGGAGATACTTTCGCGGTACGTAGCGAATCACCCAACTGATAATATATTTCATAAATGCGTATGCTTGGCTTTGGGAAAAACATCCAAAAATAAGAGAATCTTGACAGATAAACCATCGCTACTCAAATAAATTCGTGGCCGATAGCATCTAAATACGTTTTTTTAGTTATTTTAGTGGGATTTTTTCATTATTTGGTACACTATACAATCACTATGAACGTATCTACGACACAGCCCTTTGCGCTGGTATATTCTATTTTTCAACACGAGTACCTTGGCTACTTGCTCGAATCTTTTGTGATACAACTCAACTCCAAAGGCCAACTTACGCTGCAATATCAAAATATTTCCTCCAAAAATGCCAAAGAATTTTCGACACGCTTAGACGATACTGATTTTGACCTTATCAAAGAAATAGACAGCCTCCAGCCCGAAGCCATTGTAAAAAAGTTTTACAACAAAAAAATCCACGTAAGCGATTTCTTTCTGAAAATATACGATGCCCAAAAAGGCGACAAGGTGCTCCAAGAAACCATAGAACTGTATTTGGAGCATAAGAAAGCCCTCATTCTGGAAAAAATATGCCAGACACAAAAGGCGCTCTTCGTAATGGGCACCGACGGCAATCCTACTTGGAAAGCCCTCGAAATAGCCACCGAACCCGCCACGGTACTTTTTCACTTCCGGCGCAACGAAGAGAATACCCACTATTTTCCTACCATCAAATATCAAGGGCAAAAGCTTGATTTTCAGTATCAAAACGCCCTACTCATTGCGCAACAGCCCGCTTGGCTCGTGGTAAATGAGCGCCTCTACCATTTCAGCAAAAAAGTAGATGGCCATAAGCTCAAGCCTTTTCTCAACAAGAAATTTATCCTGATTCCGCGCAACATCGAAGACACTTACTACCGTAAGTTTGTAGCGCCGCTTATCGCTTCTTTTGATGTACATGCCAAGGGTTTTGACATCATTACCGAAAAGCACCCAGCCGAAGCTGTACTCCACTTTTCGGCTTTGGCTTCGGAGCCAGCAACGCAGCTCTTTGAGGGGGAGCGCTCTGTACAAATTGCCGAGGAGCCACAAATCCTCTTTGAGCTGCACTTTCGCTATGGGGCACAGCTCTTTCGTGCCGATAACCAGCGCGAAGTCAATATCTCCGTAGAAAAAGAAAACGACCACTATACTTTTCGCCGCTTGGTACGCGACTTGCCCATCGAGCAAAAGGCCTTGCAGCTGCTAAAAGGGCTACATCTCCCACTATTGCACTCTAAAGTGGTTTTAAGAAAAAGAGAAGCTTTCCAATGGATTGAGCGCAACAATGAAGCCTTGCAGGCAGCCGCCATCAGCCTACAACAAAACCAGCCGGGCAGCCGCCGCTACTTCTTAGGAAAGCCCAGCATCAGCGTGCATATTACCGAAAATAAAGATTGGTTTGATGTGCATACGCTCATCATTTTTGGCGAGTACCAAATCTCTTTTTTGGAGCTACGCAAATATATTCTCCAACACCAAATGGAGTTTACATTGCCCAATGGCGAAATTGCCCTGATTCCCGAAAGTTGGCTGGAGCAATATGCAGAACTCTTTCATTTTGTAGAACCCGATGCCGAGCAACTCCGCCTGCACAAGCAACACTTCTTTTTGTTGGAAACCCTCAAAGAAAATGAGGCTGTAAAAATAGACATCAGCAAAAAACTTGAAAAATTACGTGATTTTGAGGAAATACAAGACTACGAAGTGCCCCAAGGGCTACAAGGGCAGCTGCGCCCCTATCAAAAAGCCGGCTACAACTGGCTGCGCTTCCTCAACGAATACAAACTTGGCGGCTGCTTGGCCGACCACATGGGCTTGGGCAAAACCATACAAACATTGGCCATGCTACAATCTGAACAAGAAAGGGGTGCTCGCCTGCCCTCGCTGGTGATAGTGCCTACTTCGCTGATTTACAATTGGGAGCTGGAAGCCCGCAAATTTACCCCGCAGCTCAAAGTCTTTACGTATGTAGGCTCGCAGCGCGAAAAAGACTTGAGCCAAATACACCAATACGATATTGTACTTACCTCTTATGGGATTTTACGTATAGATATTGCCCTTTTCAAAAGCATATTGTTCAATTATGTGATTCTTGATGAGTCGCAAACCATCAAAAATCCCTCTTCTAATATCGCCAAAGCCGTTCGCGAGCTGCGCGCTTGCCACCGCCTGCTGCTTACGGGCACGCCTTTGGAAAACTCCACGCTCGACCTCTGGTCGCAGATGTCTTTTGTCAATCCCGGTTTGCTCGGCACACAGAGCTTTTTTAGGAAAGAATTTTTGAATCCCATCGAAAAAAATAATGATGCCCGCAAGACCGAAAAGCTCTTTGCAATGATAAAGCCCTTTATCTTGCGGCGCAACAAAACCCAAGTAGCCAAAGACTTGCCCGCCAAAATAGAAAATGTGCAGTACTGCGAAATGACAGAGCAGCAAGCAGAATACTATGAAAAGGTAAAATCTTATTATCGCAATCAGATTTTGGAGCAAATTGAGAAGCAAGGCATCGCCAAATCCCAATTTATGCTTTTGCGTGGCCTGACACAGCTGCGCCAAATAGCCAACCACCCTCTGATGATAGACCCTGCCTACGACGGCTCCGCAGGAAAACTCGAAGAGGTACTCGACAAAATTGCGCAGCTCCTCAAAGAAAAGGTAAAAATACTGATATTCAGCCAATTTGTAAAGCATCTTGACATCGTGCGCGAATACCTCGACTTCCAAGAGCTGCCTTATGCCTATTTGGACGGCTCTACCAAAAATCGCCAAGCCGAGGTAGAAAAATTCCAAGAGCAAGAAGAAGTATATCTTTTCCTTATCTCGCTCAAAGCCGGAGGCTTAGGCCTGAACCTTACCGCTGCCGAATACGTATTTTTGCTCGACCCTTGGTGGAATCCGGCCATCGAAGCACAAGCCATTGACCGTGCCCACCGCATTGGCCAACAAAATACCGTGATGACCTACCGCTTCATTGCCCGCAATACCGTAGAAGAAAAGATATTAGGCCTCCAACAAGCCAAGCAAAAGCTGGCCAATGAGCTGATAGCGATGGAAGAGGGTTTCGTAAAAAGCTTGAGCAAAGACGATGTGATGCTACTTCTGGAATAATGCTGTTCCTGCTTGTTGGTCATCTTTGTATTTTCAAAATTAATTTTTCGTAATGATTCGTATTTTACTAATTGGCCTGCTGTGTTGCCTTTTTTGTGATGCAAACGCGCAGCAAAAAAAAGCTGAAAAACTCTATAAGAAAGCCATCCGTCAGTTTGACAAAGGCAATTTTGTTTCGGGCTTTCAGTACTTAGACCAAAGCCTTTCTGCCGATTCCCTCTACCGCGAGGCACTCTATGCCCAGGCCTTTTACCTGCTCGAAAGCGGCCAAGCAACCCAAGCACTCGGTGCTTTTCAAAAGACACTTTTGTATTATCCCAACGATACAGATGCTTCTTTAGGCAAAGCCCATACCCTGATGGAGCTGGCACAATACGAGGCCGCCGAAGAGTGGCTTATTGCCCAATACGCCAAAGACAGCAGCCGCAGCGAGCTTTACAGTGCCTTTGGCAGGCTCTATGCCTTGGTCAAGTTGTACAATGATTCCAACGCCTTTCTCGACAAAGCCCTGCTGCTCGACCCCAACAATGCCGAGGCTTTTCAGCTCTTCGCTTATAATTTTCGTGTATTGGGCGACCCCGAAATTGCCCTCGCCTACATCAACAAAAGCTTACAACTCGCTCCCAAAAGTCCCGAAGGCCGCCGCCTCAAAGCCCAGCTCCTGCTCGACAACAAGCGCTACAAAGAACTGATCGCCATTTATGAGGATTTGGTCAAAAAATACCCTCAAGTACTCGAAGAAGAAGACCTCTACACTTGGGCGATGGGGCATTATTATTTGCGCAGCTACAACAAGGCGCTTTTTTATTTGGAAAGCATCGAAAAAGCTCAAAAACCGGAGAGCCTCTATGCCTTGGCATTGGTACATTTTCAGATGAAGAAAAGAGAAAAAGCCATTGCAACCATGCTCGAAGCACTCAAAATGGCCGAAAGCCAACAAAGTCCGCAGGCGCTCTTGCATTATGACTATGCCGTGATGCTCGCCGCCCAAAAAGACTTTGAAGGAGCGAAAAACAGCTTTTTTGATGCGATTAAAGCCACTCCAGAACTGATTCTCCAAGAAGACGATAAAGGCAGAAAAGTAGTCTTGCTGGCCGACCTCCGCCAAGTGCTCAAAGACCATATCAGCCCACAGCAGCAAGACAGTATCTACATCGTAGCCCTGCAAGAAAAAGCCCTCCAAATGGCCGCCCAAGACCAAAATGAGGCCGCCACAAGGCTTATCCAAAAAGCCCTTGCCAAAGACAGCCTCAATGTACGCAGCCTTACGGTCTGGGCGGCGGTGCAAGCCTTGGGCGACCGCTACGAGGAGGCCATGGCCACTTTCCTGCAAGCCGAGCAAAAAGCCCAAAAGCAAGATTTAGAGTTTCTCTTTCACATGAAGGCCTTGGCGCTCTCCGACATGAAGGTACATACAGAGGCGCTGATTTATTTTGACAAAGCAATTGCGCTGAATCCCTCACGTGCCGATTTTTATGCCGAAAAAGCTTATGTGCTGGGGCAGCTTGCCCGCTA
>DAIQNQ010000005.1:12876-25159 GCA_036788275.1 Thermonemataceae bacterium
TTTCGATAGCCATTTTGCTTGATAGCCAAGACGGCGACTACCTGAAAAGCCGCATTGAGTATTATTTTGAGATAGAAGCCTACGAAAAAGTGATCAAAGATTGTGAGCGTTTGCTCGAACTCAATGTGCTCGATGAGCAGGCCTATTACCTGCGCGCCCAAGCCTATACCGCTTTGGAACAATGGGACAAGGCCATCGAGGACATCCGCTGGCTGGCTGCGCACTATCCGCAAGATGCTGTGATTGCCGAAATGCTGCAAGAAGCTGAGGAGGCTTTGAAGAAGTAAGGCTCGACCTTAAAACAAATCCTGCCAGTCTTGGTGCATCGCGGCAAAGCGTGCCATTACTTTTTCCATAAAAGCTTCATTTTTAGCAACTTCAAGCACTTCTTCCTCGCCTATTACATCTAATTCGCTGATTTTGTAGCTTTGCTCCAAAGCACCCTGCTCAAATTTTAAGATATACTTTTGGTTCCACGCAAAAAGCGTAATGCGCAGCTGCGCGTGGGGGATTTCGGCCAATATTTTCATAGAAGACTTTTTTTCTGCAAAATAAACTTTATTTTTGGTGTAATATCGTTATTTTTTAGCAACCTATGGACAGCATGCTTTCCTTTGCCGAGTACAGCCCACTCTTAGCCCGATACGGCATTGCCTCTCCCGAAATCCTTTTGGAGCGCTGGAGAGAACCGCACCGCTTTTATCATACCGAAGCACATTTGGCCGACCTACTCAGTCAAATTGCCCAAAGCAGCTTTTCGGAGGCGGAGCGCCAAACCTTGCAAATGGTGGCTTTTTTTCACGATATTGTATATCTGCCCACACGCCACGACAACGAAGAGGCTTCGGCAGTTTTCTTCAGACAACATACCAGTCCGCAGGCCGATAGTTCCCTCATCGAAGAAATCATCCTTGACACCAAAACGCACCAAGCCCGCTCACCACTTTCAGCCTATTTTTGCCAAATAGACACAGCCATTGTGCGTGCAGCGCTGCCCGAACTATTGCTTTGGGAAAATGCGATTTTCAAGGAATTTCAGTGTTTCGATTACAGCATGTACAAAATGGGGCGCTTGGCCGTATTGGAGCGTTTTGTAGCCCTCTATCCCGAAAACGCTGCCCATTTGCAAGCCCTGATTGCCTACGTGCAGTACCGTCGCCCCAAAATAGGCGTATATCCCGGCTCTTTCAACCCTTTTCACAACGGCCACCTCAATATTTTGGAGAAAGCAGAGCGGGTATTCGACAAGGTGATTGTGGCGCGCGGCATCAATCCCGAAAAGCAAGATATTGAGAAAGAAGCGCTCAATCCGGTACTTTATTACCGACAAGTAGAGGATTTTGAAGGCCTGCTTACCGATTATATCAGCCAAAAAGAAATTGAGGCAGACATCACCCTGATTCGCGGCCTGCGCAATGGCGATGATTTGGCTTACGAGATGAACCAACTCCGCTTTATGCGTGATATGAAAGACGACCTCAAAACCGTGTTTTTTCACTGCGACAAAGAGTTTGAGCATATCAGCTCCTCGGCCATTCGCAATCTCGAAAAAATAGGGCAAGGCTATGGCCAAAAGTACATTCCGCAAATGTAAAATCTTTCATGAAAACTTATAATAAAACACAGCTCGCCCTGCGCAATGGCCAAGACCGCCCCGAAATATGGTGTGCCTATCAGGGGCGTATTTATGATGTATCGGCCTCGCGCCTCTGGCGCAATGGCAAGCATTATGAGCATTGGGCAGGCCAAGACCTTACTGCCGAGCTGGCAGATGCCCCACATACTGCCCATGTATTCGACAAGTTTGAAGTAGTAGGCCTTTTGCTTTCTTAGACAATGAACACAATACTCTTGGCCGACAGCGGCTCTACCAAAACGCACTGGCGCTTGCTTACAGAAGCAGGCAGCCAAGATTACTTCACCCAAGGCATTAATCCCTATTATCAATCAGAAGAAAGTATCTTGCAAACGCTTCGGCAAGAGCTTTTGCCCCAGATAGGTGATAGCGGCCTTGCCGAAGTCTATTTTTATGGCGCAGGCTGCTCCTCACCCGACAAGCAGGGCATTGTACAAAAAGCCTTGCAGCACTTGTGGCCTGCCAGCCGTATCGAGGTAAACCACGATATGCTGGCAGCAGCCCGTGCAGCTTGCCTCCGCGAAGAGGGCATTGTTTGTATTTTGGGCACGGGAGCCAATGCTTGCGCCTACGACGGAAAAGACATCACCTTTCAGACACCAAACTTTGGCTTTTGGCTGGGCGATGAAGGCAGCGGCGGCCACTTGGGCAAAACCCTGATACAGCACTTTCTACACCAAACTCTTCCCCCCGATATACGGGCAGCTCTTTTGGCGGCATACCCTTTTTTGGATACTGCTTATATCCTCGAAAAAACGTATCGTCAACCTTTTCCCAATCGCTTTTTTGCTTCTTTTGCACCTTTCATTGCCCAGCATCTCCAGTCCTCTTTTTGTAGCCGCCTTGTAGCCCAAAGCTTCCAAGATTTTATTCATCTATATCCCAAGCAGATACCGCAATACCAAGTGCTTCCGGTATCTTTTGTAGGCTCTGTGGGCTTCCATTTTCAAGAGCTACTGATGGCCGAAGCCGAAGCCTCTAAAATGAAAGTAGCTTTTATTTTTAAAAGTCCGATGGAAAGACTTACTTTGTATCATCAAACACAAAATTGAAATGCATAGTACCGAATCAGATTCTCCGCATCAGCATTTAGAGCAAAAGAGCGTTCGGGAGCTGCTGGAGGGTATCAATCAAGAAGACCAAAAAGTACCTGCTGCTGTGGCCAAGGCCATTCCACAGATAGAAGCTTTGGTAGCGATAATTGTAGAGAAAATGCAGGCAGGTGGCAGACTTTTTTATATAGGTGCCGGCACCAGCGGGCGTTTGGGCATTGTAGATGCCTCGGAGTGTCCGCCTACTTTTGGAGTGCCTCACGATTGGGTGATAGGACTGATTGCCGGAGGCGATGCGGCCATTCGCAAAGCCGTAGAGTTTGCTGAAGACAGCCTCACACAGGCTTGGCAAGACCTACAAGCCTACCAAATCGGCACAGACGATGTACTCGTAGGCATTGCAGCTTCAGGGCGCACGCCCTATGTGTTGGGTGGCTTGCAAGCGGCCAAAGCGGCGGGTATTGTTACGGGAGCGATTGTATGCAATGAGGGCAGCGTGATTGCCCAAGAAGCTGATTTTCCGATAGAAGTGGTTTTGGGGGCGGAGTTTCTGACAGGCAGTACCCGTATGAAAGCCGGTACAGCGCAAAAGCTCATTCTTAATATGATTTCTACTGCCGTGATGATTCGGCTGGGGCGTGTGAAAGGAAATAAAATGGTGAATATGCAGCTCAGCAATCAGAAGCTCTGGGCGCGCGGACGCAAAATGCTGACCGATGCTTTGGGGATTTCAGAGGCGGAGGCACAAAGCTTGCTCGAAAAATATGGCAGCGTAAAAACTGCTTTGGAAAACTATCAGAATTAATGCTTATATTGTTGCCAATAAAAGACTTACATCTATGAAAACAAAATTTATTCTCCTATTGAGCACTTTTTTGCTTGGGCTGGGCTTCTCAGGCTATGGGCAGCGCCGCATCGAGCAAGCTTTTGAGCTGGGGCTGGAAGATGCCGACAAGGTAATGCGTGCTTATTTGAGCCCTTTGGGCGAGTCTATGGGCTTTTTGCAGGCCGAAGGATGGGTGTTTACGGCACGCCCTCTGAAGCGCTTTCAGTTCAATGTACACGTAAACCTGAATGTAATGCGTGTGCCGCAAAGTGCGCGCAGCTTCTCGGTAAGAGAGCTTGGCCTCAACAATGTGGTACTGCCTGATGGCATCAACGATGCGCCTACCATTTTTGGAAGCCCCGAAGCAGGGCCGAGTGCTTTTAATACTGTCTTGGGAGACAGCATCGCTTTTCCTCAGGGAATTGGCAACCTGATACCTTTGCCCGTACCACAATTTAATATCGGCTTAGGGCACAATACCGAGTTGATGGTGCGTTTTTTTCCGCCCATACCCATAGAGTTTGCCAATGTGGGCATTTATGCGGCGGGTATCAAACATGACTTAAAACAGTGGATTCCGGCCATTGCCTTGTCTAATTTCAGCCTTTCGCTCATTGCCAACTACTCCTACTTGCGCTTCAATTATGGCCTTGACGTAATCAACGCCGGCGATGCACGCAACCAAGAGTTTATCTTTACCAATCGCCAATGGAGTTTGGGCTTGGTGGCTTCCAAAAAATTGCCTCTGCTTACCTTTTTTGGAGGACTTCGCTACGACAATTCCAACAGTACAGCACGCTTTAGAGGGAGTTTCTTAGTACCCGATGCCAATGGCAATGTAGAAGTTATCAATATCGAAGATTTCAACTTGCTCAACCAAACTTACCAAGGTGGACGCATTGGCCTTACGGGAGGAGCAAAAGTAAAAATATGGAAGCTCTTTGCCTTTGGCAGCGCTACCCTGAGCACCTTCAGCACCTTCAATTTGGGAATAGGCTTGGGCTTTAATGATTAAAACACAAACAATGACTTTTGAAGACCTCAAGCTCAATCGGCAGCTGCTCAATGCAATTGCCGATTTGGGCTATCAAGAACCCACTGAAATTCAGAAAAAAGCCATTCCGGTAATCAGTGCGGGCAACGACCTGCTGGGTATTGCCCAAACGGGCACAGGAAAAACCGCCGCCTACCTGATTCCCTTGGTACTCAAGCTCAAGTATGCCCAAGGCGATAGCCCTCGAGCACTCGTTATCGCGCCTACCCACGAGCTGGCCATTCAGATAGGTGAGCATATCGCTACTTTTACTAAATATACCGACCTGCGACATACCGTACTTTACGGTGGGGGCAGTATCAAGGCGCAAATGGCTGCCGTAGAAAAAGGGATAGATTTGCTGGTGGCTACCCCCGGACGACTCTTGGATATTTATAGCAAGGGGATACTTTCTACCAAAACCATCAAAACGCTTATTCTTGACGAAGCCGACCGCATGATGGACATGGGATTTATGCCGCAGGTGAATCGTATTGTCGAGATGATTCCTCAAAAAAAGCAAAAGTTACTTTTCTCGGCTACCTTTCCTACCAAAGTGGAGCAACTCTCAGATGATTTTTTGGACTTTCCAGTAAAAATAGAGATTACCCCACAGGCCACTACTGCCGAAACCATCGCACAGGAGCTGTATCCTGTACCTAATCTGCGTACAAAAATTGCCTTGCTAGAATATCTGCTCAAAGACCGCGAGGTATTTAACAAGGTGATTATATTTGCACGCACCAAGCACAATGCCAATGATATTGCGGCTTTTATTACCCGAAAAATGGGTGCGCAAGAAGTACGGGTAATCCACGCCAACAAAGACCAAAATGCCCGCCTCAATGCCATAGAGGCTTTCAGGCAAGAAGATGTCAGGATTTTGGTGGCTACTGATGTGGCGGCACGCGGCTTAGATGTAAGTATGGTGAGCCACGTGATTAACTTTGATGTGCCCATTATGTACGAAGAATACGTACACCGTATCGGGCGTACCGGCAGAGCCAAACAGAGCGGCATAGCCATTACTTTTATGAATGAGGCAGAGATATACCATATTGAAAAAATAGAAAAAATCATCAATATGCAAATCAACAGAAAGATGCTTCCGGCTGGCGTAGAGGTATTTAGCACGCCCTTTGCCGAAAAGCAAGAAATTGCGATAGAGATAGACCGACAAAAGAGAAAAGACAATCCTGATTTTCAGGGTGCTTTTCACGAAAAAAAGGCAGTATCAGCTTCCAAAACAAAGCCCAAAAGCAAAAAAAGCAAGAAGTAGCCTCAAGCTTTTTTAGCTTTTCGGTCAAAAAAATACCTTTTGCAAGGCCAAAAGGCTTTGCAAAAGGTATAGCACAAAGTAATACAAAAGTTTACTTCACTATTTTCATTTTTACATCGCCCTTAATTTTAGTTTCTTGCCCCATTGCCGAGGCAGTGAAGTTTTGCTGAGTTTGCATCTCTAAAGGCAGCCCGGTGGCTTCTTCCACTTTCATGAAGCCCTCTTGTGTACCAGCGTCTTTGCCTCCTATCTTAATGATGCTGCTCATGCCAATCTCCATTAGGCCTTTGTCGCGTGCTTTTACTTTATAAGTAGTGATGGTTTCTACCTCACCCATCGGAGAAGCTACCTTGGAGCTTTGCACCCATGTGTCGCCTACACCTACGGGTTGTTCAGGATACTCATTGCTCACAGCCGAGGCCATCTGCTCCATAGTAGGGTCGTCGGTACTGATTACCTTTCCTCTATTGCTTTGCTTCATGAGAGTTTTCTTGCCTTTTATTGCTTTCAGCTCTTCGGGGCCATTTTGCTTGGCGGGGTCTTCGGAGTCATACTCTGTCATGCCAGTGAAAGTCATGGCTTTGTTTTTGAATTTTTCAATCACATTCTCCAGCTCAACATCGCCATTGGTAGCTATAGAAAGCACCTTGGTTTTGGTGGATACACTCATTCCTTGAGGGATGGTCATACCTCCTACTACTACCTCTTGCGAGGTTTCGATGCTTTGCACATACGTTTGGCCTTTTTGCAGCTTGTACCGCAATTGTACCTTACTTTGTGCCCAAAGGCTACCCGACAATAGAAGCAGGCTCAAGGCCAGCAGATAATTTTTTTTCATGAGGAAATATGGTTTTAAGGTGATTTGAAAGTAAAATAAATCATTTGACGGCTTTGTTCAAAGTTTTTAAGACTTTTGTTTTGCAATGCTTGTCCACAAAAAAGCCACCCCGAAATAAGGTGGCTTTCTCTATTAATGCGATTTTCCTAAAAATCTTCGTCGAGGGTAAATTTTTGCTCCTCTTTGGTAGCCATCACACCGGCTTTTTGGTATTCGGCTACACGCTTCTCGAAGAAGTTGGTTTTGTTTTGGAGCGAAATCATCTCCATAAAAGGGAAAGGATTGCTCACGTTATAGACCTTCTCACAACCCAAGTTGAGCAACAGGCGGTCGGCCACAAACTCGATGTATTGCGACATCAGTATGGAGTTCATGCCTATCAGATTTACAGGCAGGGCATCTATAATAAACTCCTTCTCGATTTCTACAGCATCACGGATAATAGCAGCAATCTGCTCTTCGGGCAGCTTGTTTTGCACGTACTTGGTATAAAGCAAGCAAGCGAAATCGCAGTGCATACCTTCATCACGCGAAATCAGCTCGTTGGAAAAAGAAAGGCCGGGCATCAGGCCACGCTGCTTGAGCCAGAAAATAGAGCAGAAGCTTCCTGAGAAGAAAATTCCCTCCACAGCAGCAAAAGCAATGAGGCGCTCGGCAAAAGAGCCATTACTAATCCAACGCAGTGCCCAATCAGCTTTTTTGGCTACGCAAGGCACGGTTTCGATAGCATTGAAGAGGTGGTCTTTTTCCTTGCCGTCTTTGATATAAGTGTCTATCAACAAGGAATAGGTCTCGGAGTGGATGTTTTCCATCATCACTTGGAAGCCATAGAAGCAACGTGCTTCGGGCACTTGTACTTCATTGATGAAGTTGATGGCCAAGTTTTCGTTTACGATGCCGTCGCTGGCAGCAAAAAAGGCCAATACGTGAGAAACAAAATGCTTTTCTCCTTCATTGAGCTTTTCCCAATCGGCCAAGTCGGGCGAGAGGTCTATCTCTTCGGCAGTCCAAAAGCTGGCTTCTGCTTTTTTGTACATCTGCCAGATGTCGTGGTACTCGATAGGAAACAACACGAAACGATTTTTGCTCTCTTTCAAGAGCGGCTCTTCGTGGAGGGAGATACTCGTATTACTCATATATTTTCGGGTTAGTATGATAAGGATAGAACAGAATCAAGCGTTTTTAAAGCTGCCAAAATTAGACTTTTTACATCTGATATAGCCAACGTTTAGTGAATGAAAATGGTTTGTAACTTTTTTAAAGAAAAGAGGTAATTTATTCATTTTCAAGGCTATTATTTTTCCAAAGTAGCTTTGCTTACTCTTACAAAGGTAGCATTTTTTTGGAAGGCAGCACAAAGCAAAGCCGCAATTTTTAGGAAAAATTGCGGCTTTGGGAAGAGGGAGAAATAATCAATATCAACGATGATGATAAGAAAAAAACAGATACAGATATATCCACAAAATATCTACAAAATGCCAATAGATACTCACCAAACGCAGGCGCAGTTGGTTGGGTGGATTAACTGCATATACAAAGGCATCTACATAATTGGTGCGGCGTATCACCTGAAAAAAGACCCACAGCAGGGCGACCATCCCTCCTACCAAGTGTAATACATGCAAGCCGGAAATCACATAAATGAAACCTCCCGATACCTGCCCCTTCACCAGCGGAAAACCTTTGGCCTGCATTTGCCCCCAGCCCAGCCATTGTGTAAATATAAACAATACACCAAAAAAGAGCGTAGCCCCCAGCAAATAACGAAAAGTAAAGAAATCTTCTTTGCCAAAAGCTTTGTTGGCCTCGTGCAATGTATAGCTGCTAAACACAATAAAAAAAGTGCTGATGCCAAATACCTTGGGCAAAACGAAACTCTCCCAAGGGGCTGTGCCCACCGATTTGCGCAGTACATACATCAATGTAAGGAACAAAAAGGTGAGTGTCATGCCCAAAATGGCACACCACAACATAAACTGTAAAGGCTCTCTTCTCTTGGTAAGTAGTTTCATCTCATCGGGGAGGCTTTTTGAGGAAACACCCAAGCCCCTGAGAATGTTTTGCACCAAGGCCGAAATCTGCCTACAAGCTATCCAAGCGGTAGCCGTTTTTGCGTCGTACCCAATCGATCAGCAAATTGCTGGTAATCTGAATATTTACGCTGCGGTCGTTGCCCAGTTGATACAGCTTGGCCTTGCACTCCGTAGCATCGGCATAAGCCACCCATATTGTCCCCACGGGCTTGGTAGGCGTAGCGCCTCCGGGGCCGGCAATCCCGCTTGTGGCAATACCAATGTCGGCACCAAGCAGCTTGCGCACGTTCTCAGCCATCAGCAGCACGGTTTCTTCGCTTACTGCACCGTGGCTTTCGAGTATCTCGGCGGGTACGCCCAGCAGGGTTTGCTTTATCTCATTGCTGTAAGCCACTATTCCCCCTTTAAGGTATGCCGAGCTGCCAGCGTGCTTGGTAAAACAATGCGCCAGATAACCTCCGGTACAGCTCTCGGCAATGGCCAGAGTTTTATTTTGTGCTACAAGTAGCTTTCCCACATTGTCGGCCAAATCCTCGTTATCGAAGCCATATACATATTTATTGATAAGCGGCAGCAGGGCTTTTTCTTGTGCTGCTATTTCTTCTTGGAGCGTCTTGCGGTCGTCGCCCTCGCCCGTAAGGCGCAGGCGCACCATGCCAAAGCTCGGCAAATACGCCAAGCGAATGTGCGGAGGCAGCTGGTCTTCCCAAGCTTCTATCTCTTTGGCCAAAAACGACTCCCCAATACCTACGGTCTTGACCATGCGATGCACCAAAAAGGGTGTTTGAAAATGCGCCTGCAGCTTGGGTAAAACCGCCGTCTGCATCAGATGCTCCATTTCGTGAGGCACGCCCGGCATCGAAACATATATCTTACCCTCCTGCTCCAGCCACATGCCCGGGGCTGTGCCCTTTTGGTTGGGCAGATAGGTGGCCTTTTGCGGAATGGCCGCTTGCTGTTTGTTTACTTCGAGCATC
This sequence comes from Thermonemataceae bacterium, assembly GCA_036788275.1. Lineage (GTDB taxonomy): Bacteria > Bacteroidota > Bacteroidia > Cytophagales > Thermonemataceae > DAIQNQ01. Next base: position 22,551 of record DAIQNQ010000005.1, read on the forward strand.
TCTCGGCCACGCTTCTGAAAAAACTCCGTAATCTGTGCCAGCGCCTCTTCTTGTATTACCAATGGCGTATCGAAATACTCACAGAGGGCCTTTTTGGTTACATCGTCCTTGGTAGGGCCTAAGCCCCCGGTAATCAACACCACCTCGGCGCGGTCGGCGGCCTCACGCAGGCCTGTCAAGATGTCCTCATGCTGGTCGCTGATAACCGAGTGTCTGACCACTCGCATGCCGATTTTGTCCAATTCGGCGCTCATCCATTGGGCATTGGTATTGGTAATTTGTCCGTAGAGAATTTCATCTCCGATATTAAGGATTTCGACACGCGGTGCATGCATCTGGGTAAAGATTTGAGGTAGATACAAATATACATTTTGTTTTGAAAAAAATATAACCCTGCCCAAAGGAGCCAACAAAGCAGAAAAACAAGCTGCTTACAAACTCTTTTCCTGCAAAATGAGTTGCTACTAAGGAAATTGACAAAGCTAAAAATCCTTAACTTTGCCGCATAAAAATAAGTTTTCCTTCTGCGCATTGCTCTTTAGGGCAGTGCATTGACCTTCATTCCAATTTTTTCAGATATGCCCGTAACCGAACAAGACATTCTACAAGCCCTTGGCACTGTACAAGAGCCTGACCTCAAGAAAGACCTCGTGAGCCTCAATATGATACGCGACATCCAAACAGATGGCCGCCACGTGCGCTTCACGGTGGTACTTACTACTCCGGCTTGCCCGCTCAAAGAAAAAATACGCCAAGATTGCGAAAACGCCCTGCTGGCACTCGACCCACAGCTCGAAATTATGATTGATATGAGCGCCGAGGTAACTACTACCCGCAGCACACCGCTGCTCAAAGGCGTACGCAATATCATTGCCATCGCTTCGGGCAAAGGGGGCGTGGGCAAATCTACCGTTACCGCCAATTTGGCCTTGGCCTTGGCACAAAAGGGTGCCAGTGTAGGTTTGATAGATGCCGACATCTACGGCCCTTCTATTCCGGTGATGTTTGGTGTGGAGCAGGAGCGTCCCTCAGTAGAAATTATTGATGAGAAGCAGTATATCATTCCCGTAGAACGCTATGGGGTAAAACTGATTTCGATGGGCTTCTTAGCGCCTACCGAGGGGGCTGTGGTATGGCGCGGCCCTATGGCCAGCAAAGCGCTCACACAGTTCATAGGCGATGTACATTGGGGTGAGTTGGACTACCTTTTTGTGGACTTGCCGCCGGGCACCAGCGATATCCACCTTACACTTACCGGAGCAGTGCCCCTCACAGGAGCAGTGATTGTAACCACTCCCCAGAAAGTGGCTTTGGCCGATGCCATCAAAGGAATAGAGATGTTCCGCATGCCACAAATCAATGTACCTATCTTGGGTTTGGTAGAAAATATGGCCTATTTCAGTCCTTTGGAGCTGCCCGACAGCCGCTACTACATCTTCGGGCAAGACGGCGGCAAGGTACTGGCAGAGCGCTACCAGATTCCCTTCCTTGGCGAAATTCCCTTGGTACAAGGCATCAGAGAATCAGGCGACAGAGGGATTCCGGCCATTGCCGCTACCGACGACCCCGCCACCTCCGAGGCCTTTGAGCGCTTGGCGGAGCACTTGGCACGCCAAATCGCCCTGCGCAATGCCGGAGAGGCGCTTGCCTTGTCATAACAAGTTTATCTGAATATCAAAAAAGCCTTTGCCGATTTACGGCAAAGGCTTTTTTTGATACTGATGCTACTGAGGCTTAGAAGCCGTCTTTATCGTCTTTCTTTTCCTCTTTTTTCTCTTCTTGCGGATTGGCAAACTGCTCCGGGTCAATACCATCTATGTAAATGGCTTTGAAACGTTTTTTAAATTCCAACATCGAGAACTCATCTATCAGCTCAAAAGTATATTCGCCCACCTTGCGCTGGGGCTTTCCTTTGGCCATCAGCTTGTTGAAGCCGTCTTCAGAAGATACGCCCGACAAGATGCCGTTTTGGAAGGAGAGATAGAACCACAGGTCTTTGGTGGCTTCGAGATAGATATTCACAATATCGCCCGAAGATACCTTTTTGATTTCCATATACCCCTCAAACTCAGCATTGATGTCTTTGTCATAGATATTGGCAACGGACAGCTTGCCTACACTGTAGAAAGACTTGGCTCCTTCGTTCCAATGCAAATCCACATTAGAAATCACCAAGGGCTTGTTGAGCACCTTGTCGGTTTTTACCAAAGGCACATAGAGCTGTTTGCTTTCTTCCTCATACTTCACGGTTTTTTCCTGACCTATAAATTCCGCCAGTTTGTAGAGCAAGTAAGGGTCGTTTTTGGTGGCATTGGCCGTAGGTGCTTTGTTGGCTTGCAATACTGCACCCATACCTGAGAAGGCCGCCGAGGGATTCTTGAAATCAAATACATAAAAAGTATTGAGCTGGAAAGCCCCGCCATTGAGGTCGTATTTACCATTTCCTGAACTGCTCATATACTTGGCTGTTTCGGCATCTACGAGTTGTATTTTGCCTTCTATATTCAATACGGCCTTGGAATCGTCAAATACTAAGCGATTGCCTTGATAGCTTTGGTTGTCGCCTTTGGCTTTGGTGGTTACTTTAAACTCATTGATTACCGAGTTGT
>DAIQNQ010000005.1:25259-50330 GCA_036788275.1 Thermonemataceae bacterium
TGGTTGTCGCCTTTGGCTTTGGTGGTTACTTTAAACTCATTGATTACCGAGTTGTAGGTCAAAGAACCACTTCCCAAAAACATATCCACATCCGTAGGATGCTGCTTTTTGGAAAGGAAAGTAGTATATACCTTCCCGTCCACAGCATCATAATGCAAGCCGGAGGTGAGGGTATCTGTACCCACAATTTTGCGTTCTTCTTGTTCAATCACCACATCGGCAGCATTGCGTTTGTAGGGAATCCAGCTATAAAAGTTTTGCTTGCTGCGTAAATCCAACTTTACAAAGCCATCCAGCTTGAGGTCTTTTTCGTTGGCAAGCATCTCTACTTCTCCTTTAAACTGGATGCGGTTGGTGATAAAGAATTTGTCTTCTTCGGTTACTTCGCCACTCGACTTGGTAAAAATCAATTCTTTGGGCTTTTCTCTGCGGCTTTCCGGTTTACTCATTTCTTTGAGTAAGAAAAACTGATTGAACTGAATACGCGAGGTATCTTTGTCCACACTCACATAACGATAGATGGCATTGCCCTGAAACTCCAACTTGTGGTTAATCTTGATATTTCCATCTATCAGGTTATGATAACCATTCAGGGTATCAATCACCAAACGGGCTTTGGTAAGCTCCTGCACATCGCCCCCTTCCAAGAGCGAGATACGCCCTTCGTGCGGGTAAATGCGGGCATCGGCAGCAATTACAAAAGGTACGCCTTCCAAATCCAAGCGCGGATTAGAAAGGTCTTTGAGGTCGTAGCGCCCGCCTACGGCATAAAACTGAAGGTTTTTATTTTCTTCTTCCCCCTCATATTTGTAGGCTGTGAAGTACGAAGTGGTATCGCCTGTCATGATGATTTGGCTCTTGTTCAAATCCCAAGTAGCCTCTCGGATAGAGGTTTTGAACTTGGCATAAGGAAACTCAATGAAGAGGTAGTCGGGCGCTTCTTCCAAAATAAACTTGTTGGGCACCACCTTGCACAAGCCCGAGGCCAAGTCATAATCCACGGCTACCCCATTGCCCCTTAGAATGGCCTCGCTAAGGGCATCATTATTGACGGCGGCGATGTCGTAGGGGTCTATGAGTGAGGAGCTTACCTTAAAATCGCAGGTATTATCCATGGTGTTGGGCGTAATAATGGCCGTAGGGGTAATCTGGGCGGACTGAGGCGCAAAAAGGAAGAAATCTTTGCGCAGCAGCGTGCCTATCCCCCAGAGGCCTCTGGGGGTTACGGCTACTTTCCCATTGATAGTGAGGGGGTTTTTATCGCCAAATACTGTTACCAACTCTTCGCGAGAGCGTACCGTCATGCTGTCTATGGCCAAGGTGTCTTTGCCAAGGCGCTCGGTCGTAAACCAAGACAAACGCCCATTTTTGATGTATGCTCTTGGATATGCAATTTGCTTGACCATCTCTTGCCTTACATCTAAATTGACACGTTCGCCAATTATCGAATCGGGTGCAAAGATAAAGTCTCTTCCTCTAAGTGTATAAGTAAGGTGTTTGACCTCGTTATTACCTTTGGCCACCAGCTTGGTTTTAAACATCACCAAGGAGTCGGTCGTGAAGGATGCATCAGTTTTGTAAAGCTTGTATGCATTTTTAGGCTTGTGAATGAAGCCCAACGAGTATCGAGATTCTACACCATTGTAGTCAGGATCGTAAATAGGTATCAAATCCTCTTTGATAGGCTCAAACATATTGGAGTAAAAAACTCCGCTAAAGCGAGGTACGTGACTGGTAAGACTGTCTAAGACGAGTTTGGGAATTACGAAATAAGCCTGCCCCTTGTGGTAGGCATTGCGCTGCCGGTAGAATTGGTCGAAGAAGATAGTTCCTCCATCTTCTACTACCAATTTGGGATAAGCCTCGTAGGTATCGCCGTCCTTATCGGCACCGGGGATTCGGCCTTTTTTCAAACCCGACTTGTTGGAGGAATGGCTAATCTGCAACTCTCCGGCATTCATGCGTATCTCTGCCCCCAGCTCAATGAAGCGGGTGGTATCTTGTAAATCTTTGATGGCAAAAAGAACAGTATCTATTTCGGCCATCGTGAGCTTGAATTCTGCATAAGGCAATACGAAGTTTTTACCAATAAATCGGTAGTTTCCCACAGTTACCTCCCCATTCTCAAGCAAAATGTCTCTTTCCTTGTAAATCTGTACTTCTTTATAACGCGGAATGATATTTACATTGAGTGCCTTGCTGATAGTAAAGCGGTCTATTCCTCGTATCGTAATACCACCACTCACTACATCTATGGTGGCATTGGGGCGAAAAGGCCCTTTAATACGCCGCCCGGTAAGGTAAAAGCCCTCAAGAGTATCTAATCCGAAAGTTTGGGGACTGAGGTTGTAGCGTCTCAAGTCTTCGTTGAAGGCTACACGCTGCGAAGTCTTGAACATATCGAGCTTTAGGGTGTCATCAAAGCGCACGACGCTGTCCAATTGTAAACTATCAATATAAGCCGAAAATACCCTCCGCGTAAAATACACGTCTTTGCCTTCCAACTTGGCCAAAAGCATTTGTTGGCGTGTATATACAAAGCGGTTGGTATCCACAATCACCGAATCCAATTTCACATCTCTGGGCGAGAGCGACTGTACAAGCATGTCGTCGTAGTCGTGGCTGAGTTGTGTTCGGGTATTGGGCGCGGCACTCCCAATGGCTTGCTCATAGGCATCGGCAAACTTCTGGTTGGGTTTGCGGTTTTTGCGTGCCTGCGATTCTACCCGTGAAATGGTATTTTTGAATACTGAGGAAGCCTCATTGTAGCTGGTGCGGTTCAAGATGGTGATTTCCTCGGTACTTTCATTGAAGAGCAAATAGCCTTTGCGCGCCAAACCTCTCAACATTGTTTTGAGATTGCTGGCATCTTTCTTTACATACTCATTGAGCAAAGCCAAGTTAAACTGCCTATTGCCTTGTGCATCGGTAGAGGCATACTCCGATTGCGAGGCTTTTTCCAATATTTTGAGCGGGTGGAAACCATACAAGCCTTGCAGCTGGGTGTAGCGTTCTTCATTAAAATAGCTATACGACTCGAAGAGCGCCGGCTTACGGTCGGTGGCGCCCACAATATAGAAATCCAATATGCGCCTTTTGGGATTGTAAATGGCCATATCCGCCGTAATATAAATCTGATGGTAATTGTCTATGAAGGGGATTTCCTCATTATTTTTCTCCTTCAAAAAGCGGAAAGTACCCGAAGCGCTATCTTTGGGATTGTTCGTTACCTGATAAATAAGACTGAGATCTGAATGCCAGAGCGAATCTCCATCGCTGAAATAAAATGAAAAATTCACGCTCGAAGAACGGATTTCATTTTCTTCCAACTTAATTTCCTTGGTGCGTGCTTGCAGCTGCTTTTTACCTTCTTGAATCAGGCTCAAGTAGCCCAAAGCCGCCTTGTTGAAGGTGCTGCCATAGAGCATACGCCCCCTCACTGATACACCCCCAAAGTATTTTATCTCGGCGCTTACATCCAGTTGCACATCGTCGCGGTAGGACTGGAAAAAGGGATAGCGGATTTCTTTTTCGTTTTTTCTATTTTGACTTTGGTACTCAAAGTGTCCTTTGAGTGTTTCTTTCACTCGGTTCTGATAAGTGAGGCTTACATTTTCAGCTTTTAGGAGGGGTTCTTTTACCAAGAAGCTGTACTTCTCAAAATCTGCGTAGATTTGCGGGCGGCTGCGGGCGATTTTGGCCGAAGAGTCGGCACTGGTTTTTACGGTGATGTTATCCCAATTGAAGCGGCCTTTTTCACCCACAAAAGCGTCTTTCTGAAAAATATAAGCACCTTTGGTATTGTTGAGGCTCACGGAGTCGTAGGCAGTTACGAAGATGAGATCAGTTTTATCAAACAAAATCACAGCACCTTCTACCTTGGGGAAAGGGTATTTTTTCGGATTGCCATTTTCGTCATATTCTTCTAAAGGCTCGGCCTCGTCCCAGCCACGAAACCAAGCTTGTTCGCGCTTGGCATTGGGCTCGATGTAGGCAAAAAGAAAGTTTTTGTCTGTGACATACACATTGTTGAACTCAGAGCGGTAAATGGCTTCATACACCAGCAAATCTTTGAGGCGCTCAATGTGCAGTATCATCTGCTTGTTGTCGTATTTTTCAAAAGCCTTTTGGGTTACTTCCAAGATATTGTCTAAGGTTGCCGCTCTAACCCCTTTTTTCTCTACACCAATTTGCAAAGAAGCCAGAAAGTCTTTCAAGTCCACGGCAGTACGCAGGCGTTTGTCAAGAATTTTCTGAGAAATCGTTATAATCTTTGTTTGCTGCCCGGCAGTAAACAGCCCTCCCTCCCAAGCAGTCTTGAAGTTGTCGGCAGCTTGTATTACCAGAGGCTGATTGGTAGCCAGAAGCAAACGGTGTACTTGCCCGATGTATTCTTCAGGTTTGTTGGAGAGTTTCTGTGCTTGGAGGCTTCCATTGCAGAGCCAAAAGCTGCACAAGAGTAGCCAAAATAGATTGCTTTGCTTCATATTTTCTGAAAAATAAGAGATGCCCATTGGTTTTGAACCTTTTGACTGACAAGCTGCAAGCCCAAAGGCAAGGCTACTGCCTCCAGCGCTGTGATGTCTGCCTCATAAAAGCCGCTCAAAAGCAAATGACCTTTGCTTGCGAGCAACTCATTGTAGAGTGGTACTTCGTCTATCAGTACATTGCGATTAATATTGGCTAAAATAATACCATATTCTGTCTTTTGCAAAGATACGCTCCGAATAGTGCCTTGATAGACAGGAAAAGTCTCCAAATTGTTTAAGGCAATGTTTTCAAGGCTGTTGGCTACTGCCCACTCGTCGGTATCCAAGGCTTCGATATGGCTCGCCCCCAGCATAGCCCCAAAAATGGCTAAAATACCCGTGCCGCAGCCTACATCTAAGAGGCTGTGGCCTTGGTGAGGCACAAGCAGCTGATGCTGCATCATCAGGGAGGTGGTATCGTGGTGGCCGGTACCAAAAGACATCTTGGGATTGATGACGATGCGGTAAGGATAGTCCGCCTCTATTTGGTGAAAAGAAGCATGTACCACACATTGGTCACCAATGAAAATGGGTTGGTAATTCTGTTCCCAAGTTTCATTCCAGTTTACTTTCTCGATTTCTTTCCAAGCAAACTCAAAGACAAACACATCGGCATATTGCTTTTGCAGGTCTTCCACCACTTGTTTCTCAAATTGTTCTTTCAAAATATAAGCCTGCAAACCCTCCTCATTTTCTACAAAAGTATCATAGCCCCATTCAGCCAACTCGGCAATCAGAATGTCGGCTTGCTCGGCAGCTACTTTGATATCCAGCTCTATAAATTCCATCTCAGAATGCTTTAATAATTTCGACAAAATCTCTGGCCTTGAGCGAAGCCCCGCCTATCAGACCACCGTCCACATCGGCACAAGCAAAAAGCTCGGCGGCATTGTCGGGCTTGCAGCTGCCTCCGTAGAGCAGCGAGGTATGGTTGGCTATTTCAGCACCATATTTAGAGTCGATATGCGCTCTGATAAAAGCATGCATTTCTTGTGCTTGCTGACTGCTGGCATTTACGCCCGTGCCAATAGCCCATACAGGCTCGTAGGCCACGACTACTTCTTTGAACTGCTCCTTGTCGAGATGAAAAAGGCTTTCTTCCAACTGTTGCTCTACAAAAGCCAAGTGCTTGCCTTGCTCACGCTCTTGCAGGCTTTCGCCCACACATACAATAGGCTTCATTTGGTAATGCAATACTAAACTTACCTTTTGGGCTACCATAGTGCTGCTCTCAGCGAAGTAGGCACGGCGCTCGCTATGCCCCACGATAACGTACTGACAAGGTACTGACTGCAGCATGCGCGCTGCCACCTCTCCCGTGTAAGCACCTGCATCTATGTGTGAGCAGTTTTGTGCTCCCAGAGAGATGTTTTTGATATTTTCTACAAGACGGGCAATCGGGTACAAATGAATGAAGGGAGCTGCCAATATCACATGTGCATCGCTCAGCACTTCATCTCTTACAATATTGATTACCTCCGAGGCCAAGGCAATGCCCTCGGTGAGGTCTTTGTTCATCTTCCAGTTGCCTGCTACGATTTTTTTTCTCATACAATTATAAAAATGATGGTGAAAGGGCTCAAGGCACTCTCAGGTTTTAATATGCCAATGCAAAGAGTACGCGCTGCTTGGAGGGCTTGCCCGAATAAATGCAGCGGCCTTCTTCCTGCGGATTGTTGAGCGGAATACAGCGAATCGTAGCTTTGGTTTCAGCTTTGATGGCTTCTTCAGTTTCGGGCGTACCGTCCCAGTGCGCCGATATAAATCCTCCCTTTTCTGCCAGTGCCTGCTTAAACGCTTCGTAGCTTTCTACCTGATAAGTAGCTTCCTGCATACGTGCTAAGGCTTTTTGATAGAGGCTTTCTTGTATGGTATCGAGCAAGGCGACAATATGCTGCTCAAGTCCTTCCCAAGGCAGGGTTTCCTTGCTTTTGGTATCGCGGCGGGCTACTTCGGCGGTGCCGCTTTGGAGGTCGCGCTGCCCCAATGCCAAGCGCACAGGCACGCCTTTCAGCTCCCATTCGGCAAATTTATAACCGGGGCTTTGGTTGTCACGGTCGTCTATTTTTACACTGATGCCTTGGGCAATGAGCGCCTTGCGTAGTGTATTAAACTTCTCCAAAATTGCTTCTCTCTGCTCATCTCCCTTGTAAATTGGTACCATTACTACCTGAATAGGGGCTAATTTTGGGGGAAGTACCAAGCCCTCATCGTCGGAGTGGCTCATAATCAAAGCGCCCATCAGGCGGGTACTCGTACCCCAAGAAGTACCCCATACCAATTCTCTTTTATTTTCTTTGTTCAGGAAAGTAACATCAAAAGCTTTGGCAAAATTTTGACCCAAGAAATGCGAAGTGCCCGCTTGGAGGGCTTTGCCATCTTGCATAAGCGCCTCGATGCAGTAGGTTTCATCGGCTCCTGCAAAGCGCTCATTGGCCGTTTTGATACCTTTGTACACAGGCATGGCCATCAGTTGCTCAGCAAAAGTGGCATACACTTCAAGCATTTGTTCTGTTTCGGCGATGGCCTCTTGGCGGGTAGCATGGGCGGTGTGCCCCTCCTGCCAGAGAAACTCCGCTGTGCGCAAAAAGAGGCGCGTACGCATCTCCCAGCGTACCACATTGGCCCATTGATTGATGAGCAGCGGCAGGTCGCGATAAGATTGTATCCAGTTTTTGTAGGTACTCCAGATGATGGCCTCTGAGGTAGGGCGCACAATCAGCTCCTCTTCAAGCTTAGAGTCCGGGTCGGCCATCAGCTTTCCGGGGCGGTCAGGGTCATTTTTGAGGCGATAGTGTGTTACTACGGCACATTCTTTGGCAAAACCTTCGGCATTTTTTTCTTCGGCTTCAAACAAACTTTTGGGTATAAAGAGGGGGAAATAGGCATTGGAATGGCCAGTGTCTTTAAACATCTTGTCCATATACTGCTGCATTTTCTCCCAAATGGCATAACCATAGGGCTTGATAACCATACAGCCACGCACGGCGGAGTTTTCGGCAAGTTCGGCTTTCTTTACGAGTTCGTTGTACCAGGCGGAGTAGTCTTCGCTACGTTTGGGCAATCCTTTACTCATGTCAAATGGAGGGTTTCTTAAAAATGAGGTCTATTACGAAATGATATATTTTTTTGATTTTCAAACCTTTTATGGTCAAATTTTTGTTACTTTGATAACAGATTCTATTTTAGTCTTCTAAATTAAGTGCTTTTTAGAGTGCTATCAATCATAACGCAAAGGCAAAGATAAAAATAAGTCCCTATTTCTGTTGTTTTATCTTTTGCTTTTTACAAACATCTTCACTTATGAAAACTTTCTTGTTATATCTCTCCGTCCTTTCCCTCAGCGGCCTCTTTTATGCTTGTAGCAGTGGCCAATATACCTCGCGCTACCAAGAGAACGACGATATGTACTTTACCAGTACCGACCGCACCGAAAGCGAGCGTTTTGCCTCCAATTCCAATAGCTATCTCTCTGAGGGCTATGGCCAAAGCAAGCAAAACCAGCAAAATAACTACAACAATGCTTTTCAAGGCAATGGGAATCCTACCTCAAGCGCCAATAGAAATTTCAATCCCAATAGTAATCCCGATTATTATCAACAAGAAGATGTTGGTAATGACTCCACAGAAGCCCTTGTAGAATACTACCGCGATAACTACGTAGGCTTCAACAACCAAAATCCCACTTCCGGTACTTTCCAAGGAGATAATTGGAACTACCAACAACCGCAGTACGGAATGCACATGGGAATGTCGCCTTGGGGCAACAGTATGGGCTGGCAAATGGGCATGCCTATGGGCAATGGCTTCGGCATGGGATTAGGCATGGGCAACAGCTTCGGCATGGGTATGGGCAATGGCTTCTATGACCCTTGGGGCTGGAACAACCCTTGGGGCGGCTGGAACTCTTGGAATCGCCCTTGGAGAGGTGGTTGGAATGCTTGGAACCAACCTTATTGGGGTGGTGGCTGGAATCAGCCTTATTGGGGTGGCGACAGGGTGCGCACCATCGTGTATCGCCCAAGAGGTAGCAGCGTATCTTCAGGAAGCAACTTGCTCAATAATCCCCAAAATAATACCAGCTACAATGTTCAAAATGCCAATCGCCAGCGTACTTATGCCACCGGCAATAGAAATGGACAAAGTGGCAGCAGCAGTGCGATTAGTAATAGTGGTAGAACAAGAAACAGAACCAGCAATAACTATACGCTCGGAGGCAACTCTACCTACAATACGACCAACTCGGGCAGCTACAATAACAACAACAATAGCTCTCAGCAAAGGCGCAGCAACTCTGGCATGTTTTATAACAATAATCAGAACAACAATAAGCAAAATAGCAACCGCCAAAGAAGCAGCTATCAGAATAATTCCAATAATAGCAATTCTTCTTATGGCAACTCCAACGGGCGCAGTCGTACTTCTTCCAGTTCTTCTTATAATAAGTCCAACAATTCTTCCTCAGGTTCTTCCGGCTACCGCTCTTCGGGCAGTAGTGGCAGCGGGCGTAGCAGCGGAAGTAGTGGTGGCAGAAGCGGCGGCGGGCGCAGTCGCCCTTAAAACAGCTTCAATTCTTTAAAAAAGGAAGCTCCTATAAATTCACTTTAAAAATTTGGTATTTTATCATCATACATTTTATTTTATGCTTTGTCGGCACTCGTTTTGGTATCGGCAAAGCATTTTTAAAATCATACGCCTTCTATGAAATCCCTTGCCAAGCAATGTTTTGTATTTTTGTGCTTCTTTGTATTCTGCCAGCCTTCTTGGGCACAAGTAGAACAAGGGGCTTTTGGCTATTATGCCGATGCACTCACCTATTTTTTTCCGAGCATTCCTGTTGGTACTGCCCGCATACAAGCTTTGGGTGGGGCACAAACAGCCTTGGGTGCAGATATTAGCGCGGCTCATGGCAATCCCGCAGGCTTGGGCTTGTACAATCGCTCAGAGTTTACGATTTCTCCCAGCCTGATGCTGGGCAATACACAGAGCAGTTACATTGACCAAAACAGCAGCGACAGCCGCACGGGTTTTACAGTATCCAATTTGGGGGCCGTGCTCTGCTTGAACGACGATTACAGCAAGGCAGGCAGCGTAGCCATCTCTTTTATGCGCACCAATAATTTTAGTGGGCGCTTCCGCTATGCGGGTGTCAATCGCCGCAGTACTATGGCCGACTCCTTTGTGGAGCGCGCTGATGGCACCAACGCCGCTATTTTTGACCAAGAAGCCGGCAACAACACCATCTCTTCTTTGGCTTCTTTGGCATACGCAGCCTTTGTTATTTCGCCTTTTATTGATGATGAAAGCTTCTATTTTACAGAATTTAGAGATATTGACAACAACTTGGTAGGCGATATTCGCCAAAGTGGTGAGGTCATCAATCGTGGTGGCGAAAGCTTTTTGAATATTTCTTATGGTACCAACTTCAACGACCGCTTCTATGTGGGAGCAGGTCTGGGCATTGCTTTCTTAAATTTTGAAAGTGAAAAAAGGCATGACGAAGAACTCAGCGTACAAGCTGCCAACGAAGAACTGCAATCTTTCAGCTTTTTGGATACTTACCGCACCAGCGGCACAGGTGTAAATCTTTCTTTGGGCTTTATTTACCGCCCTATTGATGCTATTCGCTTGGGAGTTTCGGCTACTACCCCCACTTTGTACGCTTTGAGCGAATTTTACAGCTCTTCTATCACTGCCCGCTCTGTGGGCTTCAATCCTGCTACAGCAGAGACCCTGCCCGGAGAGTTTGAGCTACGTATGGTGAGCCCTTTCAAAACGAGTGTGGGCATTGCCGCTATTTTGGGCAAGATGGGCTTTATTACGGCAGATGCAGAGTATGTTTTTTATAATGGGATTTCTTTTTCGGGTGATGATGATTTCAGTGCCGACAATCGCACCATCAACAATCTTTATCGTCCGGCGCTCAACTTACGAGGAGGCTTGGAGCTGCGCCTCAATACTTTTCGCCTGCGTGGAGGAGCTGCTTATTTTCAGAACCCGCTCAAAAGTGAATTTCAAGACATCAACCGCGATAATCTGGTGCTCAGTGGTGGACTTGGCGTACGCACAGCCGGCTATTTTGTAGATTTGGCTGTGAGCCGCTCCAGTTACAATACTGTCTATAATCCCTACACACTTGCCAACGGTGACTTCTTCTCGGCAGTAGTAGAACAAAGGCTATGGATGCTTACCCTCACCACGGGCTTCAACTTCTAAGGTCTTATTCATAATGCAAAGCTTCTACAGGATTGGCTCTGGAAGCTTTGCGTGCAGGGCTGAGGCCAAAGAAAGCTCCTATCAGCAAGGAAGTAGCCACCGCCAACAAAATGCTGTCTATCTGGATGATTACGGGAATCTCGGCGGCCTTGGCAATACCAAAAGCCAATAATACTCCCAACACACTGCCCATGAGACCTCCCAAAAGGCATATTCCCGTGGCTTCTACCAAAAACTGCTGCTCTATATCTGCCGGACGTGCTCCCACTGCCCTGCGAATGCCTATTTCGCGGGTACGCTCCCAGACCGAAGCCAGCATAATATTAAGAATACCGATACCCCCTACCAACAAAGAAATACCAGCAATAGCTCCCAATACCCAACTGAACACCGCCTTGGCTTTCTTTTGCTGTTGAAGAATCTGCTCCGGTATCAGCAGTTCAAAGTCTTTGGCTTGGGCATGCCTTCTCTGCAAGATACTGTGAATTACCTCGGCGCTTTTGGCTACCTGCTCACTCGCTGCTACTTTTACAATAATTTTATGTATTTGATGCGAGGTCTCATCATTTCCGGCGGGCAACGAGGCATTAGGCTTTTCGGGTGCACTGTTTCGGAATCTGAGAAGAAAAGTCTTGATGGGCGTATATACCATAAAGTTATCATTACGAATACCCAATTTTTCAGAACTATTTTCGCTAATGTAGCGGTCTTCCAGCACTCCTATCACCTTGAGCCAAGTATCGCCACATTTCAGGTATTTGCCAAGTGCAGGCTCCTCCGAGAAAAGGCGTGCTGCTATCTTTTTTCCAATAATACATACCGCTTCTCCTTGGCTTTGCACCTCGTTGAAGTGTTGTCCCTTGGCAAGACGAAGGTTCATCAAATCGAAGTAGGCAGTCTCCACACCCACCAGTTCTGTTTGCATTATTTTATCGGTACGGCTTATCTGTACTTTCAGGGCTACTTCGGGGCTGCCCGCTACAATGTTGGGAAGTATCTGGGCAAGGCTGTGCCAATCGGCCAAGCGCAAGCCCGGACTACGAGGTGTTTGCAATTTTTGGGGTGGAGCGTCTTTTTCTTCTTTAAAATCTTGGGAATCGCCTCTTTTTTGTGCTTTAATCACAATATTGTTGCTGCCAATCAAAGCCATCTGGCTCATGATTTCGCTCTGTGTACCTCTGCCAATGGCCAGCATGGCTACCAGAGAGGCTACCCCAAACATCACGCCCAGCGTAGTAAGCAAGGCACGCAGGCGATTGGTACGAATGGCCTCAAGCGCTACGAAGAGATTGGCAAGGAAGCGCGACATGGCTGCTGGCTCAGGTTGTCTTTAGGGGGTAGATAAATCATTTCTTTTTGTTCAGCTTTTTCGGGCACAGAAAGGAACACCTTTTCTTCGGCTTCAAGTCCCTCAAGGATAAGCACTTCATTATCGTTGCTTTTACCGATACGTACCTGTTTTTTCAGAATCCGCGTCCCTTGCTTTACAAATACATAACTGAGCTTTTCGCCCTCGCGATGCAAACATTCGAGTGGGATAAAGAGGGCATCCTCGTAGCTTTCGCATACAATGGCGTTGGCGGTGGTCATGGTAGGGCGCAATGCCTTGTCGTGCTCTTTCAGATGAATCTTCACTTCAAACACTTTGGCATCGGAATAAGCTTTTTGCTCGCCTATACTGGCGATTTGGCTTACCTCGCCCAGCATTTTTTTGTTGGGAAAGGCATCAGCACTCACCCATACTTTTTGCCCTATTTGTACCTTGTGTACGTCTATTTCGCTTACATATACCCGCGACACCAAGGCCGACATATCGGGCAGGGTGGCTACGGCAGGGTCCCAAGCACTTACCTCGCTGCCTACGGTGCGCTTTTGGCCATTCCAAGTACGATGATAAATCACCATACCTGCTTCGGGGGCATAAATGGTAAACTGCTCAAGCATTTTTTTCATTTCGCTGTATCGGTATTCTTCTTCGGCCAAAAGAGAGTTTACCTCGATGATTTTGGTACTGGCCTGCTGCTTGCGGAGGCGGTAGTTTTCTTGTGCTTGTTGGTAAGAGCGTTTGGCTTTTTCGAGTTCTATTTCGGCTTGGCGTATTTGCGCCTCAGGTTCAAACTTCATCCCTTTCAGGGCATTTTCTTTTTCTTTTACCCCATAAGACCTGTTCATCAGCTCATCGCGCTCCAAGCGAAGCCCCAAAGAGGTGTCTATACGGGCTTGGATAAACTGATTTTTTAGCTTCTGAATCTCCAGCTCTATTATGTGGAGTTTCTCAGTAAGTTCGTTTTTATCGAGGGAGGCTACATAATCGCCTTTGCTTACTTGGCTGCCTTCGGGGATTAAGTCGGCTATTTTCACTTGAAATACCCGTGCGGCACGCAAATCGGGGGCAAGAATTTTTACAAAATTTTTGGCTTCCAGCTCTCCGGTGGCCATGATGATGATTTCAAATTTTCCTTTTTTTACAGGCACCAATATATCACTTTCTTTGGCTACATCTGTATTGAGCCAGAGAATCGCCAAAAAAAGTCCCACAATAGAACCCGTAGTGATATAAATTGACTTTCTATCCATGACGAAATCATACAGCCTACTTTAAGGAAGGCCATAGAGAAAGAGGTGAAAAATTTGCTGTGTAGAGATATTTTCTATAAAATGAGGCGATTGTCTTATAGCAAATAAAAGCTTTTGTCGGATAAAAAGCAAATGTTTTTAAGATTTTAAGACGATTTTAAGGATTTGGAGGCCTCCAAAAAAAGGCTTGCGTATCGAGCTGCGCAAGCCTTTGCAAAACCTACATTCCTTCGGCTACTACCTCGCGTACTTCGGGCACCATACGCTTCAGGAGGTTTTCGATACCAGCTTTGAGCGTAACCGTAGAGGAGGGACAGCCGCTACAAGAACCTTGCAGCAGTACTTTTACGAGGCCGCTGGCTTCATCGAAAGAATGAAAACTGATGGCGCCGCCGTCGGTTTCTACGGCAGGGCGGATATACTCATCCAGAATACCCTTAATTTTCTTTACTGCCTCCGAGTCATTAATATCAATTTGGATGCTGTGCTTGCTCACAAACTGCTGACTGAATACGGGTTTGTCCTCTTCGAGGTAAGCCTGAATGTACAGCTTGAGGTCGCGTGCAATGGCCTCCCACTGTGCCTCTTGGCTTTTGGTAACAGTGATGAAATTGGCAGCAACAAAAACGCGCTCCACAAAATCGAAAGCATCAAAAAGCGCTTCGGCCAAGGGCGCTTCAGCAGCAGATTCTTTAGAAGGGAAGTCGAAGCTGGCACCATCGGGGGCGAGCATATAATTCACCACAAACTTCAGAGAGTTGGGATTGGGATTGGCCTCTGTATATACGTTTACGTATTTTTTTACCTTGTCCATATTGAAAAGAAGGAATAGTACTCTTGGCAAACAAGCAACAGTAAAAATTTGTTCGTAAGAGTAGCTATTAGGAAAGCTCATCCAGATTTGTACTTTGATAATGGCGGTATATCTGCAATACAATGGCCAAGGCGACGGCTGCCTCGGCGGCAGCTACCACCAGTACAAAAAGCGCCATCGCTTGCCCTTGCAGGCGCTGCGGGTCGTATTGGCTAAAAGCCACCAAGTTGATATTGGCCGCATTCAGCACCAATTCTACACCGATAAGCATCATCACGGCATTGCGCTTGGTGAGTAAAAGCCACAGCCCAGCACAAAACAAGAAAGCACCTATGTACAAGAAATGACTGAGCGGAATAGCACCCATAGACCTTAGTTATTTTTTCTCTTCTTCTCGCGTTCTTTCTCCAGCTCTCTCCTTTGCAGCTCTATCAGCTCGTCGGGTGTAGCAGGGCGTATCAGCTTTACTTCGTCGGGCACGATGGTGGCTTGTGCAAACTTGGCTTTTACTTGCTTATATACGGCCAAGGCATCTTCACGGTATTCAAAATTACCGATTTTCACCCGATAGTTGGGGCGGCTAAAAGCCATATAGGGCGTAAGTTCCGGAAAGATGGCATAGGAGCGTTGGCGAAGTCTTTTGGCTTCTTCGGCATCGGTACCTATATAAATCAGGATGCGGTAGCCACTGCGCTCAACTTCAATAGGTTCTTCTTTCGCCACATAATCAAGGATACCATTGAGGCGGCGGGTAATATCAAAACGAAAGACTGCCGAGGAGTCGCTTTGGCGCTTGGGGCTGATATACTGGCTTTCTCCTTCAAAGATTTGCTTTTGGTAGTTGTATTGTGGGCGCAGAACGCTCAAAGTATCTTGTCTTTCTCCAGCACTTTTTTGAGAAATACCCTTGCGGGTACAGTCTGTGAGCAGCAAGAGCACAAGCAAAAGCCAAGGCAACAGGCGAAAAGTATGGAAGAGACTCATATCGTTGGCAAAATCTAAGAAAGATATTATAGACCAAAACAAATAAAAAATCCTCTGAAAACAAAATTGTTTTCAGAGGAGCAAGGCTTACCGCTTAGTCTTCTATCAGTGTGCAGCGGTTTTGCAAGAGGTCTTCTTCTATCTTTTTATATTTTACATCCTTCAGCACGCGGCCATCGGTATAGCGCACGCTCACCTTTTCATTTCGGTTTACGGCTTTTTCTACCTTGATGGGCATTACTTTTTGTACTTGCTGCGTGGGCGTAGGGTCGTAGTACTGGTTCTCATTGCTAAGCACCGACGCCACCTCTTCTTTTTGCACTTTGATTTTGGGGCTTTTCACGCTTGTTTTGCGAGCCTCTTGCACTTGTTCAGGCTCTTGTACGGCGATATTGGCCTTCATCAAGAAAGAGATAATATCCTTGTTTACACGGCTCACAAAGGCCTTGAACATATTGAAGGACTCGAACTTATACACAATCAGCGGGTCTTTCTGCTCGTGTACGGCCATTTGCACCGATTGCTTGAGGTCGTCCATTTCGCGCAGGTGTTCTTTCCACTCTTGGTCTATGATGGCCAATGTGGCAGACTGCTGCATAGCGCGAATCAGCTCCAAACACTTCGTATCTATGGTTCTTTGGAAGTCGGCCTCAATCATAATTTGCTTTTTGCCGTCTGTAAAAGGCACTGCAATATTTTTGAAGGTAGCGCCCACGCTTTGGAAGCGCTCTGCCAAGAGCGGGTAGAAGTTCTCAGAAATAAATTGATTTTTCTTACGATAATGCCTAATAGCATTTTCGTAGAGCTTGCGGGTAAGCTCTTTGGCTGGCATAGAGGCAAACTCCTCGGTGCTTAGTGCAGGGTCAAAGCCAAAAGTTGAGATGATTTCGAGTTGGAAATTGTCGTAGTTATCAGGCACTTGCATGCTGGCCACAATATCTTCGCATACATCGTAGGTCATCATATAAATATCTACTTCCAAACGGTCGCCAAAAAGGGCATTGCGACGGCGCTTGTAGATACGCTCACGCTGCATGTTCATTACGTCATCGTATTCGAGTAAGCGCTTGCGCATGCCGAAATTGTTTTCCTCTACCTTGCGCTGGGCACGTTCGATAGATTTTGTTACCCAAGGATGTTGAATAACCTCCCCTTCTTTGAGGCCGATACGGTCCATCAGCTTGGCGATACGGTCGGAGCCGAAGAGGCGCATGAGGTTGTCTTCGAGGCTGACAAAAAACTGCGAGCTGCCGGGGTCTCCTTGGCGGCCTGAGCGCCCACGGAGCTGCCTGTCCACACGGCGCGACTCGTGGCGCTCGGTACCAATAATGGCCAAACCACCTGCGGCTTTCGACTCAGGCGTAAGCTTAATATCTGTACCACGGCCTGCCATGTTGGTAGCGATGGTTACATTGCCGGGCTGCCCTGCGGTGGCCACAATCTCGGCCTCGCGCTGGTGTTGCTTGGCATTGAGCACTTGATGGGCGATTTTCGCTCTGGTAAGGCTGCGGCTGAGCAGCTCGGAGATTTCCACGGAGGTGGTACCCACCAATACAGGTCTTCCGGCAGCTACCAAACGTTGTATTTCTTCGGCTACGGCATTGAACTTCTCTCGCACCGTTTTGAATACCATATCATTGTCATCTTTTCGGGCGATAGGGCGATTGGTAGGAATCACCACTACATCTAACTTATAGATTTCCCAGAACTCGCCTGCTTCCGTTTCGGCAGTACCCGTCATACCCGCAAGTTTGTGGTACATACGGAAGTAGTTTTGCAAGGTAACGGTGGCGTAGGTTTGGGTAGCCTCTTCTATTTTTACGCCTTCTTTGGCTTCCAAGGCTTGGTGGAGGCCATCAGAATAGCGACGACCTTCCATGATACGTCCCGTACTTTCATCTACGATTTTTACTTTGCCATCAATGATTACGTATTCGGTGTCTTTCTCAAACATACAATACGCTTTGAGTAGCTGGTTGATGGTATGGATACGCTCTGCTTTTACGCCATAATCACTGATAAGACGTTCCTTTTTTCCGGCGCGCTCTTCGGCACTCAAATCCTGCTGATTTTCTATTTCGGCAATAGCGGCTCCGATATCGGGCAGCATAAAGAAATCAGGGTCTTCGCTGGTGGTAGTAATCAGTTCGAGGCCTTTTTGCGTAAGCTCTATCTGGTTGTTTTTTTCTTCAATCGTAAAAAACAAAGGCGCGTCGGCTTCGGGCATCAGCTTTTGGTTTTCAGCCAAGTAGATAGATTCTGTTTTTTGGAGAATGGTTTTCATCCCTGTCTCGCTCAAAAACTTAATCAAAGGTCTGGACTTAGGCAAGCCACGATGTGCTCTGAAGAGGGCAAGGCCGCCTTCTTTGTCGTTGGGATTGGCAGCAAGTTTTCTCTTGGCTTCGTTGAGGAGCTGATTGACCAACTCTTTTTGCACTTCTACCAACTTCTGGATACGTGGCTTGAGGGCAAAGAACATCTCATCTTGGCCTGTTTTGGCTACCGGGCCGGCAATGATGAGGGGCGTTCGGGCATCGTCTATCAATACAGAATCCACTTCATCTATCATGGCGTAGTGGTGCTTTCTCTGCACCAACTCTCCGGTACTGTGCGCCATGTTGTCGCGGAGGTAATCAAAGCCAAACTCGTTGTTGGTACCGTAGGTGATGTCTGCTTTGTAGGCATTGCGGCGGGCGATAGAGCCGGGCTGATGCTTGTCCACACAGTCCACACGGAGGCCGTGAAACTCAAAGATAGGACCTATCCATTGGCTATCACGCTTGGCAAGATAGTCGTTTACGGTTACTACGTGTACGCCTCTTCCGGCCAAGGCATTGAGGAAAGCGGGGAAAGTAGCCACGAGGGTTTTACCTTCTCCTGTGGCCATCTCGGCAATTTTACCTTGGTGCAGTACCACACCACCAATAATCTGCACGTCGTAGTGGAGCATATCCCATTTAAGGGGATTGCCCATTACGCTCCAAGTGGTACTCCAACGGGCGGTGTCGCCTTCAATACTTACGAAATCTTTTTGGGCGGCCAGCTCTTTGTCAAAATCGCTTGCTTGTACAAGCAGGTATTCATTTTCTTTGAAGCGGCGGGCAGTTTCTTTCACCACAGCAAAAGCACGTGGCAAAAGCTCTAAAAGCACTTTTTCCAGCTCTTTGTCTCTTTCTTTCTCTAAGGCATCCATTTGTTGGAACACCTTTTCTTTTTCCCCTACCGAAAGGGTAGAGCCTTCGCCCGCTTGCACTTGCAGCTCAGCCAAGCGGCTGTCTATGTCTTTGAGTGCATTGCGAATTTCTTGTTGGAGGCCTTGGGTTTGGGCGCGTAGTTCGTCGTGGCTGAGGGCTTGCAGGGGGGCGTAAGCGTCATTTACCTTTTTTATGTAAGGTTGGAGTTCCTTACGGTCTTTTTCAGCTTTAGAGCCTATGATTTTAGCAAGAAGAGAATTTACGAGATTTGACATTGTGCATGAAAATAAGTTATA
Source organism: Thermonemataceae bacterium (assembly GCA_036788275.1). Lineage (GTDB taxonomy): Bacteria > Bacteroidota > Bacteroidia > Cytophagales > Thermonemataceae > DAIQNQ01. The sequence goes on from DAIQNQ010000005.1 coordinate 43,870, forward strand.
GATGTGTATCGGGAAGAGCTGTGAGCGATTTTGATGCCTAAAGCACCAAGCCCCCTTCTACGGATACAAATTTAATGTGTTTTCGCGAAAAGTAATAATTTTCATTCTATAAGCTTTACAAATGCTGCCCTTTTGGCAGATTTTGACAGAGAAACTTGCCTCCCGAAAAAATACAAGTAGCATCTTCCTTTTTTTGACTTTATTACTAACTTTACGGCGTTTTATACGCAATCAAAGAAATTCTCCAACCTTTAAAATTTCTGTTCCATGAAAGTATCTGTGATTGGTGCCGGCAATGTGGGTGCCACTTGTGCCGATGTACTCGCCTACAAAGAGATTGCCAATGAAGTAGTATTGTTGGACATTAAAGAGGGAGTAGCCGAAGGCAAAGCTTTGGATATTTGGCAAAAAGCCCCCATTGACCTCTACGATACCCGTACCGTAGGCGCTACCAACGACTATACAAAAACGGCCAATTCTGATGTGGTGGTAATTACCTCGGGCTTGCCTCGTAAGCCGGGTATGACACGCGACGACTTGATTCAGACCAATGCCCAAATCGTAAATTCTGTAACCGAGCAGGTAATCAAATATTCTCCCAATGCCATCATCATCGTGGTATCCAATCCTTTGGATGTAATGACCTACGCGGCGCACGTTACCTCTAAGCTGCCCCGCACCAAGGTAATCGGTATGGCGGGCATTTTGGATACGGCGCGCTACCGTGCTTTCTTGGCCGATGCGCTCCAGTGCTCTCCCAAAGACATTCAGGCGATGTTGCTAGGCGGCCACGGCGATACCATGGTGCCTCTGCCTCGCTACACCACTGTATCGGGTATTCCTGTAACAGAACTTTTGGATGCAGCCACCCTCGATGCCATCGTACAACGCACTATCAACGGCGGCGGCGAACTCGTAAAACTGATGGGTACTTCGGCTTGGTATGCACCCGGCTCAGCAGCAGCCCAGATGGTAGAAGCCATTGTACGCGACCAGCGTCGTATCTTCCCTTGCTGTATCAGCCTCGAAGGTGAGTTTGGTATCAACAACTGCTACTTGGGTGTGCCCGTAGTGTTGGGCAAAAATGGGGTAGAGAAAGTGCTCGAACTCCAGCTCAATGCCGAAGAGAAAGCCCTTTTGGAGGTATCTCGCCAAAAAGTATCAGAAGTGATGCAAGCCTACGACAAAATCAGTGGCAAAGCCTAAGCTTTTGTAGAATAAAATCTTCGTAATATTTACAAAAATCCCCTCCAAACAAGAGGGGATTTTTTATGCAAACCGACATGAGATTTTTTACAGCTATTACCACTCCTCCACCTCCACTCCTCCAAGCAGACGCAAGCCATAGCCATAAACTTGTTTATAGATTGTTTTAGACAAAGGCTTTTCAGGTAAATTACTTTTCCACAACAGGTCTTCTTGCTCTTTGGAGTACACTACCACCGTCCCTTTTCGGAAAGCAGGCGTATCAGGATAAGAATAAGCTTCTGTATGAATCAGCTTGCTGCGCCTGTCTATCAAGCCCAAACACTCCAACTGTAGCCACAGTCCTTCGGGAGGCATTTTTATTTGCAAATGACTGATGTCTAAAATCACTAAACCTTTCTTTGCCTCTTCGCTCGTAAAGGTAATATTGTGATGCTTGAGCAATTCCGCAGGCTGCTCGGCCTGCCCGCTACGAAAAGATACCCGAAAAAGGGCTGTATGAAAGCCTCGCTCTATGTGAAAGCCCACTCGCAGCAGGCGATGGCTGCGGCTGGTATCGGGGCTGCTTATCCAGAGTGCTTGTCTGCTGGAAGGACTTGGTATATGTTGATAAACCTCTTTTTTCTTTAATTTTCTTTGAGGGAAATTGCCTATCCATTGTCCCGGATTTTCTCTTTTGGCTTGTATGGTAATTTCGGGAAGTTCTTGGAAAGAGGCTTGCAGGTAAAGCAGGCTGTCTGACTTTTGCTGATAGCGCCAAAATCTGCTTTGGTAGCCTACGGTACTGATTTGCAGGCTGTCGCCCAAGCGCATGGCCAAGGCAAAATAACCATCTTCGTTGCTGTAAGTATATTTGCCGGAAGAAAGCAATTTAATATTGGCATAAGGCACAGGCTGCTTGCTTTGGCTATCAAGCAGGCGCAGCAGCAAGCTGTCGGATTGCGCTTTGGTTGTAAAGGTGTAAAACGAAAAGAAAAGGAAAAATAGCGACTTGTTCATTCTATTTTTTTATTAAAATCATAGTAAAACTCCATCTTAGCACAAAAGCCCGAAAATGCTTCCATTTTCGGGCTCTGAAAGAAAACACCTAATCCTCACGGTGCTTGCGGTTTTGGTCGGGAGCGGCCATACGCACAATCTTGGGCGTGAAGCTGCCGAGCACATCCACCAAATCTTGCTGCGCGAGCATCACCTCTTCGATGTTTTTGTAGGCCATCGGTGCCTCGTCGAGGTCGCCGCCTATCAGGGCTACGCCTTTGTCTTGGAGGTACTTTTTCAATGCCGACATCGTGAGGCTTTCGTGGGCTTTGCGGCGGCTCATGAGCCTTCCCGCCCCATGCGAGGCCGACTGCAAGGCGCTTGCCAGACCCTTGCCCCTTACCACATAGCCTGCCGAGGCCATTGAGCCGGGGATAATCCCCAACACTCCTTTTTGGGCAGGTGTAGCACCTTTTCGATGCACGATGACCTCTCGGCCATCATCCAAATATTCCTTCCAAGCGAAGTTGTGGTGGTTTTCGATAACCAATACAGGCTTTTTGCCAAGGGCTTTGGCCATACGGCGGTGTATTTGGTGGTGATTGGCCGAGGCATAAGCACCTGCCAAATTCATCGAAATCCAGTACTCCTGCCCTTCTTCGGAGTGCATATCGAGCCAAGCCAAGTGTTGGGCTTCTTTGGGCAGCTTGGTGCGCTCCATCGCCAGCTTAGAATAATGGTTGGCAATGGCCGCTCCAAAGCCGCGCGAACCCGAATGCGAGAGCAAGGCCACATATTTTCCCACAGGCAAGCCGGCCAAGTCAACACTTTGTGCTTCGAGCACCTCAAAATAGCCCCACTCTACAAAGTGGTTGCCCGTACCCGAAGTGCCTATTTGGGCTTGCGCCTTGGGAAGCAGGCTACGGATATAGGCCGTGGCCTTCCAGTCGGGATGCTCCCATACGGCATCTTCCAGAGCATTCTTATTGCTTTCGCCCATGCCAAAATAGGTATGCGCCCCCAGATAGTTTTTGAATTCGCTGCGCTTTTGCTCTAAGTAAATGGCATTGAGGTCGAATACACTCAAGCACATACGGCAGGCAATGTCCACCCCCACGGCATAAGGAATAATGGCATTGGCCTCGGTAGCCAATACCCCACCAATGGGCAGGCCGTAGCCGTGGTGGGCATCGGGCATCAGTGCTCCGGCCACCGTAATTGGCAGCTTCATGGCAGTATTCATTTGTAGGAGGGCGCTGTTGTCAATATGCTCCGCCCCAAAAACCTGATAGTCGAGCGCTTCGTCGCGCAGGCGGTATTCGCCAAAGTTCTGCTTGCCTTGCTCGTCGCGAGGGGCTTGCAGCTTTTGTACCAGCGAGGCCAATTCGCAGAAGGTTTCGTCGCTGAAGAAATCCTCGGGCTGGCGTACCAAGCGGTGGTATAGCTCCAGAATTTCTTTTTTCTGGTAAAGCTGCTTTTTGAGGAGCGTTTTGGCCAAGCGCCCCGCAGCAATGAGCACTTCTCGCTCGTAGAACAAGATTTTCAGCTCGTTATTGTTTATTTTATTTCCCATACGTGTAAATAATTCATTGTGAAACACTTGCGCCATTTACTTGCTTTTTGAAAAAGACAAGGGTATAGCGTCCAACTTTTGTACTTTTTTGAGTCGGTATTTATTATAATAAAAATTGGGGCAGCGATTGGGCACAAAAAAACCCGAAACTTTTTGGTGTCTCGGGCAGATACGTTTTTGCTTCTATCAGGCTTACATTTCTTTCTTTCGACTTGTAAAACCTTTGCAAAAAGGCGCTTCTGCCACAATGCCACAGCCAATACCACTATCAATAGATAGTGTATATTGCCTATTGTTGGGATATGATAATACATTCAGGAGCATTGTGCTAAAAATTTAAAGGGTAATAACTGATGACAAAGTAAAGGAGCTTTTTTGTACTTTACAAATTTTTTGCCATTTTTTTGAAATATTTTTACCCGCACAAAAAAGAAAGCTTGCTTTGTTTTGCTGAAAGAAAGAATTAACTTTGATTAGTAAATCACCAAACGCAAATTTTCTATGAGCGATAGACATGCCCAATCCCGTAAATGGCTTACCATCAATACCGGTTTGTTTTTGGCCGTAGCCATTTATTTTGTAGGCTTTTTTGCAGTCAATATGTTACAAAGCCTCACCAGCCCTCGTTTTTCTTCTTTTATGCTGATAGCGACCGTCGCTTCCGTGCTTTTGTTTTTGTGGTTTGGCGTGCGCAACTTTTTTGGTGCTTGGAAAGCCTTTTCCAACTTAGAATACGGCAAAGCCATGACCAAGGGCATTTCTTCTTGGCTGGCGGGCATTGTACTCTTTGTCATTGATTTTATTTTCTAAGCGCTTCTTCAACCTTAAATTTTCTCTATCTATATGCAATACGACGTAACCGTCATCGGTTCAGGTCCCGGTGGCTATGTAGCCGCTATCCGTGCCGCCCAACTGGGTTTCAAAACAGCCATTATCGAACGTTATAATGCCCTTGGTGGCACTTGCCTCAATGTAGGCTGTATTCCTTCCAAAGCCCTGCTCGACTCCTCGGAGCATTTTTACAATGCCGCTCACAGCTTCGCTACCCACGGCATTGCCCTCAAAGACCTCAAGGTGGATTTTAAGCAGATGATTTTGCGCAAAGACGAAGTGGTAAAGCAAACCAACGGCGGTGTAAAAATGCTGATGGACAAAAATAAAATCACTACTTACTTTGGCCACGGCTCTTTTGTGGATAAAAATACCGTTAGCATCGCCCTCAACGATGGCAAAACAGAGCAAATCACCAGCAAGCACATCATCATTGCCACAGGCTCGAAGCCTGCCACCATTCCTACTGTTGCTTTCGACAAAAAGCGTATCATCTCTTCTACCGAAGCGCTCAGCCTCGAAAAGCTGCCCAAATCTATGATTGTGATTGGCGCAGGGGTGATTGGTGCCGAAATGGGCTCGGTGTATGCCCGCTTGGGTACACAAGTAACCATGATAGAGTACCTCGACAGCATGATTCCTACTATGGACAAAACCATGGGCAAGGAGCTCTTTAAGGCCCTCAAAAAATTGGGAATCCAGTTCAACTTCAGCCACAAAGTAATGAGCGCCGAAAATAAGGGTAAAGAGGTAGTAGTAAAAGCCCAAAATACAAAAGGCGAAGAAGTGGAGTTTAAAGCCGAATACTGCTTGGTGGCCATCGGCAGAAAACCTTATACCGACAGCCTTGGCCTCGACAAAATCGGTCTGAAAGTAGATGAGCGCGGTAGAATCCCCGTAAACGAGCATTTGGAAACGTCCATTCCCGGTATTTATGCCATCGGCGATGTGGTAAAAGGAGCCATGCTCGCCCACAAAGCCGAAGAAGAAGGTACTTTTGTAGCAGAGCGCATTGCCGGACAAAAGCCGCACATCAATTACCTGCTCATTCCGAATGTAGTATATACTTGGCCCGAAGTAGCTTCCGTAGGCCATACCGAAGAAGAAGTGAAAAGCGCCAATATCCCTTACAAAGTAGGCTCTTTCCCCTTCCGTGCCTTGGGGCGTGCCCGTGCCAGTATGGATTTAGACGGTCTGGTGAAGGTAATCGCGCACAAAGATACCGACGAGATTTTGGGTATGCACATCATCGGGGCGCGTGCTGCCGATATGATTGCCGCCGGCGTAACGGCCATGGAGTACCGTGCTTCTGCCGAAGACGTGTCGCGTATGTCGCACGCACACCCTACCTACATGGAGGCTGTAAAAGAGGCCTGCTTGGCAGCTACCGAAAACCGCCCGATTCATATTTAAGATTAAAAAGCACAAAAAAGCAGATACACAAACGGCGCGTATCTGCTTTTTTGTGTGTCTATATTAGGCTTTTCACAATGAATGAAAGCGTTTAACAAGATTTCCTTTTCCTTTGATGAAACGCTTCTCTATGTCGCTCCTACGGAGCTTTTTATCTTTGCCTATCAAAAAACTATGAACATACTACCCCTCTGGGGCTTATAAGCGATTTCTTCCCAGCTCCATAGGGGCGCTATCCTCATAGACAAAGTAATAAAAGAAAAAAAGCCCCAGCGGGGCGAAATAAAAAGCACTAAAGCATCGAATACTTATACTAAATTGTCTTTGCCTTCTGAGCTTTGTGTTCGGGAGAGTTTGGCTTCGCTAACTTCCCGCTCAGAATACACCCGAAGTAGCACCGTTGGTAGTAGTTTTCATCTGTCTTCAAGTGCTATCAACTTCATATTTACCAGTTCGTTCA
>DAIQNQ010000006.1:0-6369 GCA_036788275.1 Thermonemataceae bacterium
GTAGATATCTCTAAGCTGGCCATAGACCTGCGCTACCAGCTTGGACTTACTCGTATTGGCAAAGACGACTCCGAAAGTCCTTACCTCAACTCTATCCAGCTCACAGTAGGCTACAAATTTTTGTAGTTAAAATCTATCAGATAATACCTAAAAGCCACAAGCATTTGTGGCTTTTTCTTTTTTGTGTATTTTTTTGTATTAACTAATTATTACACTAAATTTGCCCCTTGAATTTTCAGTATCTCAAAGACAAATACATACAAGTCTAAAATTTATATGGCAAATATTGGTACAATTACCCAAGTAATCGGTCCGGTGGTAGATGTGAGTTTCTCTACCGAAGGCACTGCCCTTCCCCAAATCCTTAACGCTCTGAAAGTTACGAAACCAAATGGCCAGGAAGTAATCTTAGAATGCCAGCAGCACTTGGGCGAAGACCGTGTGCGTGCTATCGCCATGGACAGTACCGACGGCCTGCAACGTGGTATGGAAGTAGTAGATTTGGGAGAGACTATCTCGATGCCTATCGGCCCCGAAATCAAAGGTCGCCTCTTCAATGTGGTAGGAGAAGCCATTGACGGCCTCCGTCAGCCCAAAAAAGAACAAAGACGCTCTATCCACAATGTAGCGCCTAAATTTGAGGACTTGGCCACTTCTACCGAAATCCTTTACACAGGTATCAAGGTAATTGACCTGATTGAACCCTACGCCAAAGGTGGTAAAATTGGTTTGTTTGGGGGAGCCGGTGTAGGAAAAACAGTATTGATTCAGGAATTGATTAACAATATTGCCAAAGCTTATGCAGGGCTTTCAGTTTTTGCAGGCGTAGGCGAAAGAACCCGCGAAGGAAATGACCTCCTCCGCGAGATGATTGAAGCGGGCATCATCAAATATGGTGAAGCCTTCAAACACGGTATGGAAGAAGGAAATTGGGATCTCGACAAAGTAGATATGGAAGAGATGCTCAAGTCTCAGGCTACTTTCGTATTCGGACAGATGAACGAGCCTCCGGGAGCACGTGCCCGTGTAGCCCTTTCAGGTTTGGCGATTGCCGAGTACTTCCGCGATGGCGATGGCACCGGCAAAGGCAATGACATCCTTTTCTTTATTGACAATATCTTCCGCTTTACGCAAGCCGGTTCCGAAGTATCAGCCCTCTTGGGGCGTATGCCTTCTGCCGTAGGTTATCAGCCTACACTTGCCAGCGAAATGGGCTTGATGCAGGAGCGTATTACTTCTACCAAAAACGGTTCTATCACTTCGGTACAAGCGGTATATGTACCTGCCGATGACTTGACTGACCCTGCGCCTGCTACTACCTTTGCGCACTTGGATGCTACTACGGTATTGAGCCGTAAGATTGCCGAGTTGGGGATTTATCCTGCGGTGGATCCTCTTGATTCTACTTCACGTATCTTGATGCCTGAAATCGTAGGCGAAGAGCACTACCGTTGTACGCAGCGTGTGAAGGAAATTCTCCAGCGCTACAAAGAATTGCAAGACATCATTGCTATCTTGGGTATGGACGAACTCTCCGACGAAGACAAACTCGTAGTAAGCCGCGCCCGTCGTGTGCAGCGCTTCCTCTCGCAGCCTTTCCACGTAGCTGAGCAGTTTACAGGCTTGAAAGGCGAGCTGGTGGACATCAAAGATACCATCAAAGGTTTCAACATGATTCTCGACGGTGAATTAGACCACCTCCCCGAGGCAGCTTTCAACTTGGTGGGTACCATCGAGCAGGCCATTGCCAAAGGAGAGAAAATCTTGGCCGAAACCAAAAAATAGAAATATATAAAAGGCGGCCTCTCCGTAGGCCGTCTTTGTTTTCATTCTTGAAATAACCGCCTGAGATATGTTTTTAGAAATTATTACTCCCGACCAGACCGTGTTTGCAGGCGAGGTGCTATCTGCCACCTTTCCCGGAAAGAAGGGCAGCTTTCAGGTACTCAAAAACCACGCGGCCATTATTTCGACCCTCGAAACTGGTACAGTGAAATACAAAACCCTCGACAACCAAGAGGCGCTCCTTCGGGTAGAAGGCGGCGTAGTAGAAGTATTGAACAACCGCATCAAGCTGCTGGCCGAAGGCGTACAAAAGTAAAGTCCTTTTGTCGGGCTGAGCTACACACAAAAAAGACCTGTTGAGAAATAATCAGCAGGTCTTTTCGTTTTTTACAAAGCAGTAAAGCCAATCCTGAAAGCCCTTATATACAGAAGTATTTAGCAAAGCTGAAAGGAGTTTTTTAGAAATTTTATTATATTTGTCAGCTATCATAGGCACTTCACATAGATTTTATTTTGCATGAAAATATATACCAAAACCGGCGACAAAGGTCAAACCTCCCTTATTGGAGGCGCACGCGTCTATAAATTCAACAGTCGTATCGAAGCCTATGGCACCATTGACGAGCTGAATTCCTATATCGGCTTGGTGCGCGACCAAGAAGTAAACGAAGGTCGCAGGGATTTGCTCAAAGAGATACAAGACCGCCTCTTTACGATTGGGGCCAATCTGGCCACAGAGCACGATAAGTCCAAAAAGAAAATTCCGATTCTTAGAGAAGAAGATATTACGCTTTTGGAAGAGGAAATGGATAAAATGAGTCAAACGCTCCCCGAAATGAGGGCTTTCATACTGCCCGGAGGGCATACAGCCATCTCTTTTGGACATGTGGCACGTTGTGTGTGTAGGCGCGCCGAGCGCCTCACCATCAAGCTGGGCCAAGAGGATTACGTAGAAGATTTGATTATTGTATATCTCAATCGCCTCTCCGATTACCTCTTTATGTTGTGTCGTAAGATGCACGAAGAGCTACGGGTAGCTGAAATTCCTTGGAAAGCAAGACTTTAAAGCCCAAGCCAAACAAAAAGTACCCTGCCATAGTCATGTAGAAGAAATACATACAAACAGCATACATACAATTATCTTTTTCTATTGAGTACCAACAAAATGTCCCATTCAAAATGATAGATACATTGAATATAGAAGTACAACTTACTACAAATTCACGCCTGCCGGAGGTAAACTTCAACGATTTGAAATTTGGGCGGGTCTTCTCCGACCACATGCTTGTGGCTGACTACGAAAATGGCCAGTGGACGCAGTGCCAAATTGTGCCTTTCGGAAACCTCAGTATCAGCCCCGCCAATGCTACCTTGCATTATGGTCAAACCATCTTCGAAGGCCTCAAGGCTTATCTGAATGATGCCGGAGAAGCATTAGTGTTTCGCCCAGAAGACAACTACGAGCGCATGGTGAAGTCTGCTGAGCGTATGTGTATGCCGGCTGTCCCTAAAGAGATTTTTATGGAAGGGCTGAAACAGCTCTTGCAAGTGGACAAAGAATGGATACCCAAAGTGCCCGGTGGCTCGCTGTACATCCGTCCTTTTATGTTTGCTTCTGAGGAGTTTATCGGTATTCGTCCGGCAGAATCCTACAAATTTGTGATATTCACTTGTCCGGTGGGTACTTATTATACCGAACCTGTAAAGGTGAAGATAGAAACGCATTATACCCGCGCCATCGAAGGGGGTACGGGCTTTGCCAAAACTGCCGCCAACTATGCGATTTCGCTTTATCCGGCACGTATGAACCAGCAAAAAGGCTATCATCAATTGGTATGGACCGATGGCAAGGAGCATAAGTATATCGAGGAATCAGGTACGATGAATATCATCTTCCGAAAAGGCAATACCATCATTACGCCTGTGCTTGGAGATACCATTTTAGACGGCATCACACGCCGCAGTGTACTCCAGCTTGCCAAAGACTGGGGCTACGAGGTACAAGAAAGAAAAGTACCTGTAACGGAGATTGTAGAATACCTAAAAAATAACGAGCTGGATGAGGTATTTGGCGCAGGAACGGCTGCTACCATCGCGCACATTGTACTCATGCACCACGAAGGTGCAGACTACCATTTGCCTGCTATCGAAACACGCAGCTTCTCCAACAAGGTGCTCCAAACCCTCAACGACCTCAAGCACGGTCTGATACCCGACGAATACGGCTGGGTAATGAAAGTAGATTAGCCAAGTGCCTTGATACTGATTCATAAGCCCTGATAGCAAACCTGTCAGGGCTTTCTTTACACATTTAAAAGCACTTAGATTTGTACCAACTCAGAGAAATCACCATCCAAGTAAAGCAATACCCTTCCAAAGAAGCACTCAGCGCCGAGCAGTACAGCTTGCTCCAAGCTGCCGAAGTCGCCTCTGAGGGGGCTTATGCACCTTACTCGCAGTTTTTTGTGGGAGCAGCCATCTTGCTCGAAGGCGGAGAGATAGTGCAAGGTGCCAACCAAGAAAATGCCGCTTATCCTTCGGGGCTTTGTGCCGAGCGTACAGCCATTTTTTATACGGGTGCACGCTATCCCGACCAAAAAATAAAGATGATTGCCATCGCCGCGCGTCCGGCCAAGCAAGATGCCTTCATTTCGATATCGCCTTGTGGTGCCTGCCGCCAATCTTTGCTAGAGTACGAGGTAAAGCAAGCCCAAGCCATTCCGATTCTGATGCAAGGTGAGGGGGGCTGTATTTATGAGTTTGCTTCTATCGCTGCTTTGCTGCCTTTTTGTTTTGATAAAAGCAGTCTTTAGCTTGAATATCTAATGGCTTTTTATAAAGACATATCACTTTTAGAATACCTCCTGCTGGGAAGCTTTGTGCTGCTGTATTTGTACTATTGGACACTCCACGTACGCAAGGCCCGCCTCCTCAAAACACGCCTGCGCTATGTATTGGTGAAGCCCATCATACGGAGCATTTATTTTGTATTGATATTAATTGCCGCTTTAGGGCCTATTTTGGGGATTGAAAAGCAAGAAGTAAAGATAGATGGCAAGGACATTTTTTTGTTAGTGGACATCTCACAATCTATGAATGCCACCGATATACAACCCTCGCGCCTCGAAAAAGCCAAGTACGAGCTCAAAAACTTTGTGGACAACATCAAATCGGCACGTATCGCTTTGGTAGTTTTTTCTTCGGAGGCCTTCTTGCAATGTCCACTGACCCACGACCACCGTATCCTCACAGACATCTTCCTGAAAACGCTCAGTACCAATGTAAGCTACTCCGGGGGAACTGATTTTGCCTCGGCACTCAAAATTGTGATGGAAAAGGTAGAGAAAGAACAAAGTATCGGCATAGAAGGCAATATCGGTAAAATCGTAATCCTCTTGAGTGATGGAGAAGACTTTGGGCAGGAAACCCAAGAAATGGTGCAAAAGCTTGAAGAAAAAGGTACACGTATTTTTACAGTGGGTATTGGTACTGGCGAGGGGGGCAAAATACCGGAGCGCTCCGGCTTCAAGAAAGACGGAGAAGGCAAGGAGGTAATTACCAAACTCGAGAGCAACACCCTGCGCCAAATAGCCCGAAAGGCCAACGGACGCTATTTTGAAATCAATGAGCGCCTCAACCAAATGCCCCAGCTCATTGCTACGGTGCAGGAAATCAAGGGAGAGCTGAAAGAAAGCCGAGAAATAGACCTCAAGGCGAATAAGTATCTCTACTTTTTGTGGAGCGCTTTATTTTTTGTAATTTTGGATGTACTCCTCACCGTCAGAGTTATGAAGCTATGAAAACACTCTTGGCATCTCTTGTTGCTTTATTATTGCTCCAGTGGCCTGATAATCCCATTTTTAGGGTTACTTATGTCAATCGTCTTCTTACCGAAGCTGCCTCCGCTTACAAGGCGCAAGAGTACCCTCGGTCGAAGGAATCTTACGAGAAAATCCTTACAGAGCTGCAATGGCAAAGTCCCGCCCTTTTGCTCAATTTATCCAACAGCTACTTTCACAACCAAGAGCTGCCCCTTGCCCAAAGATTTTATGAGCTTACCGTTCAACAGCCTTTTCCGGGCTTGGCCGCCAAGGCTTATGCCCAAATGGGGCTACTGGCCTACCGCCAGCAACAACTGGAGCAAGCATTGGAACATTACAAGAATGCCCTTCGCCAAGACCCCTACAACGAGATAGCACGCTATAATTATGAGCTAATCAACAGAAAGCTGCAGGAACAGATGCCTCCTAAGCAAGACCCAAATCCCGAAGAGCAAGAAAAAGAGGACGCAGAAAAGTCTCAAGAAAACCAAGACCAACAAGAGAATCCGGAAAGAGAAAATAGTGAAAGAGAAGCACAGCCCTCTACCCAAAAGCAAATAGAAGAGCTGGAAATGAGTGAAGAAAAAGCCCGTATGATGTTGGAAGCCCTCAAAGAAAATGAACTTCAGTATATCCAACAACAGCAGCAAAAAGCCCAAAAAAGTAAAGGAAGGAATGAGCGCCCGGATTGGTAAAAGTATTTTCTAAAGACTTGAAACTTAATTACTAAATTCTTCATTTTTTTAACATAAACAAACAAATA
>DAIQNQ010000006.1:6469-18553 GCA_036788275.1 Thermonemataceae bacterium
CAGAGCATTATGCTCGGCCACAACGACGTGGTAGTAGCCGGAGGAATGGAAAACATGTCGGCCATTCCTTTTTATGTGCCTAATGCACGTTTCGGATACAAATACGGCAATGCAGAGTTTTTGGACGGCCTCGTGCGCGATGGCCTCGAAGATGTATATCAGAAAAAAGCCATGGGCGTATTTGCCGATGCTACTGCCAAAAAATACGAAATCACCAGAGAGCAGCAAGACGAGTTCACAGTAAACTCCTATAAGTTTGCTGCCGAAAATACCGGAAACGGCAATTTCTCTAAGGAAATTGTACCCGTAGAGATTCCCCAACGCAAAGGCGAGCCCGTATTGATAAGCGAAGACGAAGAATACAAAAAAGTATTTTTTGACAAAATCCCCGGTCTGCGCCCTGCCTTTACGCCTGATGGTACCGTAACCGCCGCCAATGCCTCCAAAATCAATGATGGTGCTTCGGCATTGGTATTGGTAAGCGAAGAAAAACTCAAAGCTTTGGGGCTTACTCCCTTGGCACGTATCGTGAGCTTTGCCGATGCCGCCCACGAGCCGGAGTGGTTTACCACAGCGCCTACCAAAGCTGCGCCTATCGCCCTACAAAGAGCCGGATTGACCAAAGAAGACATCAGCTTCTTTGAAGTAAACGAGGCCTTTGCCGTAGTAACTTTGGCTTTCAACAAAGTAATGGACATTGACCCTGCCAAAGTAAACGTATTTGGTGGTGCCGTAGCCTTAGGCCACCCACTCGGTGCTTCGGGTGTGCGTATCCTTACTACCCTCAACAACGTGCTGCAACACAAAGGCGGCAAATATGGTATGATAGCCATTTGCAACGGTGGTGGTGGTGCTTCGGCCATGATTATCGAGAAAGTATAGTATAGAAAACAGAGGTATAGCGCCTCTTTGCACAGCCCTTGCAGTAGCTCAAAACCTGCAAGGGCTTTTGTATGTTACTATCATAAATCCTTTTTATGCAGCGACAAGATTTTTCTCAATTTATAGAATTCGGTCAGATGTTCGACCGCCCCACCCGCGAAATGCTGGTGGACTATCTCCTTCAAAAAGTACAAGCTCCTTCTCAAAATCCCTCCAAAGCTGCTCCAGCCCGCACAGAGGCGGCCTATCTTCAAAAAGCCCTCGACAAGATATTTGAACACAGTGGCTTGCTCAAAGCCACCCAACAACACGAGCGCTTGGCCGAGCAGGTGATAGGCGATGTGCTAAAATGGATGCGCAAAACCTACGAGAAAATTCAAAAAGATTCGCCTTACCAAGACGAAATAGACGAGCTAAACCGTTGGGCTGGCAAACCGGCCTTCCTTTGGGTGCGGAGCTGGTACCACCTCACCAACTTCCTCAAAGAGCATTATACTGTAGCCGAAATAGACATTAGCTTCTATGAGCTCAAATTTGAACAGCTACTCGCCCCCGTGGATGCCTACGCCTTGGAGCGCAAAGAAAAAGAATATACCGAAGAGCTGGCTGCCCTCGAAATCCTTATCGAAGACTTGCTGGCGCAATGGCGCGCGCTCCTCACAGCCAAAAGATTGCAATATGAATTGGAGCAAATAGACAAGCAGCGAGAACTTTTCTGCGAGATGCTCTACGCCAAAGTAGAAGAACTGCTCAAGCTGCTGCAAATTATTTCGCCCTTTGCCAACGAAGTAGGGCGCCTCTGGGATATGTCCTCGGGCAAGTGGCAAGAAGTGGGCTTCGAGCTGCTCCAACAATATGCCGAAATTCTCCAAAACGAACAGTCTATACAAGAGCTGGCCGATATGCTGGGCAAAATGCGCGAAGCCGAAATAGAAACCGAAGAAGAACTCTACGAAAACATCATTGTAAAAAAGGCTTGGGTGGACGATTTCGATAAAAAATCTGAAATAGGTGGCATTCATACCGACAACCACCTGCCCAATGTGCTGCCCTCCGAAATGGCCTTCTTGGGCTTGCCCGAAACGGAGAGCGTTTTTCTGAAAAAATACGCCGACAAAGCCCTGCTCAGTTTTCGCTACCAAGGCAAAAGCTTGGTTACGAGCGACCAAGTGAACCATATCCGTCAGCAACGCATCAAACGCAAAGAAAAAGGGCCTTTTATCATCTGTATAGATACCAGCGGCTCGATGGAAGGCCTGCCGGAGCGCATTGCTAAAACACTCTGCTTTGCGATTTTGAAAATGGCCGCCAAGGAGCAAAGAAAAGCTTATTTGATTAATTTCTCCATCGGTATCAAAACCCTCAACCTCCTCGACTTGTCGCAGTCTATGGAGATGCTGCTCAAGTTTTTGAGTATGTCTTTTTATGGAGGTACGGATGTGAGTCCGGCGCTCATCGAGGCACTGCAAATGCTGCAAAGCAACGACTACAAGCAGGCCGATGTGCTGGTGGTCTCCGATTTTGTGATGTTTGATATCAGAGAAGATGTCCTCAAAAAAATCCGCCAAGAGCAACAAAAAGATACCAAGTTTCACAGCCTTACGATTTCTAACTACCCCAATCCCGATATTATTCGTAGCTTCGACAACAATTGGCGTTACGACCCCGAAAGCCGAGAGGTAATCCGCCAACTCTGGAAAGACCTCCAAAGCTTACAAGAGTATGCCTAAATCCGCCAAAATAGCAGGCTCGAAAGACTGTATTTGGAGATTTTTCTGACAAAAAGACAAATAATATTTTGTTTAATAGAAAAATACTGCCAAAATAGCTACTCGTGAAGCTTGGAAGTGAAATTGCTCTGCCTGCTTCCGTAAACGCATAATTCTCTGCAACCATGAACTTCAACCAATATACCATTAAGACACAAGAGGCCATTCAGAAAGCCTCGCAGATAGCCCTCGGCAACCAACAGCCCATCGTCGAAACAGGGCACTTGCTGAAGGGTTTGCTCCAAAGCGATGAAAACGTGAGCAATTTCATTCTCAACAAGCTGAGCGTTCATAAGCAAATCCTCAATAATAAAATTGACGAAATCATCGCCACCTATCCCAAGTCGAGTGGCGATGCTCCTTATTTTTCTAATGATGCCGCACGCGCCTTGCAGCAGGCCGAGCAATACTTGCCCCAACTCAAAGATGAGTACGTGGCCATAGAGCATCTTTTGCTGGGTCTATTGGCAGGCCGCGACCGTGTGGCACAGCAGATGAAAGACTTGGGCTTTGCCGAGCAAACATTGCTCGCCGCCATCAAAGAGCTGCGAGGCAATAGCCGCGTAACCGACCAAAATGCCGAAGCCAAATACAAATCGCTGGAGAGATATTCCAAAAATCTCAATGATTTGGCCCGCAGAGGCAAGTTAGACCCTGTGATTGGTCGCGACGAAGAGATACGTCGTATGCTTCAGATCCTTTCTCGCCGTACCAAAAACAATCCTATCCTACTTGGAGAGCCCGGTGTGGGCAAAACAGCCATTGCAGAGGGACTGGCACAGCGCATCGTAACAGGCGATGTGCCTGAAAACCTGAAATCCAAAACCATTGTCTCTCTCGACATGGGCTTGCTCGTGGCAGGTGCCAAATACAAGGGAGAGTTTGAAGAAAGGCTCAAGGCCGTCATCAAAGAAGTGGTGGATTCTGACGGTGAAATCATACTTTTTATAGATGAAATTCATACCTTGATTGGGGCAGGTGCCGGAGGCGACAGCGCCATGGATGCTGCCAACCTCCTCAAGCCTGCATTGGCCAGAGGCGAACTCCACGCTATCGGAGCGACTACGCTCAAAGAATACCAAAAGTATATCGAAAAAGACAAGGCCTTGGAGCGGCGCTTCCAACCGATAATAGTAGATGAACCGGATGTACAAGATGCCATCTCCATCTTGCGTGGGCTGAAAGAAAAATACGAACTCCACCACGGAGTGCGCATTAAAGACGATGCCATCATTGCTGCCGTGGAGCTTTCGCACCGCTACATTTCCGACCGCTTCCTGCCCGACAAAGCCATAGACTTGATGGACGAGGCCGCCTCGAAGCTGCGCATCGAAATAGACTCTATGCCCGAAGAACTCGACGAGCTGAACCGCAAGGTGATGCAGCTGGAGATTGAGCGCGAAGCCATCAGAAGAGAGCAAGACAAAGATAAAGAAGCGCTCCTTTCCAAAGAAATTGCCGAATTGAGCGAAAAGCGCGACAGCCTCTTGGCCAAATGGCAAAATGAAAAATCGGTGGTGGACCAAGTGCAAAGAGTAAAAGCCAGCATCGAGCAGTTTCGCATCGAGGCCGAGCAAGCTGAGCGCTCCGGCGACTATGGGCGCGTGGCAGAGCTGCGCTACGGCAAAATTACCGAAGCCGAAAAAAGCTTAGAAGAGTTGCGCCTCAAGCTGCAAGCTATGCAAGGCGAAAACTCTATGCTCAAAGAAGAAGTAAGCTCCGAAGACATCGCCGAAGTGGTGGCCAAAGCTACGGGGATTCCGGTAGCCAAAATGCTCCAAAGCGACCGCGAGAAGCTCCTCCACTTAGAGGCAGAGCTGGGCAAGAGAGTAGCAGGGCAGGAGCAGGCCATTCAGGCGGTGGCCGATGCAGTGCGCCGCAGCCGTGCAGGCCTCCAAGACCCCAAAAGGCCGCTGGGCTCTTTTATCTTCTTGGGTTCTACGGGCGTAGGCAAAACAGAGCTGGCCAAAGCCTTGGCCGAGTACCTCTTCAACGACGACAACAGCATGGTGCGCATAGATATGAGCGAGTACCAAGAGCGCCACGCCGTGAGCCGCTTGGTGGGAGCGCCTCCGGGTTATGTGGGCTATGAAGAAGGCGGGCAGCTTACCGAGGCCGTGCGCCGCAAGCCTTACAGTGTGGTGCTTTTAGACGAAATCGAAAAGGCACATCCCGATGTATTCAACGTATTGCTGCAAGTGCTCGACGAAGGCAGGCTTACCGACAACAAAGGGCGCACTGCCAACTTCCGCAATACCATCATCATCATGACTTCCAATATGGGTGCTTCGCTCATTCAGGAGCGCTTTGAGGGTGTATCTGAAGAAAAAATCTTCGATACTATGGAAGAAACTAAAGAAATGGTTTTTGAGATGCTCAAAAAGGCATTGAGGCCGGAGTTTTTGAACCGTATAGATGAACTTGTGATGTTTAAGCCCTTGAGCCGTGCCGAAATACGCAAAATTGTGCATATACAAATTGCCCAACTCAAGAGTTTGCTTCGCGAAAGTGGTATTTTTATAGAAGCCGACGACCGCGTGTTGGACCTCTTGGCAGAGGTAGGCTACGACCCACAATTTGGGGCGAGGCCGCTCCGCAGGGCGGTACAAAAGCGCATTCTCAATGAGCTTTCTAAAGAGATTATTTCGGGGCGCATCCATAAAGACTCTACGGTGGCCATCAGTACCGATGAGTTTGATAGAATTACCTTCGTGAATCTCGACAAGCTGCCGCTACTGGGCTAATAGGCGGCTTCGTAGTCAATTACAAATTCTATTTCGGTGAGGGCATCTTTTTTCACTTCTACGGGAAAAATATGCCCTTGTCCATCAAACATATTTGCCCAAAAACCTTTGGGTTCTTTCGAGAAAATGCTGTATGTCCCTTCGGGAAGCGCAAATACCACACAGCCTTGTGCATTGGAAGAGGCCTTGGCCTGGAGCTTGGTATTGATGCGTTCGTAGAAAGGGATTTCTGTTTGTGTAGTGGCGCTCTGTGTGGTGAGGGCATGTACATAGATTTCGCGTACTACCGGTTGGCCTGTGGGAGCTTTGTTGCCATCGGGGCTGGGCATAAAGTTGCCCTCTTTCCAGATTACCTTGATGAGAATCCCTTGGCGCACATCTGTTTCGCAAGCTTGCATGGCGCTATCTGTTTGGCCGTTTTTAGAGTTTTTGCTGCTTTGGCAATTCCAAAGCAAAAGAGCGGGTAGTAAGAGTAGTAGCGTAAATCGCATAAAATTGAATTAAAAAATTGGCTTAAAATCTTCTTTTGACAAGGCTTATGAGTACAGCAGCCTGCCCTTGACCAATATCCCACTGATAGCGCGAGATGTAGTCGTTTTGGAGTAATTGCTCGGCTTCTTTGAGGTTGCTGCATTGCTCCAGCTCATTGATACACATATTGAAGGCAGTGTGATTGCCTTTGAAAAGCTCAGAGATAAACAGAAAACGCTCATTGACGCTGATGTAGCTGCGGAGGTTGTCTATTTTTTGATTTTCTTTGAAACGCTCATTCAGGGTGCTTTCTTCCTTTTTGAAACGGTCGTTGAGGGTATTGGCGTTTAGGTTGGCCTTTTCCTCTTCTTCCTCATATTGTATTTTTGAAGCGTTGCCATTACTTTGAGGTACGATGGCAGGCTCTTGCACCGGAATTTCTTCTGCTTCAGGAATCGGAATGAGTGGTTTTTCATTGTCCTGATAGGGGTTCATATCCGGCAAGTTTTCTTCAGAAAGAAACATCTCCAAGGTGCAGGGATGCAGGCGATTGAGTATTTCGAGGTGTTGCTCTACATCTTCGAGGCGGTCTTTGTTCATTTGATAAATGAGTCGGAAGCTGGTAATCAGCTCCGAGAGGGCTACGCTGTTGCCTTGAGAGGCGGCATCATCAATCAGTTCTTGCATCAAGAAGCGATTGATATGGAGGTATTTCAGCAAGTTTTTGAGGGTATTCAGCTCAATACTGCTTTGGCGAAGCTTGCCTATTTCATGGATATGGTACTCGTAGGGATTGAGCAACAGAAGCAACATCTCTTGGCAAGCCTGGTGCACCAAGGGTCTGAAAAACTGCTCTCCAATAACAATATGCTGCGAGAGTACATTGGCATACGTACCAAGGGCTTTCTGGACATCGGGGTGCTCATAGTCAAAGAAAGGCGTTTTGGACTGCTCGATGCTTCCTTGCCACTTTTCAAATAAAATTTTGATAATCAAAAAGTTGATTTGCTTTATGGACGAGAAGCTCACAATCTCTTTGCCGGAGATGCTGTCTTTTTGAGCAAAATACTTTTGTACCAGCTTGGCGGCCAAATCATGGCTGTAGGTATCTATGGCATTAACATTGAGCGACTTTTCCATGGCCAAAACTTTAAAGGCTTTAGGTTAGTTATTTTTACAAATTTAGAGAATAATGTCATATTTCATAATCAAAAACCTAAATAATACACAATGTAGCACCGAAGCCTCGCAGAGCCTCTTAGAAGCCCTCCAAGAGGCGCGCATAGATTGGATGCAGGCTTGTGGCGGCAAGGGGCGCTGCACTACTTGTAAATTCAAGATATTACATCAAGAGGCTGTTTTGAGTAACTTGAGCAGCTTTGAGGAAAAGTGCCGCCAGAACAGTCGCCTTGCCGAAGACGAAAGGCTTGCCTGCCAAACCCACCTTTTGGAGGGATATTTGGAGTTGATAGTGCCCAAAGCCTACCAGCTGCCGCACCTTACCTATACCGGATAGAAAGCAGCAAATCTGAAGGAAAAAGAAGATTGTACCTTTACGCACAAAAAAACAGGCTTACAGAAAATAAAAGTTGCTAATTTTGCAATATTCTCTAATTTTATTAATATTGTTGCCATAGGCTTATTCCTTCCTAAAACTTAATTCTGTGAAATAGCCTTTTAAATTTGACTTTTGAAAATTATAAACCAATACATAAAAAGTGCCCCTGCTTCTGTGAATCAATTCAAAGAAAATATACCTTATACCAACAAGATTGTACTGCATTTTGAAGGAGAAATGCGAGCGGCAGTGCTCGACCATCTGGTGGAGTCAGTGGAGGAGCGTTTGGAAGATTTTGATGAGCCTATGCGCTTGCGCAAAAAAATCGTCCATATTATTGTAGAGGCTTTGCAAAATGTATATAATTACTTCCGTGTGGAAGAGGAAATTAAGCAGCAGCGTTTTAAGACGATTCGCCTGACAATTCTGAAATACGAAGGCTATTATGAGCTGCGAATCAGCAATTATGTAGCTCGCCAAAAAGTAGAAAACCTGCGCACACAGTTGGAGCGGGTAAACCGTCTTTCGGAGGAAAAACTTCGAGAAAGTTACCTCAATATTCTTGGTTCGCAAGAGTTCAGTGCCCACGGAGGCGCCGGTTTGGGCATCTTAGACATTGCCAGAAAGTCGGGGCAAAAGCTGCGTTATCGCTTCAAAAACGCCAATGACATCGCTTTCAGCTTATTTTGTTTACATGTTAATATCCTTACACATTAGTTACCTATTTGAAAAAAATTGCTATGCAAACACTAAACATCGTTAAAACTAACCGAACTCCCGAGATTTATTATGATCCGGCTACTGCCATTTTGGAGATATCGGGTCGTTCTATTCCTGAAAACTCCCTGCAATTTTTTCAGCCACTCTTCGATTGGGCTGAGACCTTCCGAATACAAAAAAACCAGCGCATCTTAAATGTTATTTTTAAGTTGGAATACTTCAATACCAGTTCTTCCAAATGTATTTTGGATTTGTTACGCAAGCTGGAGAGAATCAAGGAGAATGATAAAGAGGTATTTATCAAGTGGTATTATGACCCACGCGACGAGGACATGGAAGAAGCCGGAAAAGATTTTCAAGACATGATGGAGCTCAATATCGAGCTAATAGCCCTCTGAACATATCGCATAAAAAAAGCGCTTACTGTACTCAGCAAGCGCTTTTTTTATGCATTTAGCAAAAGACTATGCGTAGTTGTTGAGCATCACCGGCATCAAAAGCATCAGAATATCCTCTTGCGTCTCTTTGTTGTCGAGTGGTGTCAGGATGCCCGCTCTGTTGGCAGCCGACATCTCCAAGCGCACCTCTTTGGCGCTCAGATTGCTGAGCATCTCAATCAAAAACTTGGCATTGAAACCAATCTCCATTTCGGTACCATCGTATTGGCAGCCGAGGGTTTCGTTGGCTTCATTAGAAAAATCAAGGTCTTCTGCTGAGATATGCAGCTCGTCATTGGCCACTTTCAGGCGAATCAAATGTGTACTTTTATTGGCATAAATAGCAATACGCTTCAAAGAGCTGAGCATCAAGCTGCGGTCTATCACCATTTTATTGGGATTGTTTACCGGAATGGCATTGGCGTAGTCGGGGAAGCGCTCATCTATCAGGCGGCAAATCATGCGGGTAGTACCAAAAGAGAAAAAGGCATTCGACTTGCTAAACTCTGCCTTGGCGGGTGTGTCATCATTGGGGAGTGCGCCTTTCAGCAAGCCCAGCGCTTTTTTGGGGATAATCATAGAAGCCACATAGCTGGAGCCTACGTCATTGCGGCGATAGCGGATAAGGCGGTTGCCATCGGTGGCTACAAAAGTAACATCATTGTTTTTGAGTTCAAAAAACACCCCTGTCATAGCAGGGCGTAGCTCATCGCTGCTGGCGGCGAAAAGTGTACTGTTGATGGCTTGGCTTAGGGCTTGTGAGGGAATCTCAAAAGAGTTGCCATTGGCATTGGCAGGTATTTTGGGGAAGTCCATCGCATTCTCTCCGGCGAGCTTGTAGCGCCCGTTTTCCGAGTTAATTTCCACCGTGAAGCTTTCCTCATCTACCACCAGGGTAATAGGCTGTTCGGGCAGGCTTTTGAGGGTTTCGCTCAAGATACGCGACGGTACGGCAATACTTCCGCGGTCTTCGCTGATTACCTCAAGCTGGGTAATCATGGAGGTTTGGAGGTCTGAGGCACTGATGGTCAGTACTCCTTTTTCTAACTCAAAAAGAAAATTCTCTAAGATAGGCACAATAGGATTATTGCTGATTACTCCACTGATGATGGAGAGTTGCCTTTGGAGTTGGGAAGTAGAAACCGTAAATTTCATGCGAGGATATAAATAAGTTTGAATGAATCACCAGACGATGCCTCCGTGGATTTTGTATTGCAAAAATCCGCACTAAGAGCCTTATAATGAGAATATTAATTTGAGGCTTTTGTGATAAGTAGGCAAAAATACGATAAAAAAATGTTTTTTTGCAAAAAAGCTTTCAAAAGATTTTATTCTACATACAGCACCAATCCTTTTAGGTACTCGCCTTCGGGATGATAGATATTGACGGGGTGGTCGGGAGGCTGCGTGAGCTGGTGTACGATGCGAATTTCTCGGCCTGCATCGGCAGCAGCCCCAAACACTACCTTTCTGAAAAGCTCCTTGCTGATACTGCCCGAGCAAGAGAAGGTAAATAGCAGGCCGCCGGGGCGTATTTTTTTGAAAGCAAGCAGGTTAATATCCTTGTAGCCGCGTGTGGCATTGGGCACAGCACGGGCGGTTTTGGCAAAGGCCGGAGGGTCTAATACGATGAGGTCATAAGCCTCTTCCATTTGGCGGAGGTAGTCGAAGCAATCAGCAGTAATGGCTTGGTGCAAGTCGATTTTTTCGGGAAAGTTAAGGGCAATATTTTGCAAGCAAGTATCGGAGGCCTCCTGCGAGATGTCTACCGAGTGTACTTCGGTGGCTCCTCCTGCCAAGGCATATACGCTAAAGCCTCCGGTATAGCCAAAGGTATTGAGCACGCGTTTGCCTGTGGCATAGTGTTGGAGCAGTTGGCGGTTGTCGCGCTGGTCTATAAAAAAGCCTGTTTTCTGACCTTTTTCTACATCTACCAAAAAGCGAAAGCCATTTTCCGATACTTCCACTTGGGCTTGGGGAAAGGGCGCTCCCAGCCAGCCTTTCTCTAAGCGCATATCTTCAAAGCGTTTGGAACTTTCTTTGGTTTTTAGATAGATATATGCAAAGCCAAGGCTGCGTAGTCCTTCAGCAATCACATCAGCAAGCCTTTCGGTGCCTTTGATAAGCAGCTGCACCACAGCCACGCGGTCATACACATCTACAATCAGCCCGGGGAAAAAGTCGCCCTCAGCGTGGATAAGGCGGTAGGTATTGCCTGCTGAGGGGGGCAGTAAGCGCTGGCGCAAAGCAAGGGCTTTTTCGATTTTTTGTTGCCAGTAGCTTTGGTCTATTACCTTGGCATCGTTGCCAAACTCAAACATGCGGCAGGTAATCTGGCTTTGGGTGGCATAAAAGCCGTAGGCCATAAGCTGCCCTTTGTTGTCGTGAACAGCCACGATGTCGCCTTCTGAGGCATTGGGGAGGGTTTTTACGGCGCCCGAAAATAGCCAAGGGTGGCGATGCTCTATGGAGCGCTCTTTGCCCGATTTGAGCGTAAGAATAGGGTATTGCATAAAAGAGAGATGCTTTTGCGAGGAGCAAAGGTATTAAAAAAAGCCTTTCTTCTGGCAAAGAAGAAAGGCTTTCTCAAAATATCTTTCAGGCAGCACTTATTGCTCTTTTTTGGCAAAGCCGATGGCTCCTACTGCCAAGAGGTCTTTTTCGGAGGTGGACTCGAAGGTAATGCGATAGATGCCACCTTTGGGAGGGGTAAAGCGTAGCGTGGTAGTATTGTTGGTGTTTTTGGCTACAAGCTGGTTGTTCTCATCATATACGCGAATTTGCACTTGGTCAGGCTTGTCGAGGTTGCCAGCGATGGCAATCGAATAATTGGAAGTTTTGCTGAATACATACTGTTGGTGTGTCAGAGCATTGTCGCCGCCTTTTACCAATTTGAAGCGATAGGTTTTGGAAAGTACAAACTCTTTGCCCAAAAGACCGATAGCTTCTTGCTCAAATTTTTTGTATTTATCGTCGTCTTCATCTTGTTGTGCTTGCAGTGGGCAAGTCAGTAGTAGGAAAGATGCAAGGAGGAGAAGCGAGATTTTTTTCATATACCCAAGCTTGTTTAAATACATACAAATATAAGTGTTTCTGCAAAAAATGCGTTCAAAAAACATTGATTTTTTGGAAGAAGGTCTTTAAAAACTATGCCAATATATGAACGCAGGCTGGCAGTAAAATGGTGCATCATATACAGAATCTTTCTATCTTGTGTGCGAAAATCATATTTTTTATACGTGTCATTACGGCACAAGTCTCTCATTACTAATGGAATACTTTAAGCGCCTACTGCACTATCTGATACAGGAAGTTGTGCTTTCTCGCATTTTTTATTCTTTTCCGGTGCAGCTGTTCTTGCTCAATATGCGCAAAAATATCCTGATTATGATTATCTGGATAACGCTACTGGCCATTGTAACCCAGAGCATCGGCACTATGATAGGCTTGCCCTATCTTTTTCTGGAGCCTGAGTATATGGACCGGGTCAATTTCTGGAGTAC
>DAIQNQ010000006.1:18653-30661 GCA_036788275.1 Thermonemataceae bacterium
AACCATCTCAACTCCATCATCATTCAATCCACTATCTTTTTCTTGATTTTGCTGCTGGGTACTTACCGCGACAATCCCTATTTTCAGATTCCGGCAGGTGCCAGTGTATTGCTATTGCTCACAATCGTGGTGATGTTTACGGGAGCTATCTCTTTTTGGCTACGCGGCTGGGCGGTCTTTGCCTTGATTATAGGAGTATTTCTGGTAAATACGCTGGCCAAGCAGCAACTTTTTCAGCTCACTTTTCAGGCTTATGGCCTCAACTACAGTGTGCCAAGGGCACAATACTCACTCCGCAGCGTAAGAGAGCTTACCAAAGATTCTATCTTTCTGGACGATGTAAAAACCACCACCATTGCCCTCAATAATTGGCGTGCGAAGTTTCCGAAAGATAAAAAGCCCAAAATGGTATTTATCTGTACCAGTGGCGGTGGCCATCGGGCTTGCGTGTGGACGATGCGCACCCTCCAGCACGTGGACAGCACCTTGGCCGGAAGGCTCATGGAGCACACCCAGCTCATTACGGGGGCTTCGGGAGGGATGGTAGGAGCGGCTTATTACAGAGAGCTGCTGCTGCGCAAGCAACAAGGCGAGAATATCAATATCTACGCTCCCCAATATTTAGACAATATCGCCCGCGACCACCTAAACAGCATCGCTTTCAATTGGATTGTCAATGATATCTTCTTCCGCTACCAAGAGTTTCGCTACAAAGGTCTGAACCACCGCAAAGACAGGGGCTATGCTTTTGAGCAGCAGCTCAATAAAAATACGGGCGGCATCCTCGATAAGCCCCTTTGCGACTACAAAGAGCCGGAGCTGCAAGCCCTGATTCCGATGATGATTCTCTCGCCCACCATCGTCAATGACGGGCGCAAGCTCTACGTATCGCCTCAGCACGTATCGTATATGAATGTACCCAGTATTTTTCAGACACGCTTCCTCAACCAAAAAGTAAAAGGCGTAGAGTTTTTACGCTTCTTCAAAGAGCAAGAAGCCGAAAATCTACGTTTCCTCACCGCCCTGCGTATGAGTGCCACCTTCCCCTACGTAACGCCCAACATCAAGCTACCCAGCCAGCCTGTTATGGAGATTATGGATGCAGGCCTCAGCGACAACTTTGGGGTATCGGTGGCCACACGTTTTATTTTTGTATTTAAAAAATGGATTCAGGAGAATACCTCCGGTGTGGTGATTGTCTCGATACGTGATACCCAAAAAGACCGCCCCATTGCCAAAAGTATTGAACCTTCGCTCTTTCAACGTATCTTTACGCCCCTCGAAACCATCTATACGAATCAGGAGTATTTTCAAGATATGCACAACGACGACTTGGTGGAGATGGCGCAGTCGTGGTTTAGCAAAGATGTGAAAGTACATCGGGTGGAGTTTCAATATGTGCCTGTGTCGAAAAACTTACAGGAAATTCAGGACAAGCGCGACGGAAAGATAGAAATAGACCCCAATCGCATCATACTTACCGACAGGGCTGCTCTGAGCTGGCATCTCACCAAAAAAGAAAAGGAAAGCCTTATCCGCACCATCTATGAAACCCGCAACCAAACTGCCCTCCGACAACTCGACTTATTGCTCCGAGAATAATGCAGAGATTTAATTGGTACAAATCTTGTTTAATCTCCAAACAATACTATTTTTGTAGAAAATACTCATATTTTCAACGTTTCACTCTAAAACATAAAATGCTTATGTGGAAGTCTAAATTATTCTTTAGTGCCTTTTTGCTTTTTGCTGCTCTGAGCTTTGCCGTAGCGCAAGACAGCGATGCTGACAAACTCCTCGGTGTATGGAAAAACGGAGAAGGTACCGCTTTGATTGACATAAAAAAAGCTAAATCAGGCAAATACTTTGGCAGAATCGTATGGCTCAAAGAGCCCAACGATGAAAGTGGTAACCCCAAAGTGGACAAAAACAACCCCGACGAGAGCAAGCGCTCCAACAAAGTTATTGGCTTGGCCAACTTGGTAGGCTTCGAGTACGTTGGTAAAGGCAAATGGGAGAAAGGAACTATCTACGACCCTAAAAATGGTCAAACGTACAATTGTACTATCGAAATAGAAGGCGAGAATGTACTAAATGTGCGCGGCTATATCGGGGTGTCTATGTTTGGTAGAACAGACAAGTGGACCAGACAGAAGAAAAGCTAAAAGCTTTACATCAACTTCATAAAAAAAGAGGCTGCCCGCAAGGACAGCCTCTTTTTTTGTGAAGTATAGCCAAAAACTAAGGCGACACCAAGTTCAAGGAGATATTCATATAGAAAGGAATGGTATTTTTGTTAGCAATCAAGAAATCGCCGGAGGGAGTGCTTTCGCTGGCTGATACGCCGTACTTGTAGAAGTAGATAGCACCTGCTTGGGCCGAAATCCACATAAAATCTTTGATAGACTTCTCCCAAGTGAAGCGCACCTTCACCTCAGAGCGGCGCAAATGCAGCTGATTGAAATTGCCCATTGCCGCATCTCTGGTGTCGGTATTGAGGAAGTAGGAGTTACCCACAATCTCGAAGCCAAACATCAACAAAGAGGTAGCTGAAAAATTGCGACGTACATTCAAACGCGCAGGCAAGAGCATTTCGATACCCCAGCGGTCATTGAAAGTCTTGTTGTACATTACTACCGGAATAATGAGCGACTCGCCACCACGATAGGTACGTGTTACACCCAAGCCCCACATCAGGTCGTCGTTGGGCTTCCAGCCGAAGATACCCGCGCCGCTGTAAGTCATACTGTTGCTAAAGTCTGCGGGGCGGTCGAAGATATAATTGCTGTTGAAGTCTGCACTTCCCTGGAAAATCAAGAAATTACGTTCGTTCAGAGGCTTGAAGAGGGTGAAGTTTACCCCGGCGGTACGGAGGCCGAAGCGGTCTAAGTTGCGGTGCAGCGGATGGTCTGTTTCGCGGCTTACATTATAGGTGCTTTCGTTGTAGTTTACACCCAGATTGAGGATATAGGAGCTTTTAGAAATCACGGGGAAGTTGGCCAAGAGCTGCATTCCATGTACAGCATTTACACGTCCGGTTTGCTCGCCCAGCCCTTCGAGGCCACTTATTTCGCCCGGCTTAGAGGCGATATCAAAAGGCCCTGCAACTTCATAGCCTATCGAGATAAGTTTGGCAGGGGAGAGCAAGCGTACTTTTTGGGTACAAAAGCGCTTTACTTTTTCGGAATCTTGGTAGCCCGAAAACTCCTGAGCATCAAAGTCGCCCAAGTCGTCATCATCTACTTGTGCAAGGCTTGGGGCTGCAAAAGCCATACAAAGTGCTAATAAGCCTGTGGAAATCCATTTTTGCTTCATAATAGCCTGAATTTAAGTTGATTGTAGAATTATTGTTCCAAATGTGAATGGAGAAGATAAAAATATAATTATAATTATTGCAAGATAGAATTGTTTTTTAGGATTGCAGCAACATTTTTGAATAAATTTTATGCAATAAAATCATTTTTTGGGGAAGTAGAAGCATATTCCCTAAAAAAATCTCATCTTTGCAGTCGCTTTCGATACTAAACTCTTCTCGCTTACAGTGTACAAGCTTTTGATACGCCCTCTGCTTTTTCTTTTTAATCCTGAAAAGATACACCATTTCAGCTTTTCATTATTGAAATTCGCATTTCGCTTGCCTTTGGGCGCATTGCTTTTGCGCAGGCTCTACCAATACCGACATCCTGCTTTGGAGCAGCAGCTCTT
Organism: Thermonemataceae bacterium; assembly: GCA_036788275.1. Lineage (GTDB taxonomy): Bacteria > Bacteroidota > Bacteroidia > Cytophagales > Thermonemataceae > DAIQNQ01. The sequence continues at coordinate 22,359 of DAIQNQ010000006.1, forward strand.
TGGTTTGCGTTTTCCCAACCCGATTGGTTTGGCTGCCGGATTTGATAAAAATGCCGATTTGGTAGATGAATTGGCTTGTTTGGGTTTTGGCTTTATTGAAATAGGTACTTTGACTCCCAGAGCACAGCCGGGCAATCCACAGCCGCGCCTGTTTCGTCTCCCTACCGACCAAGGCATTATCAATCGTATGGGTTTCAATAATGAAGGGGTAGAAGCAGCAGTAAGGAGGCTGAGAGCCAAAAAAACCGATATATTGATAGGTGGCAACATCGGCAAAAACAAAGATACTCCCAACGAAGAGGCCTTGCGCGACTATGAGTCTTGCTTTGAGACACTTTTTGAGGTGGTAGATTATTTTGTAGTAAACGTAAGCTCGCCCAATACTCCCGGCCTGCGCGATTTGCAAGAAAAAGAACCCCTCACCGCCCTGCTCCAACATTTGCAAAGCTTGAACTTGGCAAAGCTGAAAAGCAAGCCTATCTTGCTCAAAATTGCTCCCGACCTGAGCAATACCCAGCTGGATGAAATCGTAGAAATTGTAGAGCAGGTGGGCATTGCCGGTCTCATCGCTACCAATACCACCATCAGCCGTGAAGGCCTGCATACCGATAGCAAAAGCATAGAGGCCATAGGTGCAGGAGGCCTCAGCGGAAGACCTTTGCGCCAAAGAAGTACAGAAGTAATTCGCTATTTGCACCAAAAAAGCAATGGGAAGATTCCGATTATTGCCGTAGGTGGTATTTTTAGTGCCGACGATGCTCTCGAAAAACTGCAAGCGGGCGCCTCCTTGGTGCAGGTATATACCGGATTTGTGTATGAAGGGCCTGCGCTCTGCAAAAAAATCAACCGAAAAATAGCAAAATTAAGCCCTTTTTAATAATTTCGATAAATCTTCGATTACTCAATAAGAAGCGGCCTATCCTTCCAGAAAAATGCTTAGAAATACGTACAAAGAAAATACCTATCGCAAAGAAGAACCCGCAAAAGCTCCACGCAAGCCCAAAACGCGTCTAAAGCTTTTGCAAGACCGTCGGGTGCAGCTTATTGCAGGTTTTTTCTTGCTGTTTTTCTCTTTTTACCTGCTTATTAGCTTGGTATCTTATCTGGCCACAGCCAAAGCCGACCAAAGTTTGGTAGAAGCCTTTCAGGCGACGGGGGTGCTGGAGGCAGGTGAAGAAGTGGAAAACTGGCTGGGAACTTACGGTGCTATTTGCTCTTACTATCTTATTTACAAGTGGTTTGGTTTGGGTGCTTTTTTCCTTATCCCTATTACTTTTGCTTTGGGCTGGCGCGTTGTATTTCGCAACACCCTTTTCGCTTTAGATCGTTTTAGTTATTTTGCAGCCTTCATCACGCTGTGGCTCAGTATATTATTGGGGTATGTAGCTTCCAATATGGCCGAGGGGCACCGTTTGGGTTTGGTAGTGGGTGCTTTGGGCTTTGAGATAGCACTCTTTGCCAAAGCGCTGCTGGGTTGGGGGGCAGCCCTTTTTATCATCTTTTTGTTGGTAGCTTTTATTATCTACTTTTTTGATATTACAACCATTCATTCCCCTCATTTACCTGCTTGGGCAAGGCAAGATACCCAGCCGCCGCCCCAGACAGAGCAAGCATCGGGGGAGATGGCCAAAGAGAAAAGGCCTCTGGTGGTGGAGGAAGCATCGGAAGAAGAGATACTCGATACGACTCACATCAGCTCGATAAGTGATGTGGATGAGGAGTTGAAAAAAATGGGTATTAAGCTCATCAATGCACGCACTAAGGAAGAAATTAAACCTGAAAAAAATACCATAGAAAATGTAGAAAAAGCTCCCTCGGACGTACAAGAAGAAAGCATTGAGCTGCCCTTAGAAAAGCATACGCCCGAACACAAAAGCATTGACTTGGCTTTGGAAGATACTAAGCCCCACAAGATTATACTTAAGGAAAGCCCCGTGTTAGACCTTGAGATTGAAGCCCAAGTACCTTTGTCCGACCCTGTCGAAGACCCTGAGACCGAAATCGAAGAGGTAGCACAGAAAAAGGCCGAAGAAATATTGGCAGGAACCAATTTTGACCCTACCCTCGACCTAAGCGATTATATCTTTCCGCCCCTCTCCCTGCTCAATGAAGCGCCTGAAGACAAGGTACAAGTAAGCAGAGAAGAGCTGGAGGCCAACAAAGACAAAATCGTAGAAACATTGGGCTATTATGGCATCAATATCGCCTCTATCAAGGCGACGATCGGGCCGACAGTTACCTTGTATGAGATTGTACCTGATGCAGGTATCAGAATCTCCAAAATCAAAAACTTAGAAGACGACATCGCGCTTAGCTTGGCGGCTTTGGGCATCCGTATCATTGCGCCCATTCCGGGCAAAGGTACTATCGGGATAGAAGTACCCAACAAGCGCCGCGAGATGGTAGCCATGCGCTCGGTACTCAGCAGCGAGAAGTTTACCAAAGCTGCGATGGAACTGCCCGTGGTATTTGGGAAGACTGTAACCAACGATATTTTTGTGGTGGATTTGGCCAAAATGCCTCACTTGCTAATGGCCGGAGCTACTGGGCAGGGGAAGTCGGTAGGTTTGAATGTGATTTTGGCTTCGCTGATATACCGCAAACACCCCTCAGAGCTGAAATTTGTATTGGTGGACCCCAAAAAGGTAGAGCTTACGCTTTTTTCGCAGATAGAAAAGCATTTCTTGGCCAAACTCCCCAATGAAGAAGAAGCCATCATTACCGATACCTCCAAGGTGATTAATACCCTCAACTCGCTTTGTATTGAGATGGATAGCCGCTACGATTTGCTCAAGGCTGCCTCCTGCCGCAACATAAAAGAGTACAACCAGAAGTTTACCGAGCGCCGATTGAGTCCTCTCAAAGGGCATCGCTTCTTGCCTTATATCGTATTGGTGATAGACGAGCTGGCCGACTTGATGATGACCGCCGGAAAGGAAGTGGAACAGCCTATCGCTCGTTTGGCGCAGCTGGCCAGAGCCATAGGTATTCATTTGGTAGTAGCGACACAGCGCCCTTCCGTAAACGTCATCACGGGGATTATCAAGGCCAACTTCCCGGCAAGGCTTTCTTTCAGAGTTACCTCCAAAATAGACTCTCGCACGATATTGGATACCGGAGGTGCTGAGCAGCTGATTGGTATGGGCGATATGCTCTACTCTACCGGCTCCGACCTTACGCGCCTTCAATGTGCTTTTATTGATACCCCCGAAGTGGAGCGGGTTTGTGCATTTATTGCAGAGCAAAGAGGCTATCCCTCGGCCTATCAGTTGCCTGAGTATGTGGGAGAGAGCGAGGCTGCCGACAATCGTGGCGACTTAGACCTGTCGGATAGAGACGAGCTGTTTGATGAGGCCGCCCGCATTATCGTCATGCATCAACAAGGAAGCACTTCGCTGCTTCAGCGCCGCCTGAAACTGGGTTATAATCGTGCCGGAAGGCTTATTGACCAACTCGAAAAGGCGGGAATCGTAGGCGCTTTTGAAGGTAGCAAAGCCCGAGAGGTACTGGTACCTGATGAGTTTGCCTTAGAAAAGTTGTTGAATGACCTGAGAAATTGAAAATTAAACCATTTTTTATTATTTGTGTCTAACAAAGCAAAATTTATAACGTTCTATTGTGTAAGTGCATCCTTGTATTTGTAATCACTTTTAAATTTATATTTTACATGAAGTATTTTCAATTATATGCCTTTATCTTTTTGCTTTGCTGGGGAAGCCTGTCTGCACAGCAGAAGAAAGACCCGGAAGCTTTGGCCAAAGAAGTTTTGTCTAAATTGGAAGAGCAATACAAAAAATCGAAATCTATCCGTGTAAAATTCACTTACGAAATGAGCAATGAGGTGAGTGGCGTGCGTGAGGAAATGAAGGGGGAGTTTATCATGAAAAAAAATAAATATCGCCTCAAATTGGCCGAGCAGGAGGTAATCAACAATGGTAAAACCCAATGGACGTATCTGAAAGAGGCCAATGAGGTGAATATCTCTGACTACAGCCCCGACAACGAGGACATCACGCCCGAAAAAATATTTACGCTTTACAAAAAAGACTACCGAAGCGTATTTATCGAAGAGGTGGCGGAAGCAGGCAAAGTGTATCAAGTAGTAGATTTACAGCCGCTCGACAGAAACAAAAAGCATTTTAAGATTCGCATCAAAGTCAATAAAAAAGAAAATGCCATCAAAAGCTGGGAAATCTTCGAGAAAAACCAGAACCGTTTCAAATACCTGATTACCGTAATAGACTATGACGTACTGGTAGGCGACGGTTACTTCAACTTCAAAGAGTCGGATTATCCCAACGTAGAAGTGATAGATTTGCGCAACTAAACGCTTAATTCAGCAACATAAAAAAGGCAACTGATAGAATCGGTTGCCTTTTCTGTTACTAATCAAATGACGACTTAAACTTTATCTTTATGTGTTTTACTCTGCAACCTTTAAGGCAGTACCACGGTATCAACTACGTGGATTACGCCGTTGCTTTGGTTTACATCGGCAATAGTAACTACCGACTTACCACCTTTTGCATCAGTCAATACTACATTTTTACCTTCTAAGCTGGCTTTAAGCGTAGCACCTTGCACGGTTGTGAAGCTGGCAGTACCCTTATTCTTTTGGATAGCGGCTACAATGTCTTTTGCATTGTATTTTCCGGCAACTACGTGGTAAGTAAGTACCGCGCTCAGTGTAGCTTTATTTTCAGGCTTTAGGAGGGTTTCTACTGTACCTGCGGGAAGTTTCTCAAAAGCAGCATTGGTAGGGGCGAAAACGGTGAAAGGGCCTGCACCTTGGAGGGTTTCTACCAGTCCGGCAGCCTTTACAGCAGCCACCAAAGTAGTGTGGTCTTTAGAATTTACAGCATTTTCAATGATGTTTTTGGAAGGATACATCGGAGCACCTCCTACTTCTACAGTTTTCTCTTTTTGAGCCAAAGCGCTCATACTGATAAGTGCAAAAGAGAGCATTACTAATACTTTTCTCATGGTTTTTTGATGATTTAGTTTTTGGAATAAAAAGGAATGAATAATTTGTAAAGCGCTTTACTGCTACATTTACGCTAAATGCAATTGCTTTGGATTGGATAACATTGAAAAAAAACGATAAAAAAAATAATTTTTGTTTCAAATGTCTGATTTTTAGGAACTTGTAGCCTATATTAGAACTTGCTTATAGAAAAGTGAAAAAAAATAAAAATTGTTGGGTTACGTTTCGATAAATGCTGCATAAAGGTCAGTTGTACAAATTCTGATAACTCAAACCCTCAACAACAATGAAAAAGTTATTTTTATTATTCGCAGTAGCTGGTACTTTGGCTTTCACATCTTGCGGTGGTGAGCAAAAACAAGAAACTACTGAAGAGGCTACTCAAGAAGAAGCTCCTGCTACTCAAGAAGAGGCTCCTGCTCAAGAAGAGACCCCAGCTCCTGCTCAAGAAGAGACCCCAGCTCCTGCTGACTCTGCTAAAGTAGAAGAGACTCCTGCTACTAAGTAAGCATCGAAACATCTCTTTAAAAATAAAAAACCCGCTCCAACGAGCGGGTTTTTTATTTTATGAAGGACTCACCAAGTGAAAAATGTGTTCATTGAGCGCCTTTAGGGTAGCCACCTTGTAGCGAGTTTCTACCAACACGGATACGTTGTGTTCGCTGCCGCCATAAGAAATCATGCGGACGGGCACATCGCGAAGCGCCTCAAAGACTTCCAAAGCCGCCCCCGGCCTATCGGCAGCAAAGTTGCCCACAATACATACAATGCTGAGCTGGTCGTCTATACGCACGGAGCCGAAGTCTTGTAATTCTTTGGTAATCTCTGGCAGGTGGCTGGCATCATCAATGGTAAGTGATACAGCCACTTCCGAAGTGGTAATCATATCAATAGGCGTTTTATATTTTTCAAACACCTCGAATACCCTTCGCAGGAACCCATAAGCCAAAAGCATACGGCTGGAAGCAATATTAATGGCCATGATGCCATCTTTGGCGGCTACGGCCTTGATGTCTTTTTCGATAGATTTGTTGCTGATGAGCGTGCCTTCGGCTTCGGGCTGCATAGTATTAAGTACGCGCACCGGAATATTGTATTTTTTGGCCGGGTGAATGGTAGCCGGATGCAAAATTTTGGCACCGAAATAGGCCAGCTCGGCAGCTTCATCAAAGGAGAGCTCTGCAATACGAAAAGTTTTGCCCACCACGCGTGGGTCATTGTTGTGCATACCGTCAATATCCGTCCAGATTTGTACTTCTTCTGCGCGAAGGGCTGCCCCAATGAGCGAGGCGGTATAGTCGCTGCCTCCTCTTTTGAGGTTGTCTATTTCATTTTGTGCATTTCTGCAAATAAAGCCTTGCGTAATGAAAGTACCTTCCGATTTGTAGGCTTTCATTTCTGCTTGGAGCGCATATTCTATGAAGTCCATCTGCGGCTCACCATCTTTGTCTAAGCGCATAAAGCTCAGAGCAGGCAGCAGCACAGCCTCTCGGCCTATGGCTGTCAGATAAGCATGAAACATACGTGTAGAAAGTAGTTCTCCTTGTGCTACGATGATTTTTTCTTCTTTGATACCACACACCTGTTGGCTAAAGCTGCGCAACAAAGAAAAAACCTCTTCGATAATGGCTTGCCCTTGGAGTAGCCCCTCAGCATTGGGGTAGAGTTTTTCTACAAAAGCTTGATACTTTTCATAGAGCGCTTGGATTTTCTCCAAAGCGAGTTCATTTTTTTGTTGCATCAGCAGCCCGCTTATCTCCAAGAGGCTATTGGTAGTGCCTGATACCGCCGAAAGCACCACCACTTGGGGGGCTGTATGCTGGATAATCTCTGCGATGCTGTGCATACGTTCGGGTGTACCTACGGAGGTACCCCCAAATTTTAAAACTTTCATTTTGCTGGAAAGGTTAAACGAGAAATATTTTGATTTTTTTGAAAAATAAATGCAATATTACATACACAAACAGAACTTTCCAAATGAAGACACTGATTGTTGGCAAAGCCCCAGATGTATTAGAAAAACTTGTTTCTGCTTTGGGAAGTACCCCCGAAGACCTTTTTTTCTATCAAGGCGGAAGTGCTTTTGACCCTGCCGCCGGCTACGGGCTTATTTTGGTTTTTGACCCTGCAGTATGGCTGCAAGAGCACCGAAAAGCGGTGGGCATACTCCTTTCGGGCGAGGCTTCCAAGCAGGCCTTTATTTATGGTGATGAGCAGGAGCTGCGCCAACAAGTGGCCTCCGCCCTTCAAGGGCTTGGTCTTGTGGTGCGAGATTTCGGAAGCTGGCAAGAAGGCGCCAAAATACAAGGCGGCGGACAAGCTTGGCAGCAGTGGAAAAGTGAAAGTAGCCACGAACGTAAATAGTTTACATCTGTGAGGGAAGTAGTAGCGAGGAATCGCCATAGCTCAAAAAGCGGTACTCATTTGTCAAGGCTTCTTCATAGATTTTGCGCCAATCTTCTCCCACAAAAGCCGCTATTAGCAAGATGAGCGTCGTCTCGGGCATGTGAAAGTTCGTAACCAAGCCTTTACAAACCTTAAAAGTATAACCCGGCATAATGAGTATTTCTGTACTGCCTTGCAGCTGTGTAAGTCCGTGCCTTTGCATGTAGTCTAATATAAGTGCGAGGGCTTCTTCCAAAGCTACCTGCTCTGCGGCTGCGGTGGTATAAGGCTGTAGTTTTTCTATGAAAAAATCTCTTTTTGTTTGAATTCCTTCTTTTTTCAACAACACCCCAAACCAATACAGGCTTTCAAGGCTGCGCATCGAGGTAGTACCTACGGCAATAATCGGCTTTTCGGCGTATTTGAGTAGTTGCACGATACTTTCTTGGGTAAAAAACATTTGCTCTTGGTGCATAGTGTGTTGCTGCACATCGTCTTTCTCCTTGACAGGTTGAAAAGTACCTGCCCCTACGTGCAAAGTAAGAAAACAGCGCTCAATCCCTTTGCTGCTCAACTGCTGGAGTACCTCCTCCGTAAAATGTAGCCCGGCAGTAGGAGCAGCCACCGCCCCTTGATGCGCCGAATAGACTGTCTGGTAGCGTTGCTGGTCTTGCGCCTCCGCTTTGCGTACAATATAAGGCGGCAGCGGCAGCTCTCCGATAGCAGCCAATATCTCGGCAAAAGTATGTGGGCTTTCCCATTCAAAACGAACCTCTTGGGCTTGGCTGTCGGCCAAATGTACCCGAAGCAACACTTCTGCGCCTCCTATCGTAAGGGAGTGTGTAAGAGTTGATTTCCAGCGTTTCTTATTGCCAATCATGCAGCGCCATTGTACCGGGCTTTGGGCTTGCATGGCCTGTTGTACCTCTGAGGA
>DAIQNQ010000006.1:30761-39577 GCA_036788275.1 Thermonemataceae bacterium
TGGTAGTCGTGAAGATTAATGACAGGAATTGCATTTATTTCTTGCATTTCTCATTAAAATTAGATTATTTCAACTTTGATTTTCAATTATTTAAGTATTTATACAATACTCCACGCAAAAATGCTGATTTATGGGTACAAGTTCAAGAAATTATTATCTCGTTTTTGAGAAGTTGAAAAAGTTTAAGCTGAGCGATGTGCAGGTGGTGGCCTTCTTGCTTGAGGCGCTACAATCGGAGAACTTACGTGTGCCACACAAAGAGCTTTCGGAGGGGCTTGAGGATACCTTTCAGCAGCTGCTATGGCTGATGTATGTGCGGGGCATCAAAAACGACCGCAAGTTTGCACTCTTTCTGCCGATGTATTACGACATGATTCGGGCGGGTACCAAAACACTCCACGACCTCAAAGACCATCTCATTCTCACCGAAAACACCAGCTATGAGCCTGACTTTGACATAGAGACGATTCCGCTGGAGCAAATGCACCAAGAGCTGAAAAGCTGTGTAGCACAGTACGTAAATGCCCAGATGAAAGGCTAAAAGATAGCGTATTACTTTGTTTACAAACAAAATTGCATATATTTGCTTATAGTAGAGAACAATAAGTGGTAGCTACAAGCTTATTACTTGGTTTTTTGATTAAAATACGCAATAGATGCAAACTACCCCTGATATACTCATGGTGCGTCCTGCCTTTTTTGGCGGAAACCCCGAGACTCTTGCCAGCAATATCTTCCAAAAAGCCTCTCCCCAAAGCCCGGAAGAGCAAAAACATATCCACGAAAAGGCGCTGACCGAGTTTGATGCTTTGGTGAGCTTATTACGCAAAAACGATGTGAATGTATTGGTGTATGAAGACAGCCCTGAGCCTCATAAGCCTGATGCCATTTTTCCTAACAACTGGCTCAGTACACACAGCGAAGGCACTATCATCTTGTACCCCTTGCAAGCTCCCAGCCGCCGCGCCGAGCGCCGCCAAGACATCATAGACTCCCTAAAGACAAAGTTTGTGGTGCGCCACGTACTCGACCTTTCACACAATGAGGAAGAAGGACTTTTTTTGGAGGGAACAGGCAGCATGGTCTTAGACCGTACCTATCAATTGGCTTACATTGCACTTTCGAGCCGCACAAAGCCCCAAGTGCTCGACCAGCTCTGCAACCTGATGATGTTTCGAGGAATTATTTTTGAAGCAGAAGGGCCTGCAAAAGAAGAAATATACCATACCAATGTGCTGATGAGCGTAGGCGATAAGTTTGTGATTGTCTGTATGGATATTCTCCCCTTTCACTTAGATGTGGCCGATTTGTTGGCCTCCTTCAAGCAGACCCAAAAAGAAGTGATTAAAATCTCCTACGACCAAGTATTGAACTTTGCTGGCAATGTACTTGAGATACAAAACCAGAAAGGCGAAAAGCTGGTCGTAATGTCCACAAGGGCTTATCAGGCCTTTAATTCTTCTCAAATAAAGCAAATAGAACGCTACGCCCGTATTTTGCATAGCCCCTTGGATACTATCGAAACCTATGGCGGCGGCAGTGCGCGTTGTATGATGGCCGAGATTTTCTTGGCGCATTTGTAAGCGCAACTAAGGAGTAGCAGACCACTCTTTGGTGAAATTCTGCAAATCGGGAAAAAACAAGTCAAAATCTTTCTGAAAATCCTCGTAGTGTATTTCGAGGTCGCGGTATGCTTGTCGCATATTAGAGTCGAAGCGTGTGCGTTGTGCCATGCCCTCCAATACGCTCCGAATCCCACTGATTTCTTGATAATGTAACAGCCAGTTTTCTTCTATCATATAGGGCAGCATTTCTTGTACGCGCTGCGGCAATATAGCGTAATACTCTTGGATATGGGCATAAAAACTATCAGTAAACTCCCCCAAAGGTACTTTATGATACAATCCCCAGTCTTTGGCCAGAAAGTGGTCGTAAAAAATATCTACCACTACGGCAGCAAACTTCCCTTGGCTGGGGCGTAGGCGGCGCACACTTGTTGCTACGGCAGGGTGGGCATCGGTATAGGCATCAATAGCGCGATGCAGACGAATGCCCTCTTGTATGGGCAGAGGATAGGTGCTTACTTGTCGGCCTTTTACGGAGTCGGCAATAAAATTACCGATTTGCAGCAGGGGCTTGTCGTCGGAGAGATAGATGTGTGCGAGAAAGTTCATGTGCCAAATAAAATTAGCTATTCCTTGATAAACAGTTGCTTTATAAAAGCGAAGAGCGGTTTTTTACATTAAAACTTAAAAAAAGTTCTAATTTTTATTGGAATATTTATAAATTATATATAAATTTCGTAAATCATAGCTGGTTGAAGGATTTAAAGACTTGCAACATTTTTTGTTGCAGGTCTTTTTTACAAAGCAGTACTCTTTTGAGATAATCAAGAACTTGTCCTCTCTTTTTTCGTTCTTTCATTGTAATTTCTTTTATCGCCGCAGCTATGTTTTGGAATTTGCTCCTCAGTTTTATCAGCCCTACCAAAAAATTCAAAGAGTTCTACACTCCCTCCAAGGAGCGTATAGATTTCCGTTTTTTGGAGGCTGATGATGTAGAACTACTCGTAGCCTTCTACCACCGTCTTTCGCCTGCTACGCGCTATATGCGTTTTCAATTCCCCACTGAGAGCCTGCCCGAAGAGAAAATCCGCGAATATGCCGAGCAGTTTGCCCATACAGACCCACAGCGGGAGGTGGCTTTGCTCGCGCTGCACCGCGAAGAGCTTGTGGGAGTGATACGCTATGTAAAAGACAAAGCTGAAGACGACAATGCAGAGTTTGCGATTGTGCTTCGCGACGATTTTCAGAAAAAGCGCTTAGGTTTGCACCTGATGAATTTGCTCATTATCGCTGCTCGAAAAGCAGGGCTACGCTATTTATACGGCAACTCCGTTTCTACCAATCAAGGCATGATTCGCTTGGTGAAGCGTGCCGCAGCCCACAGCCACGAGATTCGCCACGAAGGCGGCAGCATGTATCTGCAATTGAATCTCTGAAATTTTCGACTCAAATCAGGGCAGCCACCACCTCATCGGCACTTATTTGTGCGGCCTCTGCGCTGAAATTCATCAATATACGATGGCGCAATGCCGGAAAGGCAATGGCCTGTAAGTCGCTTTTCTGTACGGCAAAGCGCCCTTGTAGCAAAGCACGGGCTTTGGCACAGAGCACAAGTGCTTGCCCTGCCCGCACACCCGCACCCCAAGCTACATAATCTTTTACGATGGCCGCCTTGCTGTATTGTGGGCGGGTATTGCGTACCAAGTGGTTGGTATATTCGAGCAGGTCGGAGGCAATGAATACCTGCTTGACAAGTGATTGGAGTTGTAGGATGTCGGTAGTAGCCAAGAGTCTGTCTAAGCTTGGACTGCTTTTTCCGGTAGTTTTGGCAAGGATATCCAGCTCCTCGGCCTCCGAGGGGTAGCCTATTTTGATATAAAGCAGGAAGCGGTCTAACTGGGCTTCGGGCAGGGGATAAGTACCTGCCTGCTCGATGGGGTTTTGGGTAGCCAAAATAAAGAAGGGGCGTGGCAGCTCATAGCGCTGGCCGGCATAGCTCACAGAAAACTCCTGCATGGCCTCCAGCAGTGCAGCTTGTGTTTTGGGAGGGGTGCGGTTGATTTCATCAGCCAAAATAATATTGGCAAAGAGAGGGCCTTGGTTAAATTTGAAGAATTTTTTGCCTGTGGCTTGGTCTTCCTCCAAAATCTCTGTACCCAATATATCGCCGGGCATGAGGTCGGGTGTAAACTGAATCCTGCGGAAGCTGGCATCTATTACTTGTGCAATGGAGCGTACCAAGAGGGTTTTGGCCAAGCCGGGCACACCTTCCAAGAGGCCGTGGCCACCTGCCAAGAGGCATATCAGCAGTTCTTCTACGGCTTGTTGCTGTCCTACAATCACTTTGGCTACTTCCTCTTTGAGCGCTCCTACCTTAGCAAGGAGTTTTTCTATCTCTTGGCTGTTGATTTCTGCGGTATTCATATTTTAGGTTTCTTGATATTTTTGGATACTTTGAAGGCTGAAAACTACCTTTGTGCCTTTGCCTACTTGGCTTTCGATACGGATAGTACCTTCATTTTTTTCTACAAAGTCTTTGCACATCAGTAGGCCAAAGCCGGTGCCTTTTTCTTTGTTCGTACCGGCGGTGCTCAGGTGCGTTTCGGGGTCGAAAAGGCGTTGAAGTACTTCCGAGCCGATGCCCACGCCGTTGTCTTCTACGGTGATGGAGGTAAAATACTCGTTGGCATCGGCAGAAACCCTGATAGTGCCTTGTTCGTGGGTAAACTTAATGGCATTGGAAATAAGATTGCGCAGGATAAAATCAACCATATTTTTATCGGCTTTTACCCATATCTGTGCAGAGATGCTGGCTTCTAAAGTGATAAATTTCAGCTGGGCGGTTTGCTGGAGCAAAGCGATGTTTTCTTCTACAATTTTGCTAAGGAGAAGTACCTGCGGGGCATATTCCAAGTCGCCTGTTTGGGAGCGCGACCATTGCAGCAGGTCGTCGAGCATGCCCATCACTCGGTTGAGGGAGTCTTGCATGTCGCCACTCAGCTGGCGTAGCTCCTCGGTAGAGAAGGTCTCGGTGTAGTTGTACAATATGTGTAGAAAACCTTTCAGGGTATTGAGTGGGCTGCGGAGGTCGTGGGAGATAATCGAAAAGAACTTTTCTTTTACGTTTAAGAGACTTTCCAAGCGCTTTTCGGATTGGCGCACCTGCTGGTTGATGGTTTCGAGCTCTTCATTACGTTCGAGAATCACAGCATTGTTTTGCTTGATTTCGTCGAGTTGTTTCTGAATCGCCACAATCATAATATTGAAATCTTTGGTAAGCTCGCCCACTTCGTCTTCGGCATAGATTCTCATCGGGGCAATTTTTTCTTTAAACTGACCTTCCACCGTTTTTTGCATTACCTGCGAGAGCTTTACGACAGGAATAGTGATAAAAAAAGATAGAAAATAGCTGAAAGTAAGGCTCAAGACCACTACAATCATTACAATAATAATGAATATATTTTGGAAATCTCCGGCCATTTCCGAAGAGCGGAGAAAAGCCTTGCGCGAGGTTTTCTTGATAATGTTGAGGGCATTGTCGGAATGGCTGCGCATTTGGTATTTGAAGCCCTGCTTGCTGGCATCGTGCCCGATGGCGCGCTCAAAGGCAAGCAACTCCCTGAAAAGGCGCTTGTAATCCTCTAATTTTTTGTAGCATTCCTCTTTGGCAGCCTTAGAAAGTGCCGGATTGTTGAGTACCTGTTGCTGGGCTTCGCCTACGGTTTGTTCTAATTTTACTACATATTCAATTTCTTTCCTGATGATATAATCTTTTTCGTGGCGGCGCATCGTGAGTACATAAAGTAAAGGCACGTTGCCGGAATCCTCTATTTCGTGAATCACCTTGCGCATTTGGCCTTCGGTGCCTTTGTCTTTGTAGCCGCGGAGGCGGGTGAGGGTTACGACCTCTCTGAAATTTTGCTTGTAGGCTTTCAGCTCTTTGCTCAAAAGCTCTAAATCCTTGCGTACGTCGAAGTTATAAGCAGTATTTTGGTTGAGGAAATTTTGAAGGCTGGCTTGGATACTGTCGTGCTGGGCATCGTGGCGGTCTAAGTACAAGCTGCGCCCGTGGCGGTAAAAAAGGTTGTTGTTCAGTTCATTGTTAAAAAACTCTTGTTCTGTCTTTACTAATTGCAGTACGCTTACCAGTGTACCCTCCATATTTTGGCTTACCCTTACCAAGCGGTCGCGCTGCACATAAAACCAAAAGCTGATACCTGCCACCAAGATAATAATGCAGGTAAAGACAAAGAATGCAATAAATAGCTTATGTTTTAGGGAAAGTTTGTTGATAAGCTTGAACATGTAAAAACTTCAATAGAGGTGAATGCAAAAGTGCTTGGTGAAGCTAACTCTTCAAAGATAAAGAAAAATAATGGTAGGATGGAAATATATGCAGCGCTTATTTTATCGAACAAGCGCTCTTGCCAGATACCGAATTTTTCAAATGCAGCCTTAGCAAAATAATTTAGCTGTCAAATATTGCAACTTAGTTGCGCAAATTGTAGATTTGCAACGTTGTTGAAAACAATACCCCTTAAATACATGCAGATTTGTGAAGATTTTTACCTACATCGCAGGAGTATTATTGTTGTTATGGAGCGGGCAGCTGCAAAGCGCAGCCTGCCAATATACCTTGCGCGGTAGAGTATATACCGCCGATGGAAAAGCACTCGAAGGAGCCAGTATCTATATCACAGAGCTTGAGAGGGCAGTGGTGAGCGATGCGCAGGGCTATTACGAAATCAACAAGCTATGCGAAGGAAATTATACGCTGCTGATAAGTTTTGTCGGTTTTCACACCATTACCACCCAAACCGAAGCAGGCAAAGGCGAGATACAACACCAAGACTTTGTGATGCAGGAAAATACCGCCCTGCTCCGACAAGTAGAAATTACAGACAAACGTGAGGAGCGCTTCTTTAACTCACAAGTAGAGGAAAAGCTCAGCGAAAGAGAAATGAGCGAAAGCCGCGGCAAAAGCATCGGCGAAGCCCTCAAGCAAATTACGGGAGTAAATACCCTCAATACAGGTGCGAGTATCGCCAAGCCCATGATTCACGGCTTGCACAGCAACCGTATTCTCATCCTCAACAATGGCGTGCGCCTCGAAGGCCAACAGTGGGGCTTAGACCACGCCCCCGAAATAGACCCCTTTTCTGCCAAGGAGCTAAGCGTTATCAAGGGAGCGGCCAGCGTACAGTATGGTGCTGATGCTATTGGCGGCGTAGTATTGGTAAAGCCCGCGCCTCTGCCCACAGAAAAAGGCCTTCAAGGAGAGCTGAATACATTGGCCATGAGCAATGGCCGCCAAGGGGCACTGGCAGCGATGCTGCAAAATGCCCACGGCGCTTGGGCTTGGAGGCTACAAGGAAGCCACCGCCAAAGTGGCGATTTGCAGGCAGCCAACTACCTGCTGAGCAATACAGGCGCACAAGAAAGTGCTTTTTCGGCTGCTTTGGGCTATCGTTCCGGGCTGCATACACTCAACTTTTCTTACAGTTATTTTGGAGCCGATTTGGGGATTTTACGCTCGGCGCACATCGGTAATTTAGACGATTTGGAGCGTGCTATGCGCTTGGGCAGACCAGCTGTGATTCGAGATTTTTCTTACGATATTGCCAATCCACGCCAATCCATTGGCCACCATACTGCCAAGTTGCATGGCGACTACCAGTGGAAAAATTGGGCAAAACTCCACTACCAATATGCTCTCCAATACAATCGCCGCCGCGAGTTTGACATCCGCAGAGGCGGACGCTCCTCCATTCCGGCGCTTTCTATGGCGCTCTTTACCAATACTTGGGATGTGTATCTGGAGCATCAGCGTAGCGCGGAGTGGAATGGCAAAATCGGGCTCTCAGGGATGTGGCAGGTGAATAACAATACGCCAGACTCTGACATCAACCCGATTGTACCCAACTACGATAATTTTTCGCAGGGGCTTTTTGTGATACAGCGTTATCAGCAAGAAAAGTACGAGCTGGAAGTGGGCGCACGCTACGAGTACAGGCGTATGGCCATTGTTACTTTTGATGATAACCGCGAGATAGTGAGGCCTTCCTACGACTTTCATAACCTTTCGGCCAATGTAGGCGGAAGCTACTACATTTCTGATAAGCATACCTTCCGCAGCAATATCGGCACGGCTTGGCGGCCTCCCAATGTCAATGAGCTGTTTAGCAGGGGCTTGCACCATGGCAGTGGCGCTATCGAGCAGGGCTTGCTTTATGAACTGGGAAGCCTGAATACCGAGCGCCCCTTTGGTACGGAGCAAGCCCTGAAATGGACCAATAGTTGGGAAGCCAAAACCGAGCGCTGGCAAGTGGAGTTGAGTGCCTATTATCAGTACATTCAGAATTTTGTGTATTTAGTACCCTTTAATGTGCAACTGACGCTGCGAGGCGCTTTCCCGGTCTTCACTTACCTCCAAACCAACGCTGCCTTTACGGGCTTCGATGCTACGGCCTCTTATCAGTTGCATCCGCGCTTTCGCTGGCAGGGCAAAGCCTCTGTGCTTTATGCCGAAGATGTACGCCGCCAAGATGCCCTGATTAATATGCCGCCTTATCGCTTCGAGAGTATGTTTACCTACGAGCTGCCCACTCAAAAGAGTAGCAAATGGCAAGACACTTACTTCTCGCTCAAAGGCAGCTACGTGGCACGGCAGTACCGCGCACCGCGGGTAGTGCCCATTGCGAGTATCCGCGAAGCCACACTCCAAGAGGTAAGCGAGTTGCAAAGCCAAGGTATTTATGATTTTCTTGCTCCACCTGCCGACTACTTCCTGCTGCACTTTCAGGCCGGTACTACGGTAGAATGGAACAAGCAGCACTTGGAAATAGGTGTAGGCGTAGAAAATCTGCTCAATGTGGCTTACAGAGATTACCTGAACCGCTTCCGCTATTATGCCGACGACCTCGGGCGCAATGTATCACTCCGCCTTCAGTACAAGTTCTGAGTGTAAAAAAGCTTTTTATTTTTATTCATAATGTTTCACTCAAAATTCAAAACCCATGAAAAAGTTGAATTATTTCTTTACCCTTCTTGCTTGTGCCACTTTGGTACTTTCCGGCTGTAAGAAAGATGATCCGGCACCTCGTAATGAGGAAGAGTTGATCACTTTTGTAGAGGTAACCATCACCAACGAAGATGATGCAGATGATGTACAAGTGATTACTGCCACAGCCAATCAGGCCATCAAGCCGGGCACTTCAGGTATAGTGATTAACCCTGCTTCACTTACTTTGC
>DAIQNQ010000006.1:39677-46086 GCA_036788275.1 Thermonemataceae bacterium
AACTCGAACTTCACTATTGTGTTGAACCACGAAGGCGACAAGAGCCAAAATATTCCTGCTACTCCTTGGGTGCGTAACGATGCGATAGGAGGCGAAGCGGATATTGATTTTACCTTCCCTATCTCTTTGGTAGCTGCATCTGCTCCCGCTGCTCCCGAAGCTCCCGCACCTTAGTAGAGAGTATAAGTTGAAGCTAATATAAAAAAGACTGCTTGGGCAAGCCCGAGCAGTCTTTTTGTATTTGAGAAAGAAATATTAGTTCACGCCAATCGTTCTTTGGAGGCGTTGGAGGGTTTCGGTGGGGGAGTTGCCTACTTGGATATGCTGCATCACAGAATCCACCAAGTCGTTTACCTTGTCGGGGTGGTAGCCCAACTGCTCGGCCAGATTGCGGCAGAGGCGCACCTCGTTGTTGTGTACTACACCGTCAATCATCATCATGTTTACCAAATCGTAGAGTTGGTGAAACTTGGCTTCGTGATTACTGGGTACGTTCAGATTTACTTTTTCAGGTTGTTTTTTTACCTCTTCGATATTTTTTTCTGAGAGATTATGCTTTCTGGCAATCTGCAACAAGAACTCATACTCGATTTGGTCGAAGTAGCCGTCGGCTTGTGCCATGGCGATTAGATTCTTGATATGGCTTTTGGCCAGCTCTTTTTCTGAATTGTTTTTGAAGAAACCGAAAATTTGCATATCATTGAAGTATTTAGTGAGTAGATAGGAATACGTGGAAGAGGGTGTTTTCTTACATGAACGAATACTCGGTGTATTAGTTTGCAAAATAGATATTTTTTTGAAAATTTCAAAAATAAATTGAAGATTAGTTACTTATGAAAACCAAGAATACGATGTGGCCATTTTCTACCTACAGTATAGCTTCAAAAGTATTTGTAATCTTACTTATGGCTACGGCTTCTCTCAAGGCGCAAATCACTTTTGAGCTGCAAAGCGCTGCTACCCAAGCCTCTTTGCGTGGGGTATGCGCCGTAAGCGAAAAAGTAGTGTGGCTTAGTGGTGCGCAAGCCACAGTATTACGGAGTATTGATGGTGGGAAGAGCTGGCAAAAAAAGGCTGTGGAAGGAGCTACCGGCTTGGATTTCAGAGATATTTTTGCCTTAGACGCCCAGCGTGCTTGGGTGCTTTCGGCGGGCAGTCCGGCTTGTATTTACTATACTGCTGATGGAGGCGAGAACTGGCAGCTGCAATACAAAAACAACCATCCACAAGCTTTCCTGAATGCTTTTGCTTTTTGGGACGGCCAGCATGCCTTGGCTTTTGGCGATGTGCTGGAGGGAGCTTTCTTGGTACTGCGTACCGAAGATGGTGGCCAAAATTGGAAGCAGGTGGCTACAGAAATTGCCCCTCTGCCGCAGGAAGGAGGCTTTGCTGCCAGCGGCACTTGCTTGGTAGTAGATGGCCGCAACGAGGCCTATTATGCTACCGGAGGGGCTTTGCAGGCGCGTTTGTTGCGTTCTGCCGACCAAGGACGTACTTGGAAGGTGCACACTACTCCCGTAGAAGCAGGCAAAAGTTCGGCAGGAATTTTTTCCATTCATTTCTATAAAAACAAAGGTGTGGCCGTGGGCGGCGATTACCTGCAAGCCAACCGGAGTGTGGAAAACTCGGCTTTCAGTAAAGATGGCGGTCGTACTTGGCAGCTCTCGCGCGAGCCGCCCAATGGTTATCGCTCTTGTGTGGTATATGTTCCTGCTGCTGGCGTTCACCTCACGGTAGGTACCAATGGCACAGATATTTCTTACGATGGAGGCGATACTTGGAAGTTTGTAAATCGCTACAACCTCAACAGTATTCATTTTGCCCGTCAGAAGCGTGTAGCTTGGGCCGTAGGTGCGCGCGGTCTTATTTACAAAGTACAATTATAAAATCAGACTGCCAGCGTTTTACAATATTCATCAGATTTTGATTCTTTATGGTTATTTACAATACCAAAAGCTGGACAAAGGTTTTTTTATCCGGTTTGGGCTTTGGCAATGCATACAACAACAAGTCTTTATTTGTAATTATTGCCGTCATCTTGCTATACACAAGCTTTATTACTTGTTTGCGCATTTACCTTTTGCCAAAAGAGCTTTTTGAAATTCGCCTCACTCCCACCTATCTTTCTTTGGTGGGAGTGATTTTGGGTTTGGTATTGGTTTTTCGCATCAACTCAGCCTACGACCGCTGGTGGGAAGGGCGCAAGCTGTGGGGGGCGCTCATCAACGAGAGCCGTACCTTGGCTTCCAACTTTACAAGCTTGTTGCCGGAGGCAGACTATGCCAACAGGAGCTATCTGGCGGCTCAAATCGCTAATTTTGCCTATGCACTCAAGGGGCATCTGCGCGAGGAAATAGACTATACACACTTAGATACTAATGGGGACGAGGGTTACTTGGTAAGTCTCAAGAAGGCAAGACACTTGCCGCATCATATTGCAACCCTTATCTTTTTTAAGATGGAAGCCCTTTTCAGGGACAAGGTTTTGTCTGAGGCCGACAAAATCAATATCAAACAGCAAATAGAGCAAATGGTAAACATTATGGGGGCTTGCGAGCGCATCAAAAACTCGCCCATTCCTTTTTCGCACACCTCCTTTATCAAGAGTTTTATTATGTTTTATTCTGTGGTATTGCCTATCGGTTTGGTGGACAGCTTTCAGTTTTATACTATTCCGGCGGTATTTATCATCAGTTATGCGCTGGCAGGGGTAGAGGTGATTTCCGAGGAAATAGAGCAGCCTTTTGGTACAGATGCCAACGACTTGCCGCTTAGGCATTTGTCGAATGTAATCAAGCAAAATGTGTACGATACCATGCAAGTACCCCTCGAAAAAGAGTTGCCTTCGCCTTTATTATCGAATGGGGTGGTGATATAAAAAAGAGACAGCCTATTGTGGGCTGCCTCTTCGTGCATCTGTACAAACTGCTTAGGCTGGAATAAAACTTAGCTCTGTGCCTTGTCCACTTTCGGGATCTAGGGCATAAATTACCAGCTTGTTGGCACTAAGCTCTCGAACATCAAATACAACACTGCCTTCAGGGCTTTCTACGGTAAGTTTCTTATTGTCTTTGCTCAAAGACCATGAACTGTTGCCGCTTTCGCCCATACCTGTAAGGATGAGCTTGCCACCGTTTTGAAATTCCCAAGTAACTCCCGAAAAAAGTGCAAGGGCAAAGTCTATTTCTTCCTTCGAAACGGTTTTTCCTTCTTTTTTTGCTTCATCTTGGAGCATTTTCTCCACAGCCTTGGGGTCGAATTTCCACTTCTTGACAATCAAGGGGTTGGTAAAAGAGAAAGAGCAGAGGAAGAAAGTAAGCGCCAAAGCGCTGAGATAACTGAATCTTTTCATGTGAGTATGGTTTAGAATAGAACCTGCACAAGGTATAAAAAATCTGTGCCAAACTTGATACTACGCCAATGTTTTTTACTTTTTGCGCCCCTTAGTGCATGCGGTCGCTGCGGATTTCCAAGTTTTGGATAATCTCCGCCTCAATATCGAGCAGCTCTTGAAGCCTTTGTTTTACAGCATCTTCGGGAAAATAGATTTTGGCTAAATCTATAAAATTGACATAATGCCCGGCCTCCGATACCATCAACTCATAATAAAACTTTTTCAAGCCTTCATCTTCAATCTCCTGCGAGAGCAGCTTAAAGCGCTCACAGCTGCGAGCTTCGATGAGGGCATTCACCAGCAGCTTGTCTAAGAGTTGGGCATCTTTGGAGCCACCCTTCTTGGTAGCTGCTTGGAGCTTTACTACGTATTCGTCGCTGCGGCTATGGCCGAGGGAGATGTTACGCTTTTTCATTTCCTCCAACACCCGCTCAAAGTGGCTCCATTCTTCGGCCACTACAGGCGTGAGCATCTCTACAAGTTCGGTCTTTTCGGGGTGGCTCACAATAAGAGAGATACAAGAAGAAGCAGCTTTTTGCTCACAGTAGGCGTGGTCTATGAGGATATCAGCAATATTCTTCTGGGCAATGTCCACCCAGCGAGGGTCGGTAGGAAGTTTGAGGCCTAACATGCGTTTTTTGAGATTTAACGTTGTACGATAATGTCGAAGCGCACCTCGCGTCCGGCATCGCCTTGGCCATCTAAGTCGCCAATGGCCTTCACACGGATAAAGCCTTTTTTGCCCCGCTCGTTGATGAAGCTGTAGGTACGATTGGTATTGATAGGAAGCACAGTAAGCGCTCCATTGCCCGTGATGGCCTGTACTTGGGCGGGCGTTACCTCCGCCAAGTCGGCAGGCGCTGTGGGTTCTTCTTTGAAGGTGGTGCGAGAGGCATTGTTGCCCATAGGATTGCTCAAAAAGCCATTGTTGGTGGGCGTAGTAGCGCGAGAGGCCGGCGATACAAAAGCCGAAGTGCGTTCGGCGTTGATGGTGCCAAAGGTAATATCAATAGCACTTTGCTCGCTGGCAGGCAGTGTGCCGATTTCCAAAGCTTCGTAGCCATCGCCGCTGGCTGAGGCAAAGAAACTCACTTGGGCAGAGCCTTGGTCGCCCATTTCGATATTGCTGCGCAAAGGGCTGAGTGCAGGGATGGGCGTTGCAGCTTCTTCGTTGGACTGACAGGCATACAAGCCGAGCACACAAAACAAGCCGAAAAATAAGGTACTTTTGTTCATAGAAAGTAGAATTAAAGTCTCAAAAGTAAAGATTTTATGCAGAAAGAAAAAGTCTGAGAATGGTTTGTCTCTGAATTTTTGGGCTTCGAACAATTTAAGTAAGAAAACGATGGATTGGGAACTATATTTGCAGGAGCACAAATTTCATCATTTACTTCAAAATCTATGTTACGTACACTTCTTACGCTTTTTTTAGCCTTTCTGTGGCTTTCTGCCCAAGCCCAAGACAGCACCTACCGCTACCGTTATACTTATGAGAGTTCTTCCATAGAGCTTATGCCCGGGGCGGGGTATTCTTATTATACACCTCGCAACGATACCTTGGGTACTTTCAGTGGCCTTTCAGTAGAGCTGGTACTCGGAGGCGATGTACGCTCCAACAATCGCTCTCGTGGGCCGGGTATCTCGCGCTTTTATGCCAAGCTCGATATTTTGAACAGCGACAAATCAGACATCAGAAGCTTGTTCAGGTATGGTTTAGGCTTTAGTACTTCCTTTGAGCGTGCGCCTCGGCGACAGTTGCTCATCCCTTATTTTGGGGCAGAGGGGGGCGGTATCTCGCAAGCTGATTTTGGTTCTGCTTTTCAAGTAAGTCCACATTTGGGGATGCACGTAGTAGCCAATAGGGCTATCTTCCTGAATGTGCAAGGGGGCTATGTATATCCTTTCCGCAACTTCGACGAGCTGCGCGGCTGGCTGCTAAGCGCCACACTTAATTTTTCTTTGTGGTAACAAAAAAGAGGGCTTTAAGCCCTCTTTTTTATTTTATTCAAAAATAATGCGCTCCGGCGAATCGTACCACGCTTGTAGCAAGGCCTCGTAGCGAGCTTCGAGTATATTGCGTTTTATTTTGAGTGTGGGCGTAAGGATGCCATTTTCGGGAGTCCAAGCTTCTTTTACCACAATTACTTTTTCTACCTTCTCGTGGCTCACCAAGCCTTTATTCACTGCTGCGAGGGTTTCTTGGAGAGAGGCTTTCAGCTCTTCGGCAGATACTTTCAGCCCCAGCTCCGAGGGCACTACCAAAGCTACGGGCTGCGGTAAGGTACGCCCTACTACGCAAATTTGCTCTATAAAATTGTTGGCGGCAAAGCCCCATTCGATAGGGCCGGGCACTACAAACTCTGCCTTGGCCGTTTTGAAGGTATCTTTTACACGTCCGGTAATTTTCAGGAAGCCCTCCCTGTCCAGCTCGCCCATATCGCCTGTATGCAGCCAGCCCTCTTGGTCAATCACTTCGGCGGTTTTGTCGGGTTCTTTGTAATAGCCGCTCATCACCCAGTCGGCACGCATACAGATTTCCCCTGTTTCAGGTTCTATTTTAATTTCCACACCCGGAAATGCCTGCCCGATAGTACCAATTCGGATATTATCGGCACGCATAATGGTGCAGCAGGCGTTGTTTTCGGTCATACCATATACTTCCTGAATCCGAATGCCTAATTTCTGGTACCAAGCCATCAGGCTGGCAGGCATAGGTGCTGCACCTGTTACGATAAAGCGTGCTTTGGAAAGCCCTAAGCCTTTTCTGATTTTCTTTTTGATAAGTGAAGAAATGACGGGGATGCTCAGCAGCAGGTCGAGTTTCTTTTGGGGGAGTTTATTGAGAATTCCTATCTGAAACTTTGTCCAGATGCGTGGTACAGCCAAAAAGTGTGTGGGCTGCGTGGCTTGTAGATTTTGGGCAAAGCTGTCTATACTTTCCACAAAATTAATAGTCCCACCGCACTGGATACTGAAAGCTTCTACAATACAGCGCTCAGCGATATGGCAAAGCGG
>DAIQNQ010000006.1:46186-47943 GCA_036788275.1 Thermonemataceae bacterium
GGAGTTGCTCGGCGGTAAGGTTCGGGTAGAAAGGTACCGATACATAGCCGGCCATCATAATGGCGATGTCGGAGATAATCCAATGCGCACAGTTTTTAGAGATAATCCCGATGTTACTCATAGGTGGCAAGCCGAGAGATTGCAGGTAAGCGGCCATTTTGCGTGCTTGGCGACCTACTTCGGAGTAGGTGTATTCTTGCCAAGTACTGCCAGAGGGCTGGCGCAGATATACCTTGTTGGGGCTGTGTTTTTCCCAATGATAAAATTTCTCGGCGATGGACTTCAATCCTTCTTTCTGGATTTTGGCCACCTTTTCGGGGCTGGTAACGACGCTGCTCATGGCTTTGGAGTATTAAGTTGAATGATTTTAATAGATGATAAAGCTGTTTTGAAAAAAAGCCAATACTTTCTTTCGATAATCTAAATTTAGAAGCATTCCCGAAAACTTCCAAGCATTGATAAAGATTATTTTACCGAATAATGATATTGAGGTGATGTTTGATACAAAATGCCCCAATCAAAAGGCGACCAAAGTGCCGCCCGAAGGCCTGCCTGGCGGATACCTTGATTAGCCCAGTCGTTGCAAGTATAAAAAAGATGGTAGGAGTGAGGTGCTTCATAGAAATTGTCGCGGGAGCTGTATCCTGCATTTGCAATCAAGATTTCCCGCCCTGCTTCCCTGCTGAAAGAAGCCTGTATGTAAGTGCTCAAAGCTTCGTATTGCGCTTTGTTGAGCAGCAGCCGATGGCATTGGGTGCTGAGCGAGGGGGCTTGTACATGATAAGTAACATGCATGGCCGAAGCCGTAGGCCAGAAAAGTGCCTTGAAGGCTACCGAGAGCGAGAGGTCTTCCCAAGTAGGCGTATGGATATAAAAAGCGCGCTCACCCAAGCCAAAAGCCAGATAGGCCGTAGAGGAAGGGTGTATTTGTGGAAAATCTTCGAGCAAATATTGCCAGCCAATGCCTTCGGCCTCTATGGGCAGCAGCAAATCGGCGTGCAGGCCGTTGCTTTGTACATATACCGGAATATGACCTTGCTTGAGGGCATCGCTATTGACCGGAACAAACATTGCCAGCCACGCACCGCCTACATACAGCACAATGGCTGCCAGAAAAGCAAGCAGACATTTGCCTACGAAAACAAGGCTTCGTTTTAAAAATTGTAGGGTGTAGGCTTTGGGCATGTGCTTGATTTTTAACAAATTTGAAAGAGATTGCCCAAGAATGGTACATATCTCTCAGTCGGAAATGGCCTAAGGATGAGCGAATTTAAAAACATTTGGGTTATCATGTAAGTCAAAGCGGTATTTATCAACATCAATCACTATTTTATCAGGAATATGCAGCTTTCTTTTTATCGCTATGTAGGGGCATTGTGGGTCTTCCTCATCATTTTGAGCAGTACTGTATCGGCACAAGAAGCCTACACGCCGGGCAAAGTGGTATTCAAGATAAAAGCTGCCCGCTATGATGCCCAAGGCCGCTTGCTCAAAGCAGCTGCCTTGCCCGAAGTTGCTACTCTCCAGCGCCTTAGCCGCAAGAATCCTGAACGCTATCTTCCACAAGCCCAAGCGCCTGCCCCACAAGCCCGCAATGCCCAAGGAAAAGTCTTGATAGACCTTTCCACCATTTATATGTTGGATTTAGCCGAGGGCGTATCCATAGAAGAAGCCCTTGCCTCGCTCCGCCAAGACCCCCAAGTGTTGTATGCCGAGCCGCTCCGTATCTTGTATCCGCTGGCACCTCCGCAGCATAT
>DAIQNQ010000006.1:48043-49593 GCA_036788275.1 Thermonemataceae bacterium
ATTTATTATCTTGTAGAGCGCGAGGTGAAAGTCATCAATATGTCTTTCGGTTACGAAGGTGCGCCCGATGCTTTGCTCGAAGATTTGATGAACTATGCCGCCATCAATGGCAATGCAGCGCTGGTAGCCGCCGCCGGAAACAACGGTACAGAAGGGCGCTTTTGGCCTGCCTCTTACGAAAATGTGCTCTCGGTAGCCGGTACAAGGCATACGGATACGCGCTGGCCGGGCAGCAATTTCAATTATGAAGTAGATATTTGCGCTCCGGCAGAGTTTGTACATACCACTTACTTCAACTGCTGCGGCTACGGAGGCGTTTTCAACAACGACCACTCTTATATCAATGCCGTATCTATTGATGGCATCGGCTTTAACGGAACATCTTTTGCCGCCCCGCAAGTGGCGGCGGCCATTGCTTTGGTCAGAACCCAGTTTCCCGAACTCAATGCCTTGCAGGCGATGGCACGTGTAAAAGCCACTGCCGATAACATAGATGCGCTCAACCCAAGTGCCGCCGGAAAGCTCGGCAAAGGTCGCCTCAATATATACAGAGCCCTTACCGATACTGAGGTGAAGGCCGCCCGTTTGGACAATATACAAGCGCAGCGCCAAGGCAACAAAGTCTATCTGAAAGGCGATTATACCAATCTCCTACATCCGGTACAAGCACTTAACGCCGAACTCTCTGTGCTTTCTGCTTTTGTAGAGGTAGAAAGTGCCTCGGTTAGCTTGGGTGCTTTGGGAACTCTGGAAAGCAAAGAGCAGCAGTCTGCTTTTGTATTGAATCTTACCAATGAAATCAATACGCCCATCCTTTTCAAATTGGTATTGACAGATGGGGCAGAAGTGGTAGAGGAAATTTACTTTCGCTTAGAAGTCAGCTCGGCAGTAGAGATGGCAGCAGAAAATTTTGAAATCTGCCGAGGTGAAGATTTGCTCTTGCAGCCCGAAGCAGAAGGACTTTACGCTTTGTACGACCGTGCTGATGCCCTTAGTCCTATGGCTACGGGCAGGTCTTTTTTGCTCGAAGCCCAAGACAGCAGCCTTGTGTATTATATTGCTAATATCACAGATGCCATTCCGAGTGCGGCATTGCCTGTGCGGGTGAGTGTATTTCGCGTAGCTTTTGAAACAGATACACTGCTCAGCCTTGCACAAAATGCCACTGTATTGCTCAAAGATACCAATCAACGCAGTATAAAAAGTATTTGGCGTATTGGTACAGAAAGTTTTGAAGGCTCGGAGCTGAGCTATACTTTCGCTGCCCCCGGTTTGTACGAAATTGAGCTAAAAAGCGAAAATGCTCAAGGCTGTCTCGACAGCAGCCGCCAGCAAGTACGCGTGGTGGAGGGAGTATTGTCTTTGGCCGATTGGCAGCGCTACTTGCAGCTTTATCCCAATCCTACCAGCGACCAAGTACGTATCGAAAGCCCCGGCTTTCCACTTGCTTGGCAGCTCTATAACGCCCAAGGGCAACTTTTGCAAGCAGGCAATACAAGCGTGCAGGCGCAAATTTCTTTAGAAAAATACGAAAAGGGACTCTACTTGCT
>DAIQNQ010000007.1:0-14597 GCA_036788275.1 Thermonemataceae bacterium
GCAAAGAAGCTCCAATGAGGATTGTATTGCCAGCGCAGGTTCAGGATGTTCCAAGTGCCCAAGTTGTTGAAATCTCCTTCTGCAGGATTATTGCCAGAGGCCGATTGCGCTTGGAGCAGGCCTTGCCCAAGGCAAAGCAAGCCGATGGCAAGCATCACTTTTTTGATACGCATACAGTCAAAAAATAAATGTTTTGAGAGAATTTACAATTTGGGAAAGCTTACCAAGCGCGCCACCCAAGCAGAAGGCGCTTGTTCTAAGAGCTTGCCATAGCTTTTTTGGGTATGCAAGTAGCGTTTTTTGAGTGTAAATATATTTTTTTCACTTTCCTTCCAAGCCGTCAGGGCTGCTGCCAGTGCCTCTGAGGGTTGCATTTCTTTTTTGTAAAGTACTTGCTTGAAAGCCTGAATGCTGCCGAAAGCCTCTTGCTCCAAGGCAAAAAGCTGTTCAAAACCTTGTATAGAGGCAGCCTTCTCCAAAAAAGGATGTAGCTTCTGAGAAGCCTCTTTTTCTTGCAGATGGGCCGGAAGCGTATTGAAAAGCGCCTCTAATTGTTGCCAATAGGCGGGCAAGCTGCTGGCCAAAGCCTCACGCAGTGTTTGAAGAGTCTGATAGGTGTTTTTTAAAGTATGATAGCTCAGCAGTGCACTCAATAATAAAAAACCCGTCAGGAATAAAACAATCGGAATAAAGCCCATAGCACAATCAGATGAAATGTATATTTTTTGCAAAGTTAGCGAACAATTCATTAATTTACGCCTCGATATGCTTTTTTTCACAGCCATTCCTTTGCCATAAGCCTATGAAATCGCTTCGCCCACAAGACGTAAAGACTGCCGAATTTCACGCCCTCATGCTGGCGGCCATCGCCCCACGGCCTATTGCCTTCGCCAGCACCGTAGATGCCACCGGGCAAGTGAATCTCAGTCCTTATAGTTTTTTCAATGCTTTTGGCTCTAATCCGCCCATTCTGATATTTTCGCCTGCCCGCCGTGTGCGCGACAATACCACCAAACATACCCTCGAAAACCTCCGCGAAGTACCCGAAGTGGTGATAAACATTGTAAACTATGCGATGGTAGAGCAGATGTCGCTGGCCAGTACCGAATACGAAAAAGGTGTAAACGAATTTACCAAAGCGGGCTTTACAGCCTTGCCTTCGCAGCTCATCAAGCCTCCCCGCGTGGCCGAAGCTCCCGTGGCTTTTGAGTGCAAGGTGCAGCAGATTATCGAAACAGGGCAGGAGGGCGGTGCCGGCAACTTGGTGATATGCGAAATCCTGATGGCACACGTACAAGGCGAAGTGCTCGATGCCGATGGGCGTATAGACCAACACAAGATAGATTTGGTAGCCCGTATGGGTGCTAATTGGTATTGCAGGGCTTCAGGAGAGGCCTTATTTGAGATTCCCAAACCGCTCGTTACCAAAGGGGTAGGCGTAGATGCTTTGCCTGCCCATGCCCGCCTCAGCAAGGTGCTTACGGGCAATAATTTGGGGCGCTTGGGCAATGTGGAGCAGCTTCCCAACACCGAAGAAGTGGCCGCCTATCGCCAAGAAACTGTCATCCAAAATATATTGCAGCAGCATTCCACTGCCGAAGCACAGCAAGAAGCGCTGCACCGTTTGGCACAGCAACATTTGGAAGCTCAGCGCCTCAGAGAGGCTTGGTTGGTGCTTTTGCAGGTGCAAGAAGCTTGATTTTTTTAAAGACAAATGTGCCGCAGCAGCGCGGTACGAATCATCTTAATCTTGATTATCCATGGAAAACAAAGTATTAGTACAATTAGAAGAGCACATCAAAACCATTACGCTCAATAATCCTACCCGCAAAAATGCCATCAGCAAAGAGATGGTGGAGCAAGTGCGCGAAGCCATAGAAAGCAGCGAGCAAGACGGTACTCGGGTGATTATATTGACGGGCAGCAGCGGCAACTTTTGCAGCGGTGCCGACTTGGCAGGCGGCGAGGAAATCAAAGAGGATGTACGCAAATACTTAGAAGCCTCGGTAAATCCTACCATTTTGGCTATGCGCAACACCAATATCCCGATTATTGCCAAAATCAGCGGGGTATGCGTGGGTTTGGGTTTCAATATGGCTTTGGCTTGTGATATGCTCATTGCCTCAGAAGATGCACGTTTCAGCCAGATTTTTACCAATATCGCCCTTTCCAGCGATGGTGGCGGCGGATTCTTTATGCCCCACCGCATTGGCTATTACAAGGCATTCGAGCTGATGGCTTTGGCCACGGTGTTTACTGCCGAAGAAGCGCACCACCTGCGCTTGCTCAATCGGGTATGTGGAGGGCAGCTCTTGGACAAAACCGTACAAGAAATTGCCGAAAGACTTGCATCAGGCCCTTTCTTGGCAATCAAGCATACCAAAGCCAACCTGCGCGAGGGTATTTCGGGCAATTTGGAAAGCACCTTGGCGCTGGAAGCCAAAAACCAAGGCGAGAACTTCAAAAGCAAGGATTTTTTGGAAGGGATGTTGGCTTTTATGGAAAAAAGAAAACCAAAATTTTTAGGAGAATAAGCCGATATATTCAAATAAAATCTTTATTTTGCAATAATCCTTTTTCTAAAAAATCAATTAAACTTTGAAGTTCACCTAAAACCATATCTTAATTTATCATGACGACCCGTTTACTCAATTACTTTTTACACCTAAGTCTGATCGTATCTCTGCTTGCTTGCGGAGAAGCGCAGCAACAAGAAAAGTCTCAAGACGATAAGCTCAATACGGAGTTGTCGGAGGCACACGCAAAATTCTACAAAGAGCACCAAGAATGGTTGGATGAGCACCGCATTTTTGAAGAGCACTTTCTGTATCTGGAAAATAAGTATGCTTCTTTGAACTTAGAACCAGTCCCAAGATATGATACGCTTATTACCCAGCAAGACGAGCTTATTCGTAAACATGCCACGCTCATCAGCGACCACCTTGCCTTCTTAGACGACCACCAGCTGCTCATAGACAAGCACCGCAGCGGGGAAGTAGATGATTTGGAAGTAGAAAAGCGTGAAAAAGATGTGTTTAAGCGCCACAAAGATTTGGAGCAACAGCACGACGAAATGCTCAAAAAGTACGAAGCCTTCAACCAAGAACACGAAGAGATGATTCGCAAGGCCGGAGGTATCATAGAGCCTCTGAAAAAGAGTAACTAAAACTTGATAAAAGCGCTTGCCTCGAAATTTTCGAGGCATTTTTTAGTATATTTGGCAAAATATCACAGACAGCTATGAAAGTTTGTTTCGACTCAAAATTTGCGACAATCAGTGTGCGTGAAGAAAAAAAAATAGCCTATCTGGCTTGGAAGCCCTCTGCGCAGAGCCAAGACTACAAAGCAGTGTTGGAAAAAAGCTTGGAGATTATCAGCGAGGAGCAAATCGTCGCTTGGATACCCAACAACACCGAAGCCAGAGTAGTATCGCCCGAAGACCGCAAGTGGGCTGAGGAGCATTTCATTCCTGAGGCTGTTGCGCGCGGTGTACGTGTGATGGCTTTTGTGTTTCCGGCAGAAGATGCCTTCAAAAAATACTATGCTTCGAAGCTTCAAGAAGCTGCCCAAGGCAAAAGCATAAAGTTTGAAATATTTGCCGATGGGCGCGATGCCGAGCGCTGGGTACTCAAACAACTCTCTTAGTGCTATGTCTGTAATCGTAAAGCAGCTCTCTAAATTTTTTGGCTCACAAGCTGCCGTCAAAAATATTTCTTTTACCGCTGAAAAAGGCCAAATTGTAGGCTTTTTGGGGCCGAATGGGGCGGGCAAGTCCACCACCATGAAAATCGCCACCTGCTACATTCCCCCCTCCGAGGGTACGATTGAGGTATGTGGCTACGATGTGCGCCATCAAACCTTGGCTGTGCGTAAGCATATTGGCTACTTGCCCGAGCACAACCCCTTGTACTTGGAGATGTATGTAAAAGAATACCTACAATTTATAGGCAGGCTGCACCAGCTCCGAGGCCAACACTTGCAGCAGCGTATCGCCGAAATGATAGCCACTTGCGGTTTGGAAAGGGAGCAACACAAAAAAATAGGGGCGCTTTCTAAAGGTTATCGCCAGCGCGTAGGACTGGCACAAGCCCTTATCCATGACCCTGAAGTGCTGATTTTGGATGAGCCTACTACGGGCCTAGACCCCAACCAGATTGTAGAAATCAGGCAGCTTATCAAAAATGCCGCCCCCAACAAAACCATCTTGTTTTCTACACATATCATGCAAGAGGTGCAAGCTATCTGCGACCGTGTGCTGATTATCCATTTGGGTGAAATCGTGGCCGATAGCTCGGTGACCGACTTGCAGTCGCTCCAAAACAGCGAAAGCACCATTACCTTAGAGTTGGAACATGAAATTGAAATGGCAATACTCGAAGCCCTGCCGGGCATCCATGTCGCAAGGCTGCTGCGCCCTTGGGTATATGAGGTACAAGCCTCCGGCCAAGACCTCCGCAAAGAAATATTCCGCTTGGCTGCCGAGCAACAATGGAGCCTGATAGGCCTGCAACAAGTAGAAAGAAGTCTCGAAAGTATCTTCCAACAACTCACCCAAAATACTCAAAAGTAGTTTTCAGATATGCTCGTAATACTACTGAAGGAAATCAACGCCTTCCTCAATTCCCTGATTGCCTATATCGTCATTGCTGTATTTCTTACGGCGATGGGCTTGCTGCTCTGGGTATTTCCCGATACCAGTATTTTGCAATATGGCTTTGCCGATTTGAGCACCATGTTTTTCTTTGCGCCCTATATTTTTATGTTTTTGATTCCGGCCATTACCATGCGTAGCTTTGCCGAGGAGAAAAAGTCGGGCACGATGGAACTGCTGCTCACGCGCCCTCTGAGCGATTGGCAGATTATCTTGGGCAAGTATTTTTCGGGCTGTATTTTGGTGATATTGGCGCTGCTGCCTACGCTTCTGTACTACTATACCGTGTATCAGCTTTCTTTGGTGGAAATCAAAAATGCCCAAAACGAAGTGATTTTGGCAGGCAATATGGATTCTTCGGGCATTGCCGGTTCTTATATAGGCTTGTTGCTGTTGGGAGCGGTATTTACGGCCATCGGCACTTTTGCATCGTCTATCAGTCGCGACCAAATCATCTCTTTCATTACGGCGGTATTTCTGTGTTTTATTTTGTATCTCGGTTTTGGCTCTTTGGCTAATATAGACAACAGTGCCGATTGGGCTTATTTGGTAATGCAATTGGGCATAGACTATCACTACTCTTCTATGAGCAAAGGCCTGATAGACTCGCGTAATGTGGTGTATTTTGTATCGGTGATAGCCCTGATGCTCTTGGCTACCAAGCTGGTGTTGGACAGCCGCAAGTGGTAATGAATCATAAACCCTATCTTTCAAAGTAGTAAAATCCTGATGAAAAAGAAGAGCTTTATATATTTTGGTATTGGCTTGGTACTCATATTGGCATTCAACCTCTTGGCGCAAGAGCTGGTATGGCGGATAGACCTCACCGAAGACAAGCGCTACACCATTTCCGAGGCTTCGGTAGATTTGTTGGAATCGCTGGAGGAGGAAGTGCTTATCAAAGTATATTTGGAAGGAGAAGATTTTCCGGCTGATTTTAAGCGCTTGAAAAATAGTGTGAAGGAGCTGCTCGAGGAGTTTCAGTTGTATGGAGGCAGCAATATCAAGTTTCGCTTTATTGACCCCTTGGCCATCGAAGATGCCGAAAGAAGAGATACCTTGCTCAAGGAATTAGACCAAAAGGGCATCCGCCCCACCAATGTATTTGTAAGTAAAGAAGGCAAGCGCAGCGAAAAGCTTCTTTTCCCCGGTGCTTTGGTAAGCTACAAAAACCGCCAAACCTCGCTCTTACTCATCAAAGGCGACCAACGCGCCAGCAAAAACTCTTCTGCCGAAATTATCAACCAATCCATCGAAAATATTGAATACGAATTTGCCTCCGCCATCAAGAAGCTTGTGCAACAAGAGCGGAAAAAAGTAGGCTTGCTCATAGATTATACCCTTTTTGGGCAGATGGAAGTAGCGGATGCGTGGTTTTCGCTGAACCAATACTACGATATGTTTCCCGTAACGCTCCGCCAAAGCCCCAGCCTCGATGGCCTCGATGCCATCATTGTAGCCAAGCCCGATACGGCTTTTAGCGAAGAAGACAAATACAAAATAGACCAATTTATTATGAAGGGCGGCAAAGCGCTGTTTTTTATTGATGCCCTTGATATTCGCGAAGACAGCATCCGCACGCAGGGCATTACACCGGCCATCGCTTATGAGCACCGCCTTACCGATTTGTTTTTCCGCTATGGGGTACGCTTCAACGAAGATTTTATTGAAGATTTGGAATGTGGTTTTGTAGATTTGGTGATAGGGAACTTGGGCAATGTACCCCAGATGGAAACTCTCCCTTGGCGGCCTTATCCCATTGTGAGCAATTTCTTCCCACATCCGGCACTGCGCAACCTCGACCACCTGTATTTTCGCTATGTAAGTACTTTGGACACCGTGGCCGCACCGGGCATTCGCAAAATCCCCCTGCTCACCACCTCGCCTTATACCAAAGTAAAGCCCTTGTTGGAGGGGATTTCCTACAACGATGCCCGCCAAGACCCTTCGCCCAAGGAGTACAACCAAGGTGCTAAAACGGTGGCTTATTTGTTGGAAGGCGCTTTTACTTCTTTATACAAAAACAGAGTCCTCAGCGGCGACCCGCGCGCCAAGGATTTTATTGCCCAAGGCCAAGAAACCAAGCTCTTAATTGTATCTGATGGAGATTTTTTGAGCAATGAAGTGAATCGCAAAACGGGGGCTTATGCGCCGATGGGCTATGACAAAATTACGGGAGTAACCTTCGGCAATCGTCGCTTTTTGTTGAATATGATGGATTATCTGCTCGATGAGCAAGGTTTGATAGTGGCACGCAACAAGGAAATCAAGCTGCGCCCTTTGGACAAAAAGAAGCTGGAGCGTGATACGCGCGCTTGGCAGCTCTTCAACCTGCTCTTGCCTTTGGCACTTATTGTCGCTTTGGGCTTGCTGCGCTATTTTTGGCGCAAGTACCGCTATGGCCGTAAGGCAGCCTAATAGCTTTCTATTTCTTGCTTGAAGTCGCGAAATGCTCTAAAAATAGCCGAAGCCAAAATAGACTGTCCGTTGGGGTCTTTCATATAAGCTTCTTCGTCGGGGTTCGAGATAAAGCCCAATTCGATAAGTACACTGGGCATGGCCGTGGTACGGAGTACCAAAAATCTGTCTTGCTTTACCCCACGGCTCGGACGCTTGGCACGGGTACGAAATTCGCCTTCTACCAGCTCTGCAAAGCGGATGCTGTTTTCCAGATAGTTGCTTTGGAGCAGGGTAAACATAATCATGGA
This sequence comes from Thermonemataceae bacterium, assembly GCA_036788275.1. Taxonomy (GTDB): domain Bacteria; phylum Bacteroidota; class Bacteroidia; order Cytophagales; family Thermonemataceae; genus DAIQNQ01. The sequence goes on from DAIQNQ010000007.1 coordinate 7,360, forward strand.
TTCGGGCAGGTTGGGGTCGAAGCCACCGTAGTTTTTCTGGTAGCCTTCCTCCAAAAGGATTACGGAGTTTTCTCTTTTGGCTACGGCCAAGTTTTCTTTGCTTGCGCTTTGTCCCATTACATATACTTCCATACCAATAACCGAGCGCTTTTGGGCAAGGTTGCCTTCGATAGAGTTGCAGTGAACAGAGATAAAAAGGTCGGCTTTGTTCTTGTTGGCGATTTCGGAGCGTTTGTAGAGGGGTACGGCCACGTCAGTTTCGCGCGTGAAGACCACCTTTACATCGGGCATATTTTTGCGGATGAGCGCCCCCAATTCCAGGCTCACAGCCAAGGTAATGTCCTTCTCTTTGGTAACTTTGCCCAGTGCGCCGGGGTCGCTGCCACCGTGGCCGGGGTCAATTACGACGGTTTTGAATTTATATCGTTTTTTTTTGATAACTTCGCCCCCGTTAAAAGAAGTGCATAGCATCAATATTGCTATTGTCCAGAGGTATTTCATAGAAATAAAGCGTATAGAGTTCAACTGCATGCGATATTACAACAGTACTGTATCAATGAAACTATTTACTTTCAGAAAAGTATGCTTATCAGGCTGCTATCGCTTTGGACACAAATCTAACAAAATAAGTCTGATATTTCTTCTTTTGGCTGCTTTTTTATGCTTTGAGCAGGCTTCTGCTCAGCAGATTAGCCCCAAAGATACGCTCCAAAGAAAAGCGCAGGAAGCGCCTCCTGCCGATACTATCAAACGAAAACCTTCTGACATCAAGACCACTATCATATTCAGTGCCAAAGACTCGGTAATTCTGGAAGTAGAAAGTAAGAAGGGGGTACTCTACGAAGATGCCAAAATCAATTATGGCGACACTCGCCTCAACTCGGCGCTAATCATGATGGATATGCAGCGCAATGTGATACAGGCGCGTCCCCGTATTGATTCTACCGGAAAACCCCAAGGAAGGCCGATTTTGGAGGAAGGTGCAGAGAAAATCGTAGCCGACTCCATAGACTACAACACCAAATCGCAGCGTGCCATGGTGAATAATCTCGTAACGCAGCAAGGCGAAGGCTATATTGGTGGTAACAGAGTGAAGAAAAGCCCCGAAAATGAGTTTTACCTCAATGAAGGCTATTATACCACTTGTAATTTGGCTGAGCCGCATTTTCGTATCAAAGCCCGAAAAATAAAACTTACCAAAAAGCAAAATGTGATCGCAGGGCCTTTTAATATTGAGATTGCCGATACGCCCTTGCCGCTGGGCTTCGTCTTTGGGATTTTTCCCAAACCCCAGCAGAAAGCTTCGGGGATTGTGGTACCGGTATATGGGGAATCGCGCGAAAATGGTTTCTTCTTGAGAGATGGGGGCTATTATTGGGCCGTAAACGAGCGCCTTGACCTTACCTTTTTGGGCGAAATATACAGCTATGGGGCTTGGGGCTTGCGCACCACCTCCAACTACAACAAACGCTACGCTTATGGCGGCAACTTGAATGTTACCTTTAACAAACGTTTTGAAGACTCCAATATAGATATAGACCGCACCGAAATTAGGCAGTTTTGGATTAACTGGGCGCATCGCCCCGTGCCCAAAGGTACTTCGCAGTTTTCGGCCAGTGTGAGTGCGGGTAGTTTGCAGTTTAACAGAAACAGTACCTTCGACCTCCAAAACCAGCTCAACAACAACTTCCAGTCCACAGTCTCTTATTCTAAAACCTTTAAAGGAACACCTTTTAACCTTACGCTGAGTGGCCGACACAACCAAGAGTCGAATACCGGAACGGTCAATTTGACCTTGCCGGATTTCAACTTTGCGATGAACCGTATCTTCCCTTTCCGTTCCAAAACAGGTTCTACACAAGGTTTCCTAAACAATATCAACGTAGGCTACAACCTCAGCTCTTCTACCCAAATCAGCAACCGCGTAGCTGGTACCTCGGCAGCGGGCTTTCGGGTGGCGGGGGAGCGTCGCGACAGTATTTATGCTTTTAGTGCAGATAACCTTCCCCTGCTTTGGGACAATGCCAACATCACGGCCAGACACAGTATTCCTATTTCAGCTCCTTTCAAGCTCCTCAAATACCTGAATGGAACAGTCTCTTCGACCTTCAACCAAACCTTTTATACAGAACGCTTCGCATATACATGGATACCCGAAACCCAAAGAGTGCGCATAGATACCAGTCGCCAAATAGGTTCCAGCTATCAATACAATGTAGCGACCAACTTTTCTACCAATATTTATGGTACTTTTACATTCCGTAATAGCAAGCGCCTACAAGCAGTGCGCCACCTGATACAACCTAATATGGGACTTACCTACACACCTGATTTTACGGGAGAAAGTTTTGGTTTCTTTCAGAGAGATGTACAAGTAGGTGTAAATGCTGATAACTCTCCCTTGCTGCGCGACTTGCCCGTGTTCAGAGGCCTTGCTGCCGGAAGGGCCTCTGCAGCCATCAACTTCTCGCTGCGCAACTCCGTAGAAGCCAAGCTCAAACCCAAAAGCGATTCGGCCAATGCCAAACCTGTGAAAGTGATGCTACTGGACGAACTCTCTCTTTCGGGCAATTACAATATTTTGGCCGACTCTTTCAACCTCTCCAACCTGAATGTCAATGCCCGTACGCGCGTAGCTAACTTTTTGGATATTAATATGACTGGTACGCTCGACCCTTACGCCTACCGCAGTATTCAGACCGGCAGCGTGGGCAGTGGAGGTGATGGCAGCCCCCTTTTTGGGAACTTTCGTGAAACGCCTCGCCGCATCAATCAATACGCTTGGCAAGCAGGGCAAGGGGTAGGACAACTCACCACAGCCTCGCTCTTTGTGAGTACCAGCCTAAACCCCGCCGTGTTTGGAGGCAAGCCTAATACAGCTCCCGCCCCTCGCAATCCCAACGACCCCAACAATCCGCTACTGAATCCAACAGCCAACCCTCTGCCCATAGACGAGAGCCGACAAGTTACTCGCTCTGATCCCGCCGTATATGTGGACTTTGATATTCCTTGGAGCCTCAACTTAGGCTATACGCTTACTTATACACGTTTTCCTGAGGCCAATATCAGGCAAAACCTTACCTTTTCGGGCGACGCCTCTCTTACACCCAAATGGCGCATTGGCTTCAACTCTGCTTACGATTTCACAGCGCAGCAGTTTACCGCGACCCAAATCAACCTCACCCGCGATTTGCACTGCTGGGAAATGCGTTTCTTCTGGCAGCCCTTCGGGCAGTTTCAATCTTACAATTTTGCCATCAACGTAAAAGCCAATACATTGCGTGACTTGAAAATGGAGCGTCGCCGTACTTGGTACGATAGATAATGAGCCACATTCGCTGGATATACCGCCCACAGCCTGCCCCACAGCAAGTAAAAGCCTTGGCGCAAGCCCTGAATGTAGGAGAGGCTTTGGCCTATTTGCTGGTACAAAGGGGGATTGCTGATTTTGAGGCGGCGCGCGACTTTTTCCGCCCCAGCCTCGAAAAACTCCACGACCCTTTTCTAATGAAAGATATGGACAAGGCCGTGGAGCGCCTGCAAGAAGCCATAGAAAATGAGGAAAAAATCATGATTTATGGCGACTACGATGTGGACGGCACTACCTCGGTGGCCATGATGTACCTCTTTCTCAAAAAAAGATACCCCAAAGTAGCTACCTATATTCCCGACCGCTACAAAGAGGGCTATGGTATCTCCAAAACAGGTATCGAATATGCTGCTGCCAATGGTTTTACTTTGATGATTGCCTTGGACTGTGGGGTGAAATCGGTAGAATTGGTGGCCTATGCCAAAAAATTAGGCGTGGACTTTATCATCTGCGACCACCACTTGCCCGGCGCGGTGTTGCCCCAAGCGGTGGCCGTATTAGACCCCAAGCGCCAAGATTGCCCTTATCCCTACAAGGAGCTTTCGGGCTGTGGGGTGGGCTTCAAGCTCTTGCAGGCCTATTGTACGCAAAACGAAATTTCTCAAGAAGAGGTATATCTTTATTTGGACTTGCTCTGCGTGAGCATTGCCTGCGACATCGTGCCTATTACAGGCGAAAACCGCCTCATGGCTTATTACGGTTTAGAAAAACTCAACAAGTCGCCCTTGCTGGGTTTGCAGCAGCTCCTCAAAATTGCCGGATTCAACGATGACAAGGAGCTGACCATTACGAATGTGGCCTTTGGCTTAGGGCCGCGCATCAATGCTGCCGGACGTATAGACCACGCTGATAGTGCCGTGCAACTCCTTACGCTCCAAGACCTTGCCGAGGCGGAGCGCTTTGCCAAGATGGTAGATGCCTACAACAAAGACCGCCGCGAATTAGACCAGCACATCACGCAAGAAGCCTTGGAGATGATTCGCCTGCACCAAAAAGAAGAGGCCAAAAGTACGGTGCTTTTCAAGTCCGACTGGCACAAAGGGGTGATTGGCATTGTGGCATCACGTTGTATTGAATCTTATCATCGGCCTACCATTATTCTTACCGAATCTGAGAAAAAAGCTACGGGTTCGGCACGTTCCGTACCCGATTTTGATATTCACGAAGCCATCGAAGCTTGTAGCGACCTTTTGGAGCAGTTTGGGGGGCACAAACATGCCGCCGGACTCACGATGAAAGTAGAAAATATAGCGGCCTTTCAGGAGCGCTTCGAGCAGATTGTAAAAGCCAAAATTCGCCCTGAGCAGCTCAGTCCTCAGTTGGAAATTGATATGGTCATTCGCTTGAAAGAAGCCAATCATAAGTTTTATCGTATTTTGAGCCAGATGGCACCCTTCGGTCCCGACAATCCACAGCCGCTTTTGGTATCTGAAAACGTCTATTGTGTAAGTCCGCCGCGCCTCTTGGGCAAAGACAATCCCGTGCATCTCAAGCTGCAAATCCGCCAAGAAGATTCTGCCAGCTACGATGCCATTGGCTTCTCAATGCCGCAATTCTACGAAGCACTTTGCCGCCCTGCCCAGCGCTTTGATATTTGTTATTATCTCGAAGAAAATCATTTTTTGGGCAAAACTACCCTACAGCTGCGCCTTCGCGATATCAAGCTTAGAAACTAAATACCAGAAAGACGGTTGTATAAAAAAATAACCTTATGAACGAAAAGTACCTCCTCGAAGAAAGCCCCGAAACACGCCAAATGATAGAGCGCCTCAAAGAAATGCTTCAAAGCAAAGATAGGGGCAATTGGGAGCTGGCCTTTGAGCTGCTGCAAGCCGGAGGAGTGCCCGAAGAATTGTATCCGTACCTGCTTGACGACAACCGTAAGATATTACTTTGTTACAAATACCAGTTTTTTCGGGTACTCAAGGGTGCCGATAAGCAGACAGCAAAATCCTATAAAAAAGGCCGTTAGGATGCAACTTTCGACTCATATATTTTCTTGGAGGGAATACCCAGCAGAAAGACCAAACCTATCACAAAAAATACAATCAGCGCCAATACGCTGTTGCGCATAGAGCCTGTAATTTGGTCTATGAGGCCATAAGCAAAAGTACCCAATACAATCGAAATCTTTTCCACTACATCATAAAAGCTGAAATAAGAAGCCGTATCGCGCGTGTCGTCGGGCATCAGCTTGGCATAGGTAGCCCTTGAGAGCGACTGCACGCCGCCCATTACGCTGCCTACTACCGTGGCCAAAATATAAAACTCATTGCCATTGCTCACAAAATAAGCACCTATACAAATCCCTACCCATATCACCACGGCGATGCTCAGGGCACGGGTATTGCCGTAGCTTGCAGAAAGGCGTGAAAAGATATAGGCCCCACCGATGGCAACTATCTGCAAAATCAGAATGGTGATAATCAGCGCTTGGTCTGGCAGTTGGAGTTCGTCTTTTCCAAAAATAGTAGCCACGTACATCACCGTTTGCACGCCCATATTATAAAAAAAGAAAGCCAAAAGGAATCTCTTCAGCAGATGCTGCGAAGAAAGCTCCCCCAAGATTTTCTTTAGTTCCTGAAAGCCTGCGGCAATCGGATGGGCTTTTTTGCTGCGCTGATGTACATTGTTGGGTAAATGATAAAAGCTGTACTGTGCAAAGCCTGCCCACCAAAGCCCCGTAGCCAAAAAAGCCAAGCGTGAGGCCAAGCCCGGCGCAATGCCTCCGTACCACTCCGGCTTCAGGATAGTACTCAAGCAGGTAAGCAGCAGCAATACACTGCCCACATAGCCCAAGGCAAAACCCTTGGCGCTGATGTTGTCGAAGCGCTCTTCGGTAGCTATTTCGGGCAAATAAGCATTGTAAAACACAATACTGCCACTAAAGCCCACCAGTCCGCCCACAAAGCCTGCAATGCCCAGCCATACATTATGAATATCTGTAAAAAAGAAAAGCAGCCCACAAGAGGCCGCCCCCAAATAGCAAAAAAACTTCATAAAGACTTTCTTGTTGCCGTTAGAATCGGCGATGGCGCTGAGTATCGGGCTGATAAAGGCGATTAGCAAAAAGGCAAAAGATACCGCATAAGAAAATAGAGAGGAGCTTTTGATAGAAGTACCGAAGAAAGGAACCAACTCTCCGTGGGCAGCGGTGATATTGCCATAATAAATAGGGAAAATCGTGGAAACAATCACCAGCGAAAAAGCCGAGTTGGCCCAGTCGTACATCGCCCAAGCACGCACAAGAGTAGGATGGTTTTTAGAAAGCATAAGGAAGCGTTTTGCTTTGATAAATTTTAGCCAAGCTACTATTTTTTTCTACAAGAGTGAATCTTTTTTCTTTAAAAAATCTTTAACTATTCGGTGTAGGATGTCCTATCGCTGCGGCCAAGCCGTAGAGGAAAGTCCGGGCAACACAGAGCAGCATACTTCCTAACGGGAAGGGGCAGGGGGTGCGAGGCCTCTGCCACAGCCAGTGCCACAGAAAACAAACCGCCCCGATAGTTTTCGGGGTAAGGGTGAAAAGGTAGGGTAAGAGCCTACCGCGTTTTGGGCAACCAAAACGGCAGGGTAAACCTTATGCGTTGAAAGACCAAATATGCCGGCGTGGGGGTACGTGTACCTCTCGAAGGGCGGCTCGTCCGAGTCGGTGGGTAGGTCGCTAGAGCGGCGCGGCGACGCGTCGCCCAGATAAATGATAGGAGCTTTCGCAAGAAAGTACAGAACCCGGCTTATAAGCCTGCACCTTTTTTTGAATACCAACAAATACTTGCCCGGCAAATCGTCGGGCATTATGCTTTCTAAGGGATGAGGCAAAATCTTGCTGCTTTTGTATCATTTTTAAAACTTATTTTTTACTTTTGAA
>DAIQNQ010000007.1:14697-24308 GCA_036788275.1 Thermonemataceae bacterium
AGGCAAAATCTTGCTGCTTTTGTATCATTTTTAAAACTTATTTTTTACTTTTGAAGAAATAACCAGACCCTCCTAAACAAAACATAAGGCATGGCCAATATCCTGATTATAGATGATGAAGCGAGTATCCGCTATACCCTGCGAGAAATCTTAGAGTATGAAAAATACAAAGTAGAAGAAGCCAAAGACGGAGAGGAAGGCTTAGAAATGCTCCAAAAAAACGAATATGATGTGGTGCTTTGCGACATCAAAATGCCCAAAATAGATGGCATGGAGGTGCTTAGCAAAGCCCAAGAGCTGCCCAAAGCACCTCAATTTATTATGGTGTCGGCACATGGCAGCATCGAAACTGCCGTAGAGGCCACCAAAAAGGGAGCTTTCGACTTTATCGTAAAGCCTCCCGACCTGAATCGCCTCCTGCTGGCTGTACGCAATGCCCTCGAAAAGTCGAATTTGGTACAAGAAACCAAAGTTTTGAAGAAAAAAGTAGCCCGAAAGTTTGAAATTGTAGGGGAATCAGCCCCTATCAAGCGTGTGCTGGAAGATGTAGAAAAAGTAGCCGAAACCGAAGCCCGCGTGCTGATTATCGGACCTAACGGCTCAGGAAAAGAGCTGGTATGCCGACAGCTTCACGAAAAAAGCAATCGCAATCAGGTGCCTTTGGTGGAGGTAAACTGCGCCGCCATTCCCAGCGAGCTAATAGAAAGTGAACTTTTTGGCCACGAAAAAGGCTCTTTCACTTCGGCCATTAAGCAGCGTATCGGTAAGTTTGAGCAAGCCGATGGCGGCACGCTTTTCTTAGATGAGATAGGAGATATGAGCCTCTCGGCGCAAGCCAAAGTACTGCGCGCTTTGCAAGAGCAGAAAATTACCCGCGTAGGGGGCGACAAAGACATCAAAGTAAATGTGCGAGTGATAGCGGCGACCAACAAAGACTTGAAAGAGGAAATTGCCAAAGGCAATTTCCGTGAAGACCTTTTCCACCGCCTCAGTGTCATTGTGATTCGTGTACCTTCCTTAGACGAAAGAAAGGATGACATCCCCTTGCTTATCCAGCGCTTTTTGGAAGACATTGCCTCAGAATACGGGGCAGCCGTAAAGAAAATAGACCCTAAGGCCGTACAGATGCTCCAAGAGCGAAGCTGGTCGGGCAATATCCGCGAGCTGCGCAATGTGGTGGAGCGCTTGGTGATATTGAGCAAAGAAAAAATATTGCCTGAAGATGTACAAATGTACGCTGCGAATTAGACCAAGACCAAGGTACTGAATTGATGCCGAGAATGCGCGCTTATGGGAGATGGAGGCACTTGTTTTTCTGTGTTTGGACGCTGCTCTACGCCCACGCATTGCAAGCGCAAGACAGTACCGCCACTAAGCTGTATTTGCAGTATCGTTTTATTCCTCCCTCAAATATCAAAAGTCCGCCTGTAAGGGTATTTCAAGATTCGCTCTTGTTGCACAAAGCTCTTGCGGAGCAGATAGCCGCTTGGCAACAGGCAGGCTACTTGGCGGCTTATTGCGATAGTACAAGCAAGCAGCAAGATACGGTTCAGGCCTTTGTCAATTTAGGACAAGCTTTTGTGTGGGATAAAATGTCTTGGGGAAACCTGCCGCCCGCCTTGCTTCAAATAACTTTTGGGAAGAAAAAACCTCGCCTCGAAGGAAAGCCCTTCCTCTGGAAAGAAGTAGAGGCCTTGCAAACACGCCTTTTGGCCGCTGCCGAAAACCAAGGCTATCCTTTTGCACAACTACGTTTAGATTCCTTGCAGTTTGAAGAAAATCGTCTGAGCGGGCGCTGGGATTACCAAAGCGGCCTGCTCATTGCCTTTGATAGTATTCGGATAGAAGGCAGCCTCAGATTGAAAGCAAAGTTTTTGAAAAAATACCTCAAAATACAGCCCGGCGACCTCTTCGAGCAAAGTAAAATAGAGGAAGCCGACAAGCTGCTGCGCCGCTTCCGCTTTGTACGCTTGCGCCAAGCTTCTCAGGCGGTATTTAGAGTGCCTCGGGCGGAGGTCAAAATCTTTGCCGACCAGCAACAGGCTAATCAAATAGACGGTATTGTAGGTTTGCTGCCCAATGAGCTGGAGCCGCAAAAGCTTCTGCTCACGGGGCAGTTCGATTTGAAGTTGCGCAACCTTTTTCAGCGTGCCATCAGCTTTGAGGCCGAGTTTCAGCGCCTTCGCCCCAGTTCGGAACTCTTGCATTTAGAATACCGACATCCGGCCTTGTTGGGAGCGAATATAGAAGGGCAGGCCGGATTACACTTTCTGCGCGAAGACACCAATTTCGTCAGTATCTCTCGTAACCTTTCTTTTGCCTACTATCTGGGAAGCCGCAAAATGATACGTGTACTTTTTGAGCAGAAAGATTCTCAACTTGGCTTTGCACCTGCTGCCACGAGCAGTCGCCTACCCGAAGTAAGCGAAATCAACTACACGGCCTATGGCTTGGCTTATGAGTGGCAAAACTTAGATGATTATTATTACCCTCGCAAAGGTTGGTACACACAGGGCAAAGTACTGATAGGCAACAAAGACTTCGTGCCTAATCCGGTACTCGACCAGCGCCTCTACGAAGGGCTGGCAGCAAGGAGTTTGCAGGTATCCTTGCAGGGAGAGCTGGCCTATTATTGGCCTTTGCAGCAGCGCAATATTATCTTGTTCAGAGGGCAGGGGGGCTATTTGTTTAATGAAAATCTCTTTCTAAACGACCTCTTCCGCTTGGGAGGGCTCACAAGCCTGCGGGGGCACAATCAAAATTTCTTTTTTGCTTCGGCTTACAGCGTAGCTACTTTAGAATATCGCTTCTTGCTGGAGGAAAACAGCTACCTCTTGCTTTTTTACGACCAAGCCTTTTTGGAGCGCCGCCTTTTTGATAGCAATGTAGCAGATAGCCCCTTGGGGATAGGGGCGGGCATTAGCTTTAGTACTGCGGCAGGAATTTTCAATTTTATATATGCGGTGGGGCAATCTCAGAGTGAGACGCTGAATTTCAGCAGGTCGAAAATTCATTTTGGATTTATCAGCAGATTTTGAATATTTTGCGTAAATTTTTATCTTCGATGCGCATCCTTTTCATCCTTTTAAGTTTTTATTGTTTGGCAAGCCAAGGCCTTCAGGCGCATCCGCCCGACTCCCTGGCGACAAGGCTTGTGTATGACCTCCGCCAAGATTGGCAAGTATATCAGCCTCAGTACAAGGCCTATGTGGCGTATTCTGCTTATCCAAGGAGCGGCGCACCGCTTAGTTTTTGGCTGCAAGCATTGCAAGCGCCTTATCAGCTTTATTTGGATTATGAAGGTACGTATTTCTTATTTATCAATCAGAAGCTGGTATCGGAGCTCGCTGCCGGCCAAAGCCCCGCACGACTCTCCGTAGATAGTTTGCAAAAAAAACTGAATTTGTCTTATCCCTTTTTCTGTACGCTTTACCCAAAAAGCACAAATGCACAGCTGCTACAAAGCTTGGTGCTGAGTACCAAGGCAAGCGGTAAAAATCTGGACGGTACAGAAGAAGACGCTGCCCCCCAGAAAAAGCTTCTGCAAGAACGCCGAAAGCCAAACACCCACCGCGACTTTTTGATTATTACTTTTGGTCTGCTCTTAGGCCTTTATACTGTATTGGGCAATAGCTATCCGAAGATATTGTCTTACTTTTATAATTTTTATAAGATGCTCTCTTTGAGTCGTATAGAAGAAAGCTTATTTGTAAATAAAACCTTTGGTGCAGCCAATATTCTGTTTTTGGGTGCTTATGTATTACTTGTAGGGCTAAGCCTCTGGACTACCAATGAGGTGCTGAACAATGCTTTTTTGCCGCAGGAGCTTGTACGCTTGGGATATCGAAGCTATCAGCCGTCTTGGCAGCTACTGCTACTAGCTGGGGTATCGCTTGTACTTGTATTGGCCAAATATCTGCTTATTCGGATTACGGCAGCCTTGTTGGGCTTACAAAAGCTGGTCGTATTACACTTTTATGAGTATATGCGCATTTCGCAGTTTTTTTATACTTTCTTTCTATTAATAGCCCTGTCTTTGTTGCTGCTGAGGCCTTATCAGGCAAGCGAAAGCGCTTGGTTTTTTCAGTATGGCATCTTGACTTTTTATGTTTTTCGCCTTTTGCTGCTTTGGAAGCAAGTAAATAAAGTCATAGAGTTTAGAAACTTATATTTATTTTCGTATCTTTGCATCACCGAAATCATACCTTTTCTTTTTTTATTGAAATTACTAATATTTTAACTCTCTTCTACTCTTAGCGCATGAAAGTAGCACAATTTAAGGATGTACAAGACAGAATGAAAAAAGTGTCGAGTATCCTTGTGTCACAGCCCTATCCCGCCGATTCCAAATCGCCCTATTTTGAACTCGCCAAGAAATATGACATTAAAATAGACTTTCGGTCTTTTATTCAAGTAGAACCCGTTCCGGCCAAAGAGTTCAGAAAGCAAAAAGTCAATATCTTAGAGCATACCGCGGTGATTTTTACCAGCCGCAATGCCGTAGATAACTTCTTTAGCATCTGTAAGGACTTACGCATAGACGTACCTGCCGAGATGAAGTACTTTTGTATTTCAGAACAAACTGCCAATTACTTACAGAAATATATTGTTGTAAGAAAAAGGAAACTTTTCGTAGGGGTGAAGACAGCCTTGGACTTAGTACCCTTTATCAAAAAGAACAAAGACGAGAGGTTTTTGTATCCTTGTTCAGATATTCGCAAAGACGATATCCCTATTTATATGAAGGAAAACGGCTACAACTTTACGGAAGCCGTTATGTACAAAACTGTATGCAGTGATTTGTCTGATTTGGCCGAAATCAAATACGATATCATTGCCTTCTTTAGTCCTTCAGGTGTAAATTCCTTGTTCGTAAATTTCCCCGACTTCGTACAAGGCGCTACACGTATCGCTGCTTTTGGGCCTACTACCGCCAAAGCAGTACGAGATGCAAGCCTTATACTAGATATAGAAGCGCCATTGCCCAATGCGCCCTCTATGACTGGCGCGCTGGAGGCCTACATTCGATTGGCCAATAAAATAGACAAAATGTAAATTCACAAAGTTTTAACCTTGTAGATTTGCTTTTAAATTATAAAAAACGCTATCTTTGATGGTGTCTCTGTATTTCAAAGATTCTCACAGATAAAATTTGATGAAAGGTTTTACCAAAATATTGGCTTTTTTACTTCTTTTTTGTGGTTCTGCTACTTTTGCACAGCAAGAGGCGCAGTTCAGCCAATACATGTTTAATAACCTTTTTTTAAATCCTGCGTATGCAGGCCTACAAGGGCAAAGCAACTTTATGTTGATACATCGCTCGCAGTGGGCAGGTTACAATGGTTCTTTTGACGATGGAGGTGCGCCCGTTACACAAGTACTGAGTTTTACAAGCCCTTTGTACTTTATCAATAGTGGAATAGGCTTTCATGCAGTAAATGACCGCTTAGGACCCGTCTCTAATGTAGAAGCACACGTATCTTATGCGTACCATTTGGCAGTAAACGAAGGGAAGGGTAAACTCTCGATAGGTTTTAGAGGAGGAATTTATTCACAAACAATAGATTTCGACTTGTATCGGGCAGAAAATAAAGACTTAGACGATTTGCTTAGAAATGCACAAGGCAAAGAATCGCAAATAAGACCTGATATTGGTTTTGGCCTTTTTTATACAACAAGCCAATTCTATGCAGGGGTTAGTGGCAACCGTCTTTTGCAAACAGAATTTAATTTTGGACTTGGAAACATTCAAAATCCACTCTCACGCAATATGTATGTTACAGCAGGGTATTTTTATGAGCTAAACCCTACTTGGACCATCAGCCCGAGTGTGTTATTGAAAACTGACTTTATTACTTATAGTTTTGATATTTCGGCCATAGCTACTTATCAAGAACGTTTTTGGGGAGGCCTTACTTTTAGGCAAGCAGATGCAGCCGGTATTCTTTTGGGTATCAATACCCTACAAGACAAAGAAGGTTTTAATCGTTTGAAGGTAGGTTACGCGTTTGATTATACCATCGCAGGGCAACAGGGAAAGTCGCCTACATCGCATGAGATCTTTCTTTCTTATGCTTTGCCAGCAGCTTCGCCCGCTTCCAGACCACCCCAGAAAACACCAAGATATCATTACTAAGTAAAATAAAAAACAGTAAATATTTGCATAAGAATAAATAAATACAGATTTTTCTGAAAATTTGCATGATGTTTGTGAACAAGTTTTGTCATTGTAAAGAAGCGTTAAATACTTTTAAATACACAAGGTGTTATGAATAAAATAGGCTTTCGTTATGGTCTGTACGTCCTCGTTTTTATGGCGATAGCTCTGCAAAGTTGTGGGCTTTTTGGCGGTAAAAAGAAAAAAAATCAAGACCTCAACGCTCGCTTGAAGTACTCGAGCGGAGAAATTTACCGATACAATGAGGTGAGACCGGGCTGGGATCAGTACGTTCCTCAAAGTATGGTGGTAGTTCCTTCAGGAACTTTCCACATGGGGCAGGCAGATGAAGATGTGCCTCAAACCCAAATCAACTACAACAAGCAAATTACTATCAGTGCCTTCTTTATTGATGAGACTGAAGTTACCAACAACCAATACCGCTTGTTTACAGATGTGTTTATTGCACATACCGGAGGCAATCCCAACAATACAGGCAATACAACGCCTGTAACTCTTGACCCAGACTACGAAGATCAAGTAATTAAACCTATCTTGGAGTCGGTGAAAGATCCTAACAATCCTTCTTCTTCCAACCTCACTTTTGATGAGTTTATGAAGAGAGCCTATCCCGATACAATGCGCTGGAGAAATGAATATGCGCACCACATGGGTGACCCTATGATGGAATACTATTTCGACCACCCAGCTTTTGATGATTATCCGGTGGTAGGTGTGAAATGGACTGCCGCCCAATTCTTTTGCCAGTGGAGAACTTTCCATTTGAATCGCTACAGAGAAGTAGAAAAAGGATATCCGCCTGCTCCCCGTTTCCGTTTGCCTTCAGAAGCTGAGTGGGAATATGCGGCACGCGGTGGAAGAGACCTTGCCAAATATCCTTGGGGAAGCCCGTATGTAAGAAATACATTAGGTTGTATGTTGGCCAACTTCAAACCAAATCGTGGCAATTATTATGATGATGGTTTTGCTTACACAGCACCAGTAGCATCTTACTTCGCCAATGATTGGGGTGTATATGATACCTCTGGGAACGTAGCTGAGTGGTGCGAAGACGCTTACTATGAAGCTTCAGTACCTATCACTTGGGATTTGAATCCCCTCTTTGCACCCGCCATTAGCAATAATCCCAACGACCCTAACAACCGTAGAGTAGTAAGAGGTGGTTCTTGGAAAGACATAGCGTACTATCTTGAAACAGGTACAAGAACATATCAACACTATGATTCTACTTCCACTTCTATTGGATTCCGTTGCGCAATGACCTACTTAGGACGTTCTTCGGGAGCAGAGTATGGTAAAACCAGCCGATAGCCTGAAAAAAAATTAAAAAATATTTTTATTTATCAATGATTATTTGAAAATTAAGGTCTCAATTAACTAAAACTTTTACTGAAATGGCTAACAAAAAAATAAGTGGAAAATTGTATTTCTATACTTACATCGTTCCTAAACTCGTAGGTATCGGTGCGTCTATCGTTATCATTGGGGCTTTGTTTAAGCTGATGCACTGGCCAGGAGCTGAACTCGCCCTTATCGTAGGCTTAGGTACAGAGGCAGCAATCTTCTTTCTCTATGCCTTTGCACCCATAGACCCTCCACACGAGGCTCCCGATTGGTCGAAGATTATGGAAGGAATGGGTAACCTACCAGCCCAAACACAAAACAAAGAGTTGGCTGCTAAAATGGCTGCTTTGGAAGCAAGTCTTGCCAATTCTATCTCTGAAGACAATGTGAAAAATTTTGGTACAGGAATGAAGCAATTGGCTGAAAACGTATCCAAAATGACAGGCTTGGCCAACGCATCAGTTGCTACACAAGAGTACGCCAACAATGTGAAGACAGCTGCTACCGCCTTGGTGGAAATGAACAAGTCTTATGCAACGACAATGACAGCAATGGGCGCAATGGCCGATGCTTCTAAAGATGCCAAGTCTTACCACGCACAAATCCAAAACTTGACAAAGACACTCAGCTCGCTCAATGCAGCTTACGAGATGGAATTGCAAGATTCTAAAAAGTATATTACCGCTTTGAACAAATATTACGGTGGATTGTCTGCTGCAATGGAAAATGTGGTGAATGCTTCTAAAGATGCAGAGCAGTTCAAAACTCAAATGTCAGGTTTGACTACCAACCTTACTGCCCTTAACAAGGTATATGGTGCCATGCTTTCTGCAATGAAAGGTGCTCAGGCATAGATTTCATTCCAAAAAAGCCTTCGGCCAAACCGAAGGCTTCTATCTTTATCCTTACAACAATATAAACTCAGATAAGATATGGCTGGTGGAAAAGAAACCCCTAGGCAACAGATGATAAACATGATGTACATTGTATTGACAGCGATGCTGGCATTGCAAGTGAGTTCATCTATCATTGATAAATTTTTATTTTTGAACGATGCTTTAGAGATAACGCAAACCGATTCAAAAACAGCGAATGACTCGGCTTTTGCTGCTCTCGAAAGAGAAGTAGTTGAAAGTGGCCCTAAAGCAAAACCTGCTTTGGACAAAGCCAAAGAAGTAAGAGCTAACGCAAAAGATTTGATAGAAAAAATTGCCAAATTAAAAGAAGATTTGATAGCCGGACCCGGTGGCGGTATTGACAAAGAAACCGGTAAGATGGTAAATGCCAAGGAAGAAACCAAAGTAGAAGTAATGATGGTGGGTGCTGGTAACAGCGGCAAGGGCTATCAGTTGGAAAAGGATTTGAATTCTTTTGTAGGTTTTTTGAATGAAAAAGTAAAGTTTGATACGCCCTTAGAGCCTTTGGCCAAAGGAAATGCAGATAAACCGCTTTATAAAAATGACCAATTCAACCGCAATAAAGACTATGCACAAGCCAGTTTCGGGCAAACGCCTGTAGCTGCTGCTTTAGCAGTACTTACACACGCACAGTCTGAAGTGTTGCGTTATGAAGCTTTGGCCTTGAAGCAATTGGGTGCAGAAGCAGCCGGACAAGTAATCAAGTTCGACAAGATTCAAGGAATTGCTACCGCCGAATCAAATGTGGTAGCTGAAGGCGATAAGTACAGAGCTAAAATGTTCCTTTTTGCAAGTGCTTCTAATATCAAAATGAACATGACAGTAAACGGACAGGCACTCACAGACATCAAAGACGGTGTAGGGAATGTAGAAATTCCTGCGACTGGAGGTTCACAAGAGGGGGTTGTAAAAAAATGGACAGGTTCTATCTCATTTAATAACAAAGGAAATGATACAACTTTCACTTTCGAGCAAGAATTCAAAGTAGTAACACCCGTAATGACGATTCAATCTGCTTCAGTACAAGCCTTGTATGAAGGCTGTGGAAATGAATTGGTAGTGTTGGTACCTGCCTTAGGAACCAGCTATGATCCTTCTTTCTCAGGAGCAAATGCTGTATTTATCAAAGGCGCTGCCAAAGGTCAAGTAACCATAGTACCTACCAGCTTGGC
>DAIQNQ010000007.1:24408-47248 GCA_036788275.1 Thermonemataceae bacterium
TATTTATCAAAGGCGCTGCCAAAGGTCAAGTAACCATAGTACCTACCAGCTTGGCGGAGGTAACACTTTCGGTATCAAGTGGTGGTAGATCTATTGGTACAGAGAAGTTTAAGGTGAGAAAAGTACCCAGAGCTTTCTTGGCGCTCAATGATATTACAGAGAACGATGCAAAAACAGGTATCAAAATGCCTCGTAATGTAAGCGTAAGCATCAAGCCTGATGAGAGTTTCGCAGCTTTCTTGCCTAAAGAAGCTAACTATCGTATCAATGGTGGTACTGTAAAGTTGCTCCGTGCAGGCCGTCCGGTAGGGCAGAAGCCTATCACAGGTGGTGTAACTGCTACTTCTGATTTGGCGGCACAAGCGAAACCCGGAGACATTCTTTTGGTAGAGGTGAACAGTGTATCACGCTCTAACTTTAGAGGAGAACTGAAGCCTGCTGAACTTGCCAATAAATATTTCACTGTTCCCATCAAATAAATTTCTTGAGGGGTATGATATTTGATAAACCGATGGTAGTAGGCTTGCCTGCTACCATCAAATTTTCCTAAAAGTGCTATTCCTATGAAAAGAAAATCCTTTGCATTGCTCCTTACAATGTGTGTAGTATGCACAGCAGCATTTGCACAAAGAGGCTACAATCCTCACTCGGTAAGGCCGATATTGGAAGATGATATCATGTTCCGCAAGACAATTATTAGAGAAATCAACCTCTTAGAAAAGCAAAACAAGCCTTTTTTCTCCGATAAAAAGCAAATCACTGATTTGATTATCAAAGGGGTAAATAGTGGAGAACTTACTCCCTACCGCTATGAGCTGGTGTATGTAGATGAAAAATTTACAGATCCCGAAAAGTTTGAACTCAATGAGTATTATGAATATATGGCAGATGAGAATGAGCGTAATAATAACTCAAGCATAGATGCCAAAGAAATCCAGATATTTGGAAAAGATGTTACCATGTTGGAAATTAGAGAAGATATGGTTTTTGACAAGCGTCGCTCCAGAATGTACTTTGACATTATTTCTGTTACCATTGTAGGAAAAGGCATGCGCAGCGGTGGTGCGGAAGATATTACAGTGAAGTTTTCTTACAAGCAATTACACAAGTATTTTAAGGATGTATATGAGCGCACTAACCAATCTGAAGGAGCTTGGTACAATCCTCAAAATGACAGAAGACACATGTGTTATTCTGATGCTTTAGACTTGCGTCTGTTTTCTTCAAGAATAGTGAAAGTATCAAATCCTGACAATCAAGCCATTCGTGAGCAAATCGAAGACATCAAAGCACAACTTTATAAGGCACAAGAAATAGAATATGAATTGATGGAGTTCGAGCACAACTTGTGGGAATTCTAAAAAATCCATCATACAAAAAAGGCTGTCTGAAAAGACAGCCTTTTTTGTTCCCTATTGGATGGATAGTTTTGCAATGCTTTGTTTCATAGAGTATTATCTTTTAAAAGATAATTTCCCTGTGCAGATGTCTGTTTTTGAGTATCTCAATATGCCGGACGAAAAAGAAACAGCCTTATACAGATGAAAAATTTAAGAGTTATCAGCCACAAGCGATTGCCCAAAAGTGGTAAAATATGGCAAAAAACTTGCGGTAACCGAGGCCAGCAGAAATGATATAATTTTAACCCCTCAATTTCAATGAAAAACGCTAAAAACTACACCTACATATTTGTATTGGCTTTGCTATTACCTTTGGTAAGTAGGGCACAAAAGACCAAGCTGCCAGATATAGAGGTGATATTTGTAAAAGGAGGCACTTTTATGATGGGTTGTACTGAGGAGCAAACCGACTGCGAGGGCGATGAAAGTCCTGCCCATAAAGTAATGTTGAGCGACTATTCGATAGGCAAGTACGAGATTACCCAAGCCCAGTGGCGGGCGGTGATGGGCACTAACCCAAGTACATTTTCGGGCTGCGACGACTGCCCCGTAGAAAATATAAGCTGGCAAGATGCCTCTGCCTTCTGCAAGCAGCTGAGCAGACTGACAGGCAAAAAGTATAGCCTGCCCACCGAAGCCCAATGGGAATATGCGGCTCGTGGTGGCAGCAAAGGGAAAAGGCAAATATATTCGGGCTCGGACAAAATAGCAGAGGTATCTTGGTTCAATGGTAATGCGGATAAACGGACACATCAGGTGGGTACGAAAAAGCCCAACGAGCTGGGTATCTACGACCTGAGTGGCAATGTATGGGAGTGGTGCAGCGATTGGTATGGGGGCTATACGGCTGTGGAACAGACCAACCCTCAGGGGGCTTCCGACAGGACTACCCGAGTACTTCGTGGTGGTGGCTGGCGCGACGATGCGCAGAACTGCCGTGTTGCCTTTCGCGGCAATAGCGCTCCAACATTCAACAACTCTAACATTGGTTTCCGTGTGGTGCTTCTTCCTTAGTTTGCAGATTAATTGAGAGTATAAATATTAGTACAGGCAAACAATCCGTGCGTGCAGTCTGAGCATAAAAGATGAGGGCGTATCTCATTATCTATACGCAAAAATAATTCTTAAATTTTAAAACTTTCATTTCAATGAAAAACCTCAAACATTACACATTTGTATTTGTATTCGCTTTGCTACTGCCATTGGCAAGTAATGCGCAAAAGGCCAAAGCACCAAACATAGAGATGGTATTTGTAAAAGGCGGCACTTTTATGATGGGCTGTCCCGATGCGCAAACAGACTGTGAAGATGATGAACGCCCTGCCCACCAAGTAACGCTGAGCGATTATTCGATAGGCAAGTACGAGATTACCCAAGCCCAGTGGCGGGCGGTGATGGGCAAAAATCCAAGTGCCTTTTCAGGTTGCGACGACTGCCCCGTGGAGCAAGTAAGTTGGTTAGATGCCACTGATTTTTGCAAAAAACTCAGCAAATTGACAGGCAAAAAGTATAGCCTGCCTACCGAAGCCCAGTGGGAATATGCCGCTCGTGGCGGTAGCAAAAGCAAAGGATATATATATGCAGGTTCAAATTCGGTAGAAGAGGTAGCTTGGTACGGTGCTAACAGCGATAAACGCACACAAAAAGTAGGTACAAAGCAAGCCAACGAATTAGGCATCCACGATATGAGTGGCAATGTGTGGGAGTGGTGTCTTGATAGATACGATGAAAACTATTACAAGAGCAGTCCCGCCAAAGATCCTAAAGGGTCTAAAGATGGGATGTTTATGTTGCTGCGCGGCGGTGGCTGGTATCGCAATGCCTTGCTTTGCCGAGTGGCAGATCGCAGCTATGCAAATCCTACGAGCAACCCTGATGACATCGGTTTTCGAGTAGTGCTTCTTCCTTAGTTTTGTATCAGGAGGGAAGCAAATTTTTTTATAAATATTTTCTACACGATCTCAAAATCCTTTCGACTTCTCACCAGAAAAGTAAAAAGCACAAAAAAAGGGCTTCTCGCAAAAGAAGCCCTTTTTTTGTGCAAAAATCTTAGTACATCGCTGCACCTGCAAAGAAGAAAGCTCCTTCGATGGCAGCATTTTCATCAGAATCAGAACCATGTACAGCATTGGCTTCGATAGACTTGGCGAAGAGCTGGCGGATGGTGCCGGGTTCAGCCTTGGCAGGGTCGGTAGCACCGATGAGCTTGCGGAAATCAGCCACCGCATTTTCTTTTTCGAGAATCGCTGCTACGATATGCCCCGAAGACATATATTGGCAAAGCTCTTGGTAAAAGGGTCTTTCCTTGTGTACGGCATAAAACTGCCCTGCGCGCTCGGCAGAAAGCTTGGTCATTTGCAAGGCGACAATGCGGAAGCCTGCTTCTTCAATCATTTTGAGAATCGCACCAATGTTGTTAGCGGCCACTGCATCGGGCTTAATCATGGTGAAGGTTCTGTTGGTTGCCATAAGGGAAAATTGTGTGAAGTATAAATAAAATAAAGGTTTTACGATTACAAAACTCAATAAATTAATTCTTTTTTCAAAACTTTCTGACAAGTTTAGGTATTTTTTATAAATCCTGTATTTACTGAGTGAGGTCTTGTCTTTTGACAATGTAGAAAAAAGAAAAAGAAGCCCCCTGAAGCGTATCGAAAAAGGAATAAGAGAGAATTAAAAAGTAAAATGCTGATAAAGAAATATTTGCCTATGGAGGAAAATAAATAAATAGTATTTGCTTTGGTCATCAATAAAAAACTTTCTACTTTTGTAACCCAAACGGGATGTAGCGTAGCCCGGTATCGCGCCAGCATGGGGTGCTGGAGGTCGCAGGTTCGAATCCTGCCATCCCGACAAGCCTTGGAGTTCCGAACTCCGAGGCTTTTTTTATCGCATCAGGATAAAGCTCCCGCTGTTTTTGTTTTCGAAGCGCAGCGGAGTCCCATCTTCAAAAAGCCCGTTGAGATGCCAAATATAGGTGTCGGGCGATTGGAGCAGCCCTTTAAAAGAGCCGTCCCAGCCCTCTTGCGTGGCTTCGTTAATGTCTTGTGTTTGATACAGCAGCAGCCCTTGGCGGTTATACACCCTGAAATCTATCTGTACGATATTCTTCCCAAGCACCCTAAAGCGGTCGTTGCGCCCATCGCCATTGGGCGAGAAGAGATTGGGTAGAAAAACTTCTTTTTCAAAATTTTCTACTTCTATACGCACCTCTCTGCTCATGCTGCAGCCTGCTTCATTGCTGCCACGTACCAAATAAGTGATGCTGCTCGTTGGGTTGGCGATAGGGTTGGCGATATTGCTTGCTGAAAGTCCCGTAGCAGGTTGCCATTGGTATTGTATCGCACCACTCGCTTCCAGCACTACCGATTCTCCAGCACGAATGCGCAGCAGTGTATCTTTTAGTACAATGACAGGCACAGGGGCAATAATAGCCTCGATGGCTTGGCGTGGGCTTTCACAATTGTTCCAAAGCACACTTACAAAATAGGTCGTAGAGCTTTGTAAAAAAGGAATATTTAGAATACTGTTGGTAAAAACCAAGCCATTGTTGTCGGCCAAAGGAATTTCGGCATCGGCGCTGGCATACCAGCGATAGCTTAGTTCTCCTCCCGAAAGCGAGGGACTTTGGGCACGGAGGATAACAGCACCCGGGCCGCAACTGAGGCCGTTTTGTACGTTTGGCGGGGCGCTTTGGGTAGCGAAAAACCACGTTTCATTGGTATAAATACCAATAAAGGGCGCTGCCGGAGTGCCTGCCCCTCGGAAGGCCGCAGAGTCTATTTGTACTGCATAAGTGCTGCTCCCTGTCAAGGCTTCGTTGAGTTGGATTTGCACTTGTTGGCTGCCCGGCAAAATGCTTACTTGGCTGCTTGCCACGGCGATATTTTGTACGACACTGTTGCCTTGAAGCAAGCGAATAAAACCTTGCCCTTTGCTTATGGGAAGATTGAAATTGAGTAGGAGAGGATTGTTCAGGCTGATGCACTGTGCATTGCGCTCCGGCAAGAAACTTTGTAGCGCAAGTACCTGATTGGCCACACGAAAGCGCCAATTGTTTTCCCCGTGAAAGCCCTCAAAAAAATCATTATTGGCATTGCGAAAGCAGGTCGCTTCTATTTTGATATAGACCTCTTGCCCCAGCGGCAAAGCATTGGGCAGTTGGATACTGACCTCCGCACCATTTACTATAATCGCGCTGGAGGAAACAGGCAGCTGAAAAAGTGCTTGCCCGCTCATATTTTTGATAAAAATAATACCGCTGCCTTTCAAAACGGCTTGATTGAAAACCATACGAATCGCTGCTTGCGGATGTACATTGCTGGCTTGGTGTGCTGGTACAAGCGTATTCACTTGCTGACGCGCCCAGCTTGCGGAGATGCCCCAAAGCAAGAAAAATCCTAAGCCTACAAAGCTTTGAAAATAAGATAAAAAATAAGAGCGGCGTGGAAGCATACAAGCACTAAAAATTCTATGAATACCCTAAGAGCTTTGCTACAAGCCCTGCTTTTAATCTCCAAAATACAGAAAAAGTAACAGTAGCACTGATACTTTAGGGAAGATTCTCGAAGTGCAGGCTGTTCATACAGTCAAAATGCCCTTTGGGGCACTTCTTTTTACCCATACGTGAGCAAGGGCGGCAGGCCAGCTCCTTGTTTTCGATGATGATGGAAGTGGTTTTGTAAGGAAAAAGCCCCATTTCCGGTACGGTGCTACCCCAAATGCTGTATATTTTTTTCTGAAAAGCGGCGGCAATATGCGTAAGCCCCGTATCGTGTCCATATACCAACTCAGCATGCTGTAAGAGCCAAGCCGACTGACTGATACTCAACTGTCCACAAGTATTGGCCAAAGGTAGGTGCTCAGGATAGGCCGCTTGGTAGGCCGTGCAAAGGGCTTGGGCATTGGCTTGGTCTTCGGGGCCGCCAATAAGCACAATAGGCTGCTTGATGGCCGCACACAGCTCCAGCATCTTGGCCGGAGGCAATTTTTTGGTAAAATAGCTCGCCCCTATCACAAAAGCCGCATAGCCCGAGCGATGGCTGGGAGGGAGGTAGTCGGCAGGGAGCTGAAAACGCTCCGGCACAAAGTAGTCCAGCCCTTGGCCGTCGGGCACTACGCCCAGAGGCCGAATTGTATCTAAGTAGCGGTCGGCGGTATGTTTTTGAGGCAGGCGATTGATACGAAACTGCACCAAGAGCCACTTTTCAAAAGAAAGCTTGCGGTAGCTATAAGCGGGTGCTTTGAGATGCAGGCGGAGGTACAAGCTTCGTAGATTTTTGTGCAGGTCTATCACATAGTCAAACTTTTCGGCTTGCAACTGTTTGATGACTGGCTTTAACCCTTCTTTGCCCAAGAGGTGCATTTTGTCTAAATAAGGGTTGGCCTCAAACATCTCGGCATAGGCCGCTTTGGTGCAGAGATGCACCTCAGCTTGGGGCAATTGCTGCTTGAGGCAGCGCAGCACGGGGCTTGCCCAAATAACATCGCCGATGGAGGAAAAGCGTATGACAAGTATTTTCACAAGCTATTGAAGTATTTTTTTGAGTTCGTTGAGCCGCATCAGTGCTTCGATAGGCGTAAGGGTATTGGGGTCGCTTTGTTCGAGCAGGCTCTTGAGCTTTTCAAAAGTAGGATTATACACATCGAAAATCTGCAACTGCGGCTGGTTTTTGGGCATATTTTGGAGTGCCCTGCCGGAGTGCTCGTGGAGTTTTTCTTGCTCCAAAGTAGCGAGTACCTCATTGGCACGCTGCACAATGCTTGGAGGCATTCCGGCCATTTGGGCTACGTGAATCCCGAAGCTGTGCTCGCTGCCGCCTTCTTTGAGCTTGCGCAAGAAGATGATTTTATTTTGAACTTCTTTTACAGAAACACTAAAATTTTTGACCCTTGGGAAGTCCTCGGCCAATTGGTTCAGCTCGTGGTAGTGTGTGGCAAAAAGTGTCTTGGCTTTGTATTTGGGATGATTGTGGAGGTACTCTACAATACTCCAAGCGATAGAGATACCATCGTAGGTGCTGGTGCCGCGGCCTATCTCGTCCATCAGTACCAAGCTACGGGCGCTGAGGTTGTTCATAATGCTGGCCGTTTCGGTCATTTCCACCATAAAAGTAGATTCGCCTTTCGAGAGATTGTCGGAAGCCCCCACCCGTGTAAAAACCTTGTCCACCAAGCCAATAGAAGCTGCCGCAGCAGGTACAAAGCTGCCGATTTGTGCCATCAGCGTAATGAGGGCTACTTGGCGCAACAAGGCCGACTTTCCGGCCATATTCGGCCCTGTAATGATGATAATTTGCTGGTTGCTATCGTCCAGAAAAACATCGTTGGGAATATAAGGATTGGTTTTGGGCAGTTGTTGCTCAATGACCGGATGGCGACCCTCTTTGATTTCCAACTGCATGCCTTCGTGCAAAAGCGGTTGGCAGTATTGCTGGCGCTGTGCCACTTGGGCAAAGGAGAGGAGACAGTCTGTCATGGCGATGGCCTTGGCCGATTGCTGAATGGCCGGTACAGCGCTCTGTGCATTTTCGATAAGTTCAAAAAAGATTTGTTGCTCCAGCACTACAATTTTTTCTTCGGCACTCAGAATTTTCTCCTCATAAATCTTCAATTCTTCCGTAATAAAGCGCTCCGCATTGGCCAAGGTCTGTTTGCGTGTCCAATCGGCAGGCACTTTGTTTTTCTGCGTATTGGGCACTTCTATATAGTAGCCAAAAACCTTGTTGTATTGTATTTTGAGCGAGGAGATGCCTGTGCGCTGTATTTCGCGGCTGAGTACCTGCTCCAAGTAATCCTTGCCTGAGGTGGCCAAGGCGTGTAGCTCGTCTAATTCTGCCTGTACGCCGGACAAAATCATCTTGCCTTGGTTGCTCACGATGGGAGCTTCTTCGCGCAGGGTTTTGTCAATTTTTTGGGATAAATCGGCGCAATCTTGAATGGCCTCTGCCATTTTTTCTAAAAAAGGCTTGGTAGGAGGCGGGCATTGGAGGCAGCTTTCTTGGAGGGCAGCTTTTACGAGGGGCAAGGCCTGCAAAGAACGTTTCAAGCTCACCATTTCTCTGGGATTGATGCGTCGTGCGGCCAATTTGGACACCAAGCGCTCCAAGTCGCCTATTTTGCGCAGTTGCTCGGCCAGCAGCTCTAAGAGTTCGGGCGCAGCCACAAAGGCCGCTACGATTTGTTGCCTTTCTTGTATTTTGACAATCTCCTTGAGCGGGAACACCAGCCATTTGCGCAGCAGGCGGCTGCCCATAGGCGTGAGGGTTTTGTCGAGAATATCTATCAAAGCTACACCACCCTCTTGCTGTGGGGCGAGCAGCTCCAAATTGCGGATAGTGAAGCGGTCGAGCCATACATATTTCTCTTCTTCTAAGCGTGCGATATGCGAGATATGGCTGATGTGGTGGTGCTCTGTTTCGCTCAAATAATGCAAAATAGCTCCTGCCGCCGTGATACCCGCAGGCATTTGCTCTACCCCAAAACCTTTGAGGTGCTTGGTTTGGAAGTGCTTGGTGAGTTTTTCAAAGGCAAAATCATACTGAAATACCCAATCTTCTAAGAAAAACACAGGCCATTCCTCACCAAAAAGTTCTTTAAACTGTGATTTTTGAGGCTTGGCAAAAAGGATTTCGGAGGGCGCAAAGCTTTGGAGCAGCTTGGCGGCATACTCTACCTGCCCTTGTGTGAGGAGAAACTCTCCGGTGGAGAGGTCTAAGAAAGCCAAGCCTACCAGCGTATTGCTGGACAAGTGCATGGCGCAGAGATAATTGTTTTTCTTGCTGTCGAGCACGTGGTCATTGAGCGAGAGGCCGGGCGTAACCAGCTCCGTAACGCCTCTTTTTACGATGCCCTTGGCCATTTTGGGGTCTTCGAGTTGGTCGCAGATGGCCACCCTTTCGCCTGCTTTTACGAGCTTGGGCAGGTAGTTGTCTAAGGAGTGATGTGGGAAGCCCGCCAGCTCCATGTCGGAAGCCGCGCCATTGGCTCTTTTGGTAAGTACGATGCCGAGTATTTTGCTGGCCTTGATGGCATCTTCTCCGAAAGTTTCATAAAAATCGCCCACCCTGAAAAGCAGCAAAGCCTGCGGGTATTTCTTTTTAATCATGTTGTACTGCTTCATCAGCGGCGTTTCTTTCTCTGATTTCATGCGTTGAGGAATGATAATAGATGAGCAGGGCAAAGATACATAAATTTATGACTCTCTCTAAGCCGCCAAAGGCCTTGTGGAAGCAAGGCCTTTGGAAAAAGAGCAAAGAAGGATATTTTAAAAATTGCTCGGTTTTTTGAAAATCATCAGCGTGGGCTTTTTATCGCGGTCGCGCTCCGAGCCATTGTCTGTAACGATATAAATGTAGGCATCATCTATACAAAGTCCTTCGGCCAGCCCCATAGAATATTGATGAAATTGCGCCTCGGCCTCGCCATAATGCCAAAAGTCTTCTTCCTCCCAAGTATTATCTTTATAAGTGATGCGTACCACGCTTTGGGCGTTGCGATCGAGTACATATACCTTTTCTTGATGATAAAAAATGTCGGCAAAGTCAATAGAACCCTTCTTTCGGAGCGCTGCGGGAATATTGCTTTCGTTGGCATTGATAGCCCATTGAAGGTGTAATTTTTGTTTTTGAGTGGTATCGGGCGCAAGCGCAATCAGGCCTCGGTCGGAGCGCTCGGCAGCGAGCAGAAAAGTGCCATCAGGAAGGCGAGTAATGCCCTCTATTTTGGCATTTTGCATTTGGAGGAGCTGATAGGGGGCGGCCAGCGCTTCGAGGGGGCGCTCGCTTTGCATCCAAAAAGAATTGCCTGTGGCGATTTCCACACAGAGAATTTTTGAAAGCTCCTCGCTGATTAAATAAAAATTTCCTTTACCATCGTGGGTAATGCCCTCCAAGTCGGTGGTCGTTTTTCTGGAAGTACCCTTGGGAGGCTTGATGGAGATTTTTTGTATTTTGATGCTTGTAGAGTCTTCGGTAAATACAATTTTGAAAAGCTCGAAGTTGTGGTTGTCGGATACAAAATAAAGCTCGTTTTCATAAAGTGTAAGCCCAGAAGGCTCAGATTCAGGAGCGTCTATTGGGTAGGCTTTCAGGAGTTCCAATTTTTTGACAGGCGGGAGTTCTTGTGCTTTGAGCAAGGGAACGGAAAGCAAGAAAATAGATATATAAGTGATTGAGACAGGTATTTTCATGAAAGACGGTTGTTAATAAAAGTTCTTTGTTGAGGAAATATTCATAGACAATATTTTGAACGCCTATTATTTATGTATCTTTGCGTTTCAAAAATGATACAAAAAAAGTAGATAACCTACAAATGGGCTATAAAAAACCTCGGATAAGCGACTACTGCTTCTTTTTGCTATTGATAAGTGGGCTGAGCAGTTGTATTGACAGCACGGAGCTGTGCAGTGGTGCTATTGCCCAAGGCGTAAATATTCGCTTTGTGCAAGAGCTGCGCCTGCGCGACCGCTTCGGGGAAGATTCTATCGTGCGCCGCGATACAGCACTTTTTATCACTAATATCAGCCTGACAGGCACAGATACTACTTTGATACCCGATGCCGACTCACTCACAGCCTTGGGGCGCTTGCCTATCAATCCTTTTGCCGACAGTACCCTCTATCTTATTACCAGTACTCGTGAAGGGCTGCTGCGTGTTGATAGTCTTTGGATTGGCTATCGGCGCGAGCTCCAAGTGATTAGTCCTGAATGCGGCTTTGTAAGTCGTTTTAGAGATTTTCGGATTATTCAACACAGTTTCGACTCACTACAAACCCGCTTAGGTGTCAATGAAAACCTTGATGTACAAGCTTTTTTTATTCCTTAGTATGTATCTCTTGGGGCTTTCGCTCCAAGCGCAAAGCCGCTTCGTACCCGATGGGCTTCGGGTGGGCGTAGATGCCTACAATGCAGCTGCTACGCTCTGGACAAGCACCAGCCAATACGAGCTTTCTACCGATTTGGCTTGGGGGCGCTGGCTATTGGCCACAGATTTTGGCTTGGTGCGTATTGCTGAAGAGGGCAATCTTCGCTACCAAAACCAAGGTACTTACCTGCGTGTAGGGCCGGAGCTGAACCTGCTGCACAAACAGCTGGGCAGCGAAGTGCTCTATGTGGGCGTGAAATATGCTTTTTGTAACTTTACAGAACAGATTCAATCCGAAAACAATCTCCCACTTTTTGGGAATGTAGCCATAGACACCCAAAACGAGCTGCGAGCCAACTGGCTGGAGCTTAATTTTGGCATTAAGTTTAAGGTTTGGAAGGCAGTTTATATGGGTTATACCTTGCGCTATATGTTTTCGGAGCGCTACCGAGGCGAGCAACGCTTTGAGCCATACAAGATTCCTGCGGTAGGCAGCCCCGAACAGAGCAATTTCGATTTTGCCTATTATATTTATTATAGAATCCCTTTCAAAAAACCTGCGCCATCAGTACCAAAGCCATGAACATCGCCATTATCAACGGCCCGAATCTCAACTTATTGGGCAAGAGAGAGCCGCACATCTACGGAAGCTTGCGCTTTGAGGATTATTTTGCCGATTTGCAAGCCGCTTACTCCGACAAAGCTGTGCTGCATTATTTCCAGTCGAATACAGAAGGAGAAATCATCAATGAACTGCATCGTATCGGCTTTGAGTACCAAGGTATCTTGCTGAATGCGGGGGCTCTTACGCATACTTCTATCGCTATTGCCGATGCCATTGCGGCCATCAGCTGTCCGGTGATAGAGGTACATATTTCTAATGTATATGCCCGCGAGGCTTTTCGACACCACAGCTATTTGGCACCCAACTGTGTGGGCTGTATCAGTGGTTTGGGTTTGGAGGGTTACCGCTTGGGCTTGCAGTATTTTATCAATCAAGCCAAAACACGATAAGATTTATGTACACCTTCAATATAGGGCCTGCCAAGGTATATCCACAGCTCAAAACTTTTCTGGCCGATGCTTATGAAGAAGGCATTTTGAGTATGCCGCATCGGGGCGATGCCTTTGTGCAGATGATGCAAAGTACCGTTGCCCTGCTCAAAGAAAAGCTGGAAATACCGCAAGACTATACCGTGATGTTTGCCTCTTCGGCTACCGAGTGCTGGGAAGTGGTGGCGCAGTCGCTTACGCTGCAAAAAAGCTATCATATTTATAGTGGAGCTTTTGGGGAGAAGTGGTTTCGCTATACCCAAAAGATACGCCCCGAAGCACAAGCTTTTGCCTTAGATTTGTCGGAAGATGTATCCTTGGAAAAGCTGCAAAAGTTTTTTGGTTTTGCCGAAAGGCGCAGCGGCAGTGGCGGGGTGATTCAAGACAAAGAGCTGATTTGCTTTACCCACAATGAAACCTCCAACGGCTCGCAAATCCCTACGGAGACGATTCGCCTTGCCAAAGAGTCTTTCCCACAGCAGCTCATCGCCCTCGATGCTACCTCGTCTATGGGAGGTGTTTGCTTCGACTGGCTGGTGGGTGATATTTGGTATGCGTCCGTGCAAAAGTGCTTTGGCTTGCCGGCAGGCTTGTCGGTATTGGTGCTTTCGCCAAGGGCAGTGGCGCGCGTGGTTGAAATCAATGAGCGCAATCACTACAACAGTTTGGTACAGATGTACGAACAGATGCAAAAGTACCAAACCACCCATACGCCCAATGTGCTGGGGCTTTATCTGCTCAAGCGTACTTTGGAGATAGTACCACCTATCAGAGAGGTAGATGCCCGTATCAAGGCGCAGGCGGCACATTATTATCAGCTTTTCAATAGTATTATGGGCTTGGAGCCCTTGATCGAAAACATCGCTTTGCGCTCTGATACTGTGGTAGCTGTGCAGGGTGCTCCCGAAAATATACAGGCCTTGAAGGCGCAAGCCCGCGAGGCAGGCTTGCTTTTGGGCAATGGCTACGACCGTTGGAAAGAGAATACCTTCCGCGTAGCTAATTTTCCGGCTATCAGCCCGGAAGAAATACAGAGACTAACCAATTTTTTTCTCCATATTTAAAGCAAGCTGTATTTTATATTCTTTTATACTCAAACCAGAGCGGTTCTGTATAAATAAAAACAAATCATTGAAAATCAGGATAATCAATCAGTGGAATCCTGAAAATTAATTTAATCTTGGTATATTTTTTATGCAAATTCTGGACTTAGGTATTTTCAATCTCAAAGAAATGATTACCGTTTCTTTGGTGCTT
This sequence comes from Thermonemataceae bacterium, assembly GCA_036788275.1. GTDB lineage: Bacteria > Bacteroidota > Bacteroidia > Cytophagales > Thermonemataceae > DAIQNQ01. The sequence continues at coordinate 37,983 of DAIQNQ010000007.1, forward strand.
TTCTCAGTGATAGATATTTTGGGAGCGATTCCGATTATTATTGACCTCCGCAAAAAATCGGGCGACCTGCATGCCGGCAAAGCCACCATCGTATCGGGCGTATTGATGATTGTATTTCTTTTTTATGGGGAGATTATCCTGCAATTTTTGGGCTTAGATGTGCTCTCTTTTTCTACGGCGGGCTCTATTATTATTTTCTTGATTGGCATGGAGATGATTCTCGGTATCCACCTCTTCAAAGACAACAGCGATGCCAAAACCTCTTCTATCGTACCTTTGGCCTTCCCGATTATTGCAGGAGCGGGCACCATGACCACCCTCATCTCGCTGCGTGCCCAATACCAACAGATAAATGTATTGATTGGGGTAATTCTCAATCTTATCTTTGTATATATTGTATTGCGTTCTTCGCCTTGGATAGAGCGTAAGCTCGGTACTGCCGGAGCCAATATCTTGCGCAAAGTATTTGGTATTATCCTTTTGGCTATCAGTATCAAAATGTTTAAAAACAGTATCGGCATTGGATAAGCATATCGAAATATACACCGATGGCGCCTGCCTTGGCAATCCGGGAGCGGGCGGTTATGGCATTGTACTCAAATACAAGCAATTTCGCAAAGAGCTTTCGCAAGGCTACCAATGTACCACCAACAACCGCATGGAGCTGCTGGCCGTGATTGTGGCCTTGGAGAGCCTTAAAGAAGAAGGTCTGAAGGTAAGCATTTATTCAGATTCCAAGTATGTGGTAGATGCCGTGAGCAAAGGCTGGCTCTGGAATTGGCAGCGACAAAACTTCAAAGACAAAAAAAATGAAGACCTCTGGCGGCGCTTCCTGAAGATATATCCCAAGCATGAGCTGCGTTTCCACTGGCTCAAAGGCCACGCCGGACATGTAGAAAATGAGCGCTGCGATGTATTGGCCGTACAAGCAGCCAAGGCACAGCAACTTTTGGAAGATACGGGCTTTGTAAAAAGCAAGCCCTAAGCACAAGCTTTTGGGAAGGCCTCGGAGAAAAAAAGAAAAAAAAAGAGGCAAAAGTTTGAACATAATAAAAAAGCGTATAAATTTGCATCTCGTTAATCGTCAGGAACGCTAAAATTTAGCTTCTCGATGTATTTTGAAAGAAAAGGGGAGTTACCAGAGTGGCCAAATGGGGCAGACTGTAAATCTGCTGGCGTACGCCTTCGGAGGTTCGAATCCTTCACTCCCCACTATATTGATAAAGCAATTTATCAGTAAAAAGCGGGCGTAGCTCAATTGGTAGAGCGATAGCCTTCCAAGCTATAGGTCGCCGGTTCGACCCCGGTCGCCCGCTCTTTTGAATTTGCCAAATAATACAGCCGAAAGGCAGCATTATTCTTTGTATGCTCAACAATTGTTTGTTTTTTAATCCATATTGAAAAACAAACAATTGTTGTTCAATAAGAAGGATATACGAAAGCCGATGTAGCTCAGCGGTAGAGCACTCCCTTGGTAAGGGAGAGGTCACGGGTTCAAGTCCCGTCATTGGCTCTAAATATATACAAACTCCAAAAATAACGTTCTAACAAATTAAAAAGAGGATTTTCAAATATGGCTAAAGAAACTTTTGACCGTTCCAAACCTCACGTAAACATTGGTACTATCGGTCACGTGGATCATGGTAAAACTACCCTGACAGCCGCCATTACCAAAGTGCTTTCTGAAAAAGGACTTGCCGAGAAAAAAGACTTTTCTTCAATTGACAACGCTCCTGAAGAAAAAGAAAGAGGTATTACTATCAATACGGCACACGTAGAATACTCTACTGCTAACCGCCACTACGCACACGTAGATTGCCCTGGTCACGCGGATTACGTAAAAAACATGGTAACGGGTGCTGCCCAAATGGATGGTGCTATCCTCGTGGTAGCTTCTACTGATGGTCCTATGCCCCAAACTCGCGAACACATCCTTTTGGCTCGCCAAGTAGGTGTACCTCAAATCGTAGTGTTCATGAATAAAGTGGACATGGTGGACGATCCAGAACTCCTCGAACTCGTAGAGATGGAAATTCGCGAATTGCTTTCTTTCTACAAATTTGATGGTGATAACATTCCTGTAATCCGTGGTTCTGCCCTTGGCGCTCTTAATGGAGAAGCTGAGTGGGTAGCTACCGTAGATCAGTTGATGGATGCAGTAGATAGCTTCATTCCTTTGCCTGCTCGTTTGGTGGATTTGGATTTCTTGATGCCTGTTGAAGACGTATTCTCTATCACTGGTCGTGGTACTGTAGCTACTGGCCGTATCGAAAGAGGCGTAATCAACTCTGGCGACCCTGTAGAAATCTTGGGTATGGGTGCTGAGAACTTGAAATCTACCGTAACAGGTGTGGAAATGTTCCGCAAAATCCTTGATAGAGGAGAAGCTGGTGACAACGTAGGTCTTTTGCTCCGTGGTGTTGAAAAAACCCAAATCCGTCGTGGTATGGTAATTTGCAAGCCCGGTTCTGTAAAGCCCCACGCTCACTTCAAAGCAGAGGTGTATATCCTTTCTAAAGAAGAAGGTGGTCGTCACACTCCTTTCTTCAACAGATACCGTCCTCAGTTCTACCTCCGTACTACTGACGTAACAGGAGAAATCAAACTTCCTGAAGGAGTAGAGATGGTAGTACCTGGCGATAACTTGACTATCGAAGTACAATTGATCAATAAAGTGGCTATGGAAAAAGGTCTTCGTTTCGCCATCCGTGAAGGTGGTAGAACCGTAGGAGCTGGTCAAATTACCGAAATCATTGACTAATCCATTATCCCGCTCTCTTGAGCAATACATATAAAAAAGCTGCTTAACTTATCGTTAAGCAGCTTTTTTTATGAAAATAGTGTATTTTTAGAGCCAAAAATATGAGAAAACAAAAAAAACACGTAGTTTCACTCTAACAAAATCTCCCCGCTACTATGACTATGCAGTATCGTATCAGTGATTTCTATTATGATATTCTAAGCATCTTGCAAGATGGTACAGAAGGGCGTGCCGCTTCGGAAGTGATACAAATTATTTTTACTAATAAAAACATCGAGGCTTTGCGCTTGCCCGACCTCTGGAACATGTTTCGCTTAAAGGTGAAGAACCAAATCAGGCTGGCACATAGTCACTTGGCTTTGGCGGGCTATGTGCTGCCCTCTCAAAAAAATACGGAGACAAAAGGCTGGCAACTGAGCGAAAAAGGAAAGAGCTTCCAAGGCTCTGAGGAGGAACTTGTAAGACTGGTACGCTTGCAAGTACGCAAGCACGTCAATGAAAATAAAAGTCTTTTTGCGATTGACGAGGACGGGAAGATTATACGTATCAGCAATCAAAGAAGGGCTTTTTCGAGACAAAAAAAGGAAGTATTGCCCTCTTCTAATACGATTTTTTATGGACCGCCTGCCACCGGAAAAACCTACCAAGCCCTGAAATTGGCCTTGCAGATTATCAACAAAGGGGCTAGCCCCAGCAAAAACCCCTATCAGCAGCTGCGCCCCGAGCTGGGTGGCCGTTTGGAGATAGTGGCCTTTCATCAAAGCTATACCTATGAGCAGTTTATGGCAGAGCCGCGTGGTGCTTTGTGGCGTTTGGCCAACCGCGCCAAAGAGCATTATGGAGCTTATGTGAGTGGGGAAACTGAGGACTTACAGAGTTATGTACTTTTGATAGAGGGCATCAACCGTGCCCATACCGCAGCGATATTTGGAGAAAGCTTGGTACTGCTCGACAAAGACAAGCGCTTGGGCGCGGCACAAGAGATGCGCGTACTGCTTTCTTCGGGAGAGTATTTTGCGATGCCCCCCAATTTGTTTATCATAGGCACAAGCTATGTGTTGCCGCAGCGCTTGGAGCAAATAGACCCTACACTTCGCGAGGTATTTGAATTTGTACCTGTGTTTCCGCGCTACGACCTGCCCGAAAATAAGCACAATGACTTCTTGGAAGCATTAAACAGTTTGATTGCCAAAGACTTCGGGAGCAATTATCTGCTGGGACATGCCTACTTTCTGGACAAAGAGATAGATTTTATGCGTTTGATGAATCAAAAAATCATTCCTTTGCTCACAGAGCAGCATAGTCTCAAAATAGTAAGACAGCTCTTGGAGCATGCCTTAGAGGAGGCAGAAAATACACGAGGCCGCTTTATGCTGGGTATAGATACCCACGGATTGCTGCAAATGAGCAGGGCCATAAACTGATAAAAAAAATCTTGAAAGTATAGAAGAGCAATTTGCCTTGGTGCAAAGCTTTCCAAAAGTATTCCTTTGAGGAGATAGCTCCTGAAAATTCAAAAATTAAACATTCTTCAAAAGTATATGAACCAAAATTTCACCTTTTACGGAACCCAGTGCAACGCTTTAGAAGTAGAAGAATTTATCAAACATCTGATTTATACCAATGAAAAAGCAGAAACAAGCGGACGACGCAAAACACCGCTCTGCATCTGGGGGCTACACGGTATCGGCAAAACACAGCTTGTAGAAGAGTTCGCTAAGCAAAATCAGTACAAATGGCAGTACATTGCTCCCGCACAATTTGAAGAAATGGGCGACTTGCTGGGCATGCCCCATCTAAGTACTGATCCACAAGGCAAGGAGAGTACCCAGATGGCTCCCCCCGAATGGGTACCACGCCAAGAAGGCCCAGGTATATTGCTGATAGATGATGTAAACCGCGCCGACGACCGTATCTTGAGAGGGATTATGCAGCTCCTTCAAAACTACGAGCTGAGCAGCTGGAAGCTCCCTGCGCATTGGCATATTGTACTCACAGCCAATCCTGATGGGGGAGACTACTCCGTAACGCCTATGGACTTTGCCATGCTTACCCGTATGATGCACATTACTATGGAGTTTGATGTGAAGAGATGGGCTTGGTGGGCAGAAAAAAACCAAATAGACCCGCGCGTCATAGCTTTTGTACTTACCTACCCCGAAACAGTACAGGGAGAGCGTACTACGCCCCGTACTCTGACGCAGTTTGCAGAGAGTATTGCTTCTATCAAAGACCTCAAAGCCAACCTCCCCCTTGTAAAAATGATGGCCGATGCCTGTTTGGACAGCAATACGGTAGTAAACTTTGTGAGCTTTATCAACAATGATTTGTCCAGATTGATTGCTCCTGAGGAGATTTTACAAAGCAAAAATTTTGAGAAAGAAGTGTATGAGCCTATCAAGGCGATGGTATTGCAACAAGTGAAAAGGGTGGATATTCTTTCGATTATTTGTACCAGATTGGTGAATATTCTGCTCTTGGAAAAAGTACAATTGGATACGGCAGAACTTGAAAACGTAAAAAAGTTTTTGAAAATGGACTTCATTCCCAACGATTTGCGCTTGATAGTGATGAAAGACATCGTAAGTTCCGACAAGCCCAAGCTCAAGAAGGTGCTACAAGACCCCGAACTGGGGCGCTTGTACTTACAAAATGCCTAAGGTTGGCTTTCTTCTTCTTCTTTGTTTCGGTCTTTACGACGCAGAGAAGGGTTTTCAACTTTGAAAAAAGCGGGGTTGCTTTTTATTTTGAAAATAAAAAATACTTCATCGGAGTTGAGAATTGCATTGGGACGTACGGGGCGATAGCCTGTAAGCAAAACATAGGGGCCAAAGAAAGAATAATGCTCGCGGCGGCTGTATTCTACTTTCCTGTTTTTTTCATTGGCTCCTTCGTAGCGGTCTTGGTAGTATAGGTTACGCTCATAATAGCGCAAGGTATCGGCAGCAATGACTTTCAGGCCGAGGCCGTCGCGATGAGGGCTGAGCATCTCAAGCTCTTTCGTTTTATGAGATACAGGAAGTACATCTGCACGAGCAGTATTTTGGGAAATATACTTTTCGTATCTGAAATTTTGGCTTTGTGCAATACCGCCTTCCTTGTCTATTTGCAGTAGGAGGGCGTGGCTTTTGCTAAAGCCTAAGCCTCGGTAGCCCCGCGTGGTGTATCGTACGCTTGTATTGCCGGGAAGCCCTAAGTTGCGCTCCACCAGTTGCATATTGCCATTTGTCTGATAGTTGCTGTTAAAAGCCTCCAGAATCACCCACATTTGTTTTTTATCAAGTACAAGGTCGTGCATGAGGAACTGATGATAGAAATTAAATTCTTTATCTTTTTCTTCCTTTTTCTTTACTTTTTTATTGAGGCGTTTGCCTGCTCTTGGCGGCAGGTGGTCAAAATACTCAGGGATGCTACTGAAGGGATGTGTACGCAAGGCAATTTGCTCCAGAGCATCGTTTAATACAAACACCATCAAACCTTGCGGGGTATTATCGCGGCAGCTTTGGCCATAGAGTGCCACCAAATATTGGTTTTGGTCGAAACTGTAATGCTTGACTTCTAGAATTGTTTTTTCGGGTGGGTATTTCAAAGGCAATTCTTTCAGGATACGGCCATCGCTTTGGATTTGCTGCACACTCGTCAGGCATTTGCCAAAGGATTCTGTTTTGATAACCAGATAACCAAAATTTTGGACGGGGTCTATGCCCACACACTGGATGCTCTTATCTGCTTCCAAAAGTACATCGGTAGCTTTGATGCGATTATCAAAAAAACTAAGATTTAGAAAAGTCTCTTTATTTTTGAAGCGCCCTCTGATGAGGGCATTTTTACCAAATACCACAAAGTTTTCTATATCTATCTGAAAGGGGGCATCATTGTAGCGAAAGCGCATGATGGTATCGCTGAGAGATACTTGCAAAACACCCAGTTGCTTGCGAAAATTTCTTTCAAAGAGCAGGTATAAATCTTTGTTAAGGGTGTCTTGGTAGCTGTTCACCCAATTCCATTCTCTGTTGAGATAGAATTTTCTTTGGTTCACCTCTTGCAAGCTGCTGTCCAAGTGTTTGAAATAATATTCCTCGGTGTCTGTCCAGCCTTTGCGCCAATTGATATACGTACCATAGAGCAACAGACCTTTTTCGTGAAAATTAGCGATGTTGATGCTGCGTTCTTCGCGGCGCAAAATGGTATCTGCGTAGCGAGCTCTTTCTTCTATTTGGGCACAAAGGGGCATGCCAAAGAAAAGAAATAAAAGGAGGGTGGCGAGGTGTACTTTCATACTTGAAAAATATTCTTCAATTTACAAAATTTCGATAGATTCACAATAAAAAACGGACAGTATCGCCGATGCTGTCCGTTTTTTATGCTGAGAGATTTATTCCAGCGTGCCTTCAAATTTTTTGGGGGCGTACAAAAAGCCAAAAGCCTCTGCACCATCCTTGTGGAGATGCTTGTGGTGGATTTTGTGCGCGCGAATCATACGTTTCATATAAGGGCTTTTGGCGATGAATTTGATTTTTACGCGGCGATGCACGATAATATCGTGAAAGACCACATAGAAAATCCCGTAAGCCGTAACGCCAAAACCTATCCACTTGCAAAAGGCCAAGGCGGGCACTTCAAAGCCAATCACGGTAAGGACAATAGCCGGCACGCTGAATACCACGGCAAACAAATCATTCTTTTCCAAGAAGCTTTTGTGTGGGCGATGATGCGACTCGTGCCAGCTCCACAAAAAGCCGTGCATGATATACTTGTGTGTAGCCCAAGCAGCACCTTCCATCAAAAAGAAAGTGCCCACCATCAATAAGATATTCCAAAACATTTCCATGGATTTATGAAGGGATTAATTATGTATTTACAGTTTTTCAAGCACTTCCTTTACATCTTCCATCAGCCACATAGGCGTAGAGGTAGCCCCGCAGATGCCCACACGGTCGCCTTGGGCAAACCACTCGATTTGCAAGTCTGAGGTGTTAGAGATAAAGTAAGTGTGAGGGTTCATATCTTTACAAACATTGTAGAGTACCTTGCCATTGGAGGATTTGGTGCCTGCCACAAAGATAATTTTATCAAACTTTTGAGCAAAATCCCTGAGCTCGCTATCGCGATTGGACACTTGCCGACAAATAGTGTCGTTGGCATCTACCTGGATATTGGCTTCTTCAAGTTTGTCTTTTATTTCATAAAACTTGTCTGTACTCTTGGTTGTTTGGCTGTAAAGCGTAATTTTTTCGGGAAGCGCCTCAATATTCAACTCTTTGATGTCTTGGAAGACCACCGCCTGATTGCTCGTTTGGCCGAGTAGCCCGATGATTTCGGCGTGGCCGTGCTTGCCGTAGATGTATATTTTTTCTTTTTTGTCATAAGAATTTTTGATACGATTTTGCAGTTTGAGTACTACCGGGCAAGAGGCATCTATCAGCTCTAGATTGTTGCGCAGCGCCAGCTCGTAGGTAGAGGGAGGTTCGCCATGTGCGCGGATAAGCACTTTTTCGTTGCAGATATGCTCCAAGTCTTTGTGCTCGATAATCTGCAATCCTTTTTCTTGAAGGCGGCGTACTTCCTCATCATTGTGTACGATGTCGCCCAAGCAATACAATTTTCCTTCCGCATTCAAAATTTCTTCTGCCATTTCGATGGCATATACTACTCCAAAGCAAAAGCCTGAGTTTTTGTCAATATCAACTTGTAGCTGCAGCATACAGACAAAAAATTAAGGGTTGGTAGATAAATATTTCATAGGCAAAATCAACATTAAAATCTTTACAATCATCTAAAACTAAGCAAGCTTCAATAGTGTTTGAAAACAGATTGAAAATTACATTTTCTTTACATCGTTCTAAAATTAAAGAAAATAAACTATATACACAATAGTAAGATGAGGGAGGATGATAAAACAATGATTTTTTGTGTAGCACTGAAAAACTCCTTCAAAGTTTATGTATATTGCATCTTTAATGTTCTACTAAATTTAATTTTATTTTTATGAAAAGAATTTTTCTCGCACTCGTGCTGCTTTGTACAATGAGCTTTGTGCAAGCCCAAGACATCCCCTTTATTGATGTAGGTATCAGAGGGGGCGTAAACATGGGTTCTTTCAGAAGTTTGCCTGACGGCGAATCCAACGACGGTATGCGTACCGGCTTTACGGCAGGAGCTTTCGCGCGTATCAAAGTACCCTTGGTAGGGCTTTTTGTACAGCCGGAAATTATGTACACCCAAGGTGGTGGTAAAACTAATGTAGGGGAACTGAAGGTTGCCAGCATAGACATTCCCGTACTTATCGGCTACAACCTCAGCTTGGGGCCTATCGGTGGACGCTTGGGCTTGGGGCCTGTGTTCAGTAATGTACTTTCTTCAGAGTTTAAAGTGGCAGGCACAGATAATTTTGAAGATGTAAAAGATTTGACGAACACCTCACTTTGGTCGGCACAGTTTGGCGTAGGCGTAGATATCTCTAAGCTGGCCATAGACCTGCGCTACCAGCTTGGACTTACTCGTA
>DAIQNQ010000008.1:0-2166 GCA_036788275.1 Thermonemataceae bacterium
TTTCCACCCTTTAAGGTCTTCTCACCTCAAATAAGTCCTTTGGCGCTTGATAGTGAGGGAAAAGTACCGAAAAAATCCCTCCAAGGGTTCCAAACCCTTGGAGGGCTACATTCTTTTTGCAACTAAGCCGAAAGCAAGCCACTGCGGCGCAGCAAGGCCTTTACCGAAGGCTCTTGCCCACGAAAGCGCTTGTACAGCTCCATTGGGTGTGCCGTACCGCCCTGCGAGAGAATATGCCTGCGGAAGGCCAGCGCCGTATTGGCATCAAAGATTCCTTTTTCCTGAAAAAGCTCAAAAGCATCGGCATCCAATACTTCGGCCCATTTGTAGCTGTAATAGCCCGCCGCATAGCCACCCGAAAAGATATGGTTGAACTGCGTGCTCATACAAGTACCCGCCACCTTCGGAAAAAGCTCCGTAGGTGCAAATACCGCCTGCTCAAAATCCTCTACCGAAATATGCTCGGCAAGGGGCGCAGCGTGCCAAGCCATATCCAGCAGGCCAAAGCTCAGCTGTCGCAAGGTGCTGTACCCTTCCATAAAGTTGGCGCTTTCTTTTATTTTTTGAATCAGCTCCTGCGGAATCGGTTCATTGCTTTCGTAATGGCGGGCGAAGAGGTCTAAGCAGTCCTTCTCGTAGCACCAATTTTCCATGATTTGCGAGGGCAGCTCCACAAAATCCCAATACACACTCGTGCCCGACAAGCTTTGGTACTTGGTATCGGCCAAGAGGCCGTGCAAGGCGTGGCCAAACTCGTGGAAGAGCGTTGTTACCTCTCCAAAGCTCAGTAGCGAGGGTTTGCTGGGCGTAGCTTTCGTAAAATTACACACAATAGATACGTGGGGGCGTTGCTCGCCTTCGAGCTTGTGTTGCTCGCGGTAGGAGGTCATCCAAGCGCCTCCTTTTTTGCTTTCTCTGGGAAAGAAATCGGCGTAAAATACCGCCAAATGCCTGCCATCGGCATCTTTCACCTCATACGTTTCTACTTCAGGGTGATAGCGCGGAATATCGTTTCTTTGCTCGAAGCGGATGCCAAAGAGCCTGCGAGCCACTTCAAACATTCCCTGAAGCACATTTTCTAATTTGAAATAAGGGCGGAGCGTTTCATCATCAATCGCATACTTCTCTTTCTTGAGCTTTTCGGCATAGTAGGCAAAATCCCACCTTTGGAGCTGCGCCTCAGCAAAGCCGATGCTTTGGGCATAGGCCAGCAGCTCTTGCATTTGGGCTTCGGCGGCAGGCTTGGCATAGTGGAGCAAGTCTTTCAGGAAAGCCTGCACTTTTTCGGCGCTTCCGGCCATACGCTCCTCCAGCACAAAATCAGCGTGGTGCGCATAGCCCAAAAGTTGGGCACGCTGGTGGCGCAGCGATACAAGGCGCTTGATGAGCGGGCGATTGTCGTAGGCATTGTCCTTGTTGGCTTTCGACATATAAGCACGGTAAAGCTGCTCGCGCAGTGGCCGACGGTCGGCATAAGTCATAAAAGCCATATAGCTGGGCTGCTGGAGCGTAAACACCCAGCCGCTCTTGCCCTTTTCGAGGGCGCTTTGGCGTGCCATTTCGCGTGCCGATTCGGGCAGGCCTGCCAAGTCGGCCTCCTCCACAATTTCCAGCAGGTAGTCATTGCTTTCGTGGAGTACATTTTCAGCAAATTGCAGGGTAAGCTCCGAAAGCTCTTGGTCTATGGCGCGGAGCTTTTCTTTGGCGGCATCGGGCAGGTGCGCGCCGTTGCGGGCAAAGCTCTTGTAGGTCTTTTGGAGCAGCATCAGGCTTTCGCTGTCCAAGCCGAGGCTGTCTTTTTGCAGATATACGGCCTCTATTCTCTTAAAAAGCGCTTCATTAAGGCGAATATCATTGCTATACGTAGTAAGCAAGCCCGATGCCTCACGCGTAATGCCTTGCAGCTCAGGATTGGTATGGGCGGTATTCAGGTTGAAGAGGATATTGGCGAGGCGGTCTATCAGTTGGCCACTTTGCTCCAAAGCCAGCAAGGTATTGTCGAAGGTCGGGGCTTCTGTTTGGAGAATGATGTCTTCGATTTGCTTTTTTCCGATAGAAATTGCTTCTTTGAGCGCCGGAAGGTACTCTTCTTGGCGGATTTGCTCAAAAGGTACAGTGCCCAAAGGCGTATCGAAGGGGGCAAGAAGTATGTTCATGAGGATTTTT
>DAIQNQ010000008.1:2266-28514 GCA_036788275.1 Thermonemataceae bacterium
TACAGTGCCCAAAGGCGTATCGAAGGGGGCAAGAAGTATGTTCATGAGGATTTTTTTATATTGAATGAAGAAAAGAAAACCTTTGCTACAAACAAAGATGCTTTCAGAACAAAAATACACAAGAATTTGACAAGTAAAAATAAAATGAGCTTTAGCAACAACTCCTTTCGCCAAAAAGCCCTCGTACAAAGGGGCGAGCAAGAAGGCCTTGTGCGCTTCGAGCCGGAGCGTGTATATTATCCCAAATCCGACTTTCGCACACCACTCACTCCCGAAGAGGAGGTACGCATCGAGGCCTACCTGAAACTGATTTTTCAGTACCGCTACCCGCCCCAACGCATCGCCTTCGAGTATCAGGTGAAAATGGGCTCCAGCTATCGCCGCATAGACCTCATCGTGTTCGACGACAACCAGCGCAGCAAGCTCTTCATCATCGGAGAGTGCAAGCGCGCCGAGGTAGGCAAAAATGTATTTGAAGAGGCCGTAGCACAGGCCAAGTCCTACGACAGGCAGCTTTATGCCGAGTACCTTTGGGTTACTTCCGGTGAGCGCGATGCCTATTACAAAACCCGCCAAAGCAAGTCGGAGAGGAGCTATTTTGAGCTGCCCGATATTCCGGCCTTTGGGCGGCGCGAGCAGTGGAGCTACCGCCTCCAAGAGGCCTTGGGCATTGTGTGGCAGCAGGGCAAGCAGTTTTACAGCGCTTATATCCACCCGCAGTTTCAGCGGCCTTGGGTAGCGCGATGGCTTCTGTACAGTGGGGTGCTTTTGGTATTGGGCTTGGTACTGAGCTGGATACACAGCGCCACGCTCAGCCCTTTTGTAGTGAAACAAACCCGCTGGTTGTATCATATTTCTTTCAAGGAACTGTACGCCCCCATTCCTATCGTCGCCACACTCTTGGCGGTGGGGATTTTCCGGCGCAGCATTGTGCCCGATGGCATCACCTCGGCCAGAGGCAAGAAGAAGCACCGCCGCATTCAGCAGCTATACCTTTTGGCCAGTGTGCTGATTATGCTGCCTGCTTTTTTGGTAACAGGTACTTTTTTTGGCATCGAAGGCAAGTGTGTGCGTTGCTGCGCCGAAGAGTGGGCTTGTTGGTGGTCTTACAATCACTACAAGCAATACAGCGCCTCTTATCGTTTTTTACAGTACTTTGTACCTCAAAGTTTGGCCGTTTTGCCGCAGGGCTTTGCGATGCTGCTGGTAGGCTGGAGTTTCAAGGCTTTTGAGAGAATCAACCGATGATACCGATGCTGGAAATTCGCCCGATGGTTTTTGATGATATTCACGAGATAATGCAGTGGGTAAATACCCCGGAGGTATTGGCCACCTTTGCCAATTTCAAGCCCATCAGCTTCGAGGAAGAAGCCGCTTTTTTGTTGCAATTACTCAAAAGCAAGCAAGATTTTACTTACACCATCTTGTACGAAGGCCGCTATGCGGGGCAGGTGAGTCTCAACAAAATCTATTGGGCTGCGCGCCACGCCCGTCTGGCCATTTTTATCAAAAAAGAATTCAGGGCCAAGGGCATTGGCCAAGAGGTAATACGCCTGCTTTTGGAGAAGGCTTTTGAAGAGATACAACTGCACAAGGTATGGCTCATGGTGCGCGAAGACAACCACAAGGCGCGTGCTTTTTATACCCAAGCGGGCTTTCGTGAAGAAGCCCTGCTGATAGATGAGTACATAGACCCCCAACAGGGACATTTTCTGAATATGCTGCGTATGTACTGCCTGTCGCGAAGGGATTAGCGGCGGCTCTGCATACGTTTGTCTATCTCTTCGTTGAGTTTGAGTATCAGTTTGTTTTTGTAATTGGCTTTCACTAAGCGAATAGTAGAGGCTGCACTTTCCGATACCCGCTCCACAAAAGCGATTTGGTATTGGGGAATTTCATAAAGCGAAAGAATCTCCAATATCCCTTGCAGCTCATCATTGGCGATAAGCGGTACAATCAGTACGCTGCGGGGCTTGGTACCGCCCAGCGCCGAAGAGATACGGTCGTAGTTGTCGGGCACATCATTGATGTAGAGGGTTTCTTTGTCAATCATCACTTGCCCTATCAGGCCTTCGCCACTCTCTATACGTTTTTCCAACTGTTTCTTTTTGTGCATTGCATAGCAGGCCGAGGCTTCTAAGTAATGCTGCTCTTTGTTGAGGTGCTCGTCGTTGAGTACATACAAAGCGCCTTGGTGGGCATCGAGGTAGTTTACGATGCCCGCGATGATGTCGTAGGTGAGTATGGGCAGGTCGTCGTTGCTGCTTTTGCGGAGAATATCCGAAAACTGCGCCAAGCCTGTATTGAGCCAGCGCTCTTGCAAATCTTTTACGGCTACTTCACGCAGGCGGGCACGCATCGAAAGCAAAGCCCCCATAATGCTCGCATTGTCGGCCATTTGCTCTTTGGAAATACCTTTGTAATCTACCTCCAAGTTGCCTTGCCCGATAGCCTTGGAAAACTCCGTGGCATTTTTGAGGATTTCGGCCAAATCGTTTACATTCTGTGCGATATAACCTATTTCATTACGCGATTGGAAGCGTATCTTCTGGCTGAGGTTGCCTTTGGCCAGCTCTCTGGAGCTGCGCGCAATTAGCCCGATGGGTACCATAATGAGGTTGCGAACAATAAAGAAGATGACGACAATGAATAACAGATATACGCCAAAAAGCAGCCATTGCCACCACAAAAGCCGCTCTTGCTTTTCGATGAGTAAAGTCTGATAGGCTTCGGCAATCTGCTCATTTTTTACCAAAAAGAGCTTGTATTTATTGGGCAACCAAGCGATGTCTTTGGTGCTGTTGGTATTATAGGTGCGAATCACGGTCTCGATTACCTCTCCGATGTCATTTTGGTATTGCTCCCATTCCTCGTGCAGTTTGTCGAGCTTTATAGCCAGCTCTTGGCTTGGCGGTGCTACCTCGTAATTTTTATCGGCCTCGCGCAGCGTACCCCCGCTACGTAGCAGCGAGAGTACGGCTTGGTAGCGGGCACGCACGCCGGCAAAGGCTTCCAACTCTTTTTCCAACTGTTTTTCGGGAATATTTTGCTGTTTTACCAAGAGGCTGAGGGTATGGTTTACCTGTCCGCCCAATTCTCTTAGCTCTACGGCTTTGCGTGCCACGAATACATCGGCATCCGAAAGGCTTGCCCGATGCACCAGAAGCACTTGCAGGCAAGCCAGTGTGAGGAGTACAAAGCCCATAAAGTAGGCGACACGGCGAATTTTGAGGTCTTTGAGCATAGTAAAACAGCGATTTTTCCTTACAATTTACAAAAAAAACGGGTACAGCAAGCACTTTTGCAGAAAAGCCGCTATCGGGCGGGCAATACCTTGCCTACACACTCGCCAAAGCCAATGCGCACGCCGTCTTTTTCTTGCCAAGCCCGCATAATCACGGTATCAAAATCTTCAATAAAAGTACGTGTAGAGCCATCTTTCAGTGTGAGGGGGCGCGTACCTTTCCAAGCCAGCTCCAGCATAGAGCCATAAGAAGAAGGTTCTTGGCCGCTGATAGTACCCGAAGCACACATATCGCCCACCCGTACCGGGCAGCCGTTTACGGTATGATGCGCCAGCTGCTGCACCATGTTCCAATACATATATTTGTAATTGCTGCGACATACCACGCTTCCCTCGCCCTTGTCGGGTTGTATGCTTACTTCAAGTTGGATATCGAAGTTTTTATTTCCTTCAAATTGTAAATAAGG
Organism: Thermonemataceae bacterium; assembly: GCA_036788275.1. Taxonomy (GTDB): domain Bacteria; phylum Bacteroidota; class Bacteroidia; order Cytophagales; family Thermonemataceae; genus DAIQNQ01. The sequence goes on from DAIQNQ010000008.1 coordinate 5,978, forward strand.
CAGTACGGCGGGCTCTTGTACAGGGCCTTGGGTACGAAAAGGCTCCAGCGCCTCCATCGTAACAATCCACGGAGAGATAGTAGAGCCAAAGTTTTTGCCCAAGAAAGGGCCGAGGGGCACATATTCCCATTGCTGGAGGTCGCGCGCCGACCAGTCGTTGAAAATCACCATGCCAAAAATATGCTCTTCGGCCTCGGCAGTGCTGATGCTGCTGCCCATCGAGCTGTCTTTGCCAATGACAAAGGCCATCTCCAGCTCAAAATCCAAACGACGGCTGGGGCCGAATACAGGGCTTTCGCTGTCTGGGTTTTTGCTTTGGCCTTTGGGGCGGATAATATCTGTACCCGACACCACAATCGAAGAGCTGCGTCCGTGGTAGCCTACGGGCAGATGTCGCCAATTGGGCAGCAGGGCATTGGCCGGGTCGCGAAACATGGTGCCTACATTGGTGGCATGCTCGATGCTCGAATAAAAATCGGTATAATCGCCCACCACCACGGGCATGTGCATACGCACCTCGCTAATGGGATAGAGCACTTCGGCGTGGAGCTCGCTTTGGTCGCGCAGCTCGGCATGGTCGTGGCGGAGCAGCTCCGACACCCGCGCACGGATAGCCTGCCATACAGAGCGGCCTTCGGCGATGAAGTCGTTGAGGGCACCGGCATGAAAGACGGTGGGGTCTTGGATATCTATCCCTTCAAAAAAACCCAGCTCCATGAGCATGCTCAGGTCGAGTACGGTATCGCCGATGCGCACGCCGGCGCGGGCATAGTCGCTTTGGAGTGGCTCAAAAATGCCAAAGGGGAGATTTTGGATGGGGAAGTCGCTTTGGGGCGCTACTGCTATCCAAGATTTGAGGGCGGGGTCGTTGGGATGGCTCATATCGTTCAAAAAAGTATATCATTGATGATTCTGTGCGAAATTAGAACTTTCAACACAAAAAGAAAAGTTTGCAGTTGATAAAGCCAAAATCTTGTCCTAATTTTACTTGCTTCCAAGCGCTTTGCTTGTATGCCTGATGCCTCTAAATTTTTTCTTTTATGGCCAATAAAAATCAATTGCTCCGCTACCTGATTATTGATGAGATGCTCCGAAGAAAGCACAAGAAGTACCCCAGCAAGCAGGAGCTGATTGACGAGATTGTGGAGCGTACCGACCGCGAGTATTCCGACTCTTCGCTGGAGAAAGACCTGCGTGCCATGCGCAGCTTTTTCAATGCGCCCATCGAGTTTCATAATGCCCACAGAGGCTATTTTTATGGCTGGAAAGATAAAAACAGGCACAATGAGATGATTTATGAAGAAGACCACGAGTACCGCTTCATGTCTATCAGTCTCTCCCAAAAAGATGTAATTGCCCTCAACTTGGCCGAGTCGGTTTTGGAGGGCTTCAAAGGGCTGGGCTTGCTGGAGGGCTTCTCCGATGCCATAGACAAGGTGCTGGACGTGGTGGAAATCGGCAAGCAGATTGACGGACAGAAGAACAAGTCTTTTATACAGCTCGATACCCCGCCTTATGTAAAAGGGCGCGACTTGCTGGGCACTTTGGCGCGGGCGATTCACGAGCAAAAACAGGTGGCCTTCGAGTACCAAAAGTTCAATGCCGAGGCTTCCTCGCAGCGGGTGGTGAGTCCGTATATTCTGAAGGAGTTTGGAGGAAGGTGGTATTTGGTGTGCTACGAAGAGCAGAACCATCAAATCAAAAACTTTGGCTTAGACCGCATGCAAGAGGTGCAACTCTTAGACAAGCCGCGCCTTGCCCCGGAGCGGGTAAACTTCGATGCCGAAAACCACTTCAAACATTGCTTGGGTGTAACCCGCAAAGACGAGGCGCAGCCCGAAAACATTGTACTCTCTTTTAATCACTTTTTTGGGCATTATATCCAAACCCAACCGCTACATCCTACACAACAAGAGCTGGTAAACAATGAGGAAGAGTACCGCATCTCGCTCCAATTGCTCATCAATCACGAGCTGATTACCAAAATTCTCTCTTTTGGAGAAAATGTAAAAGTATTGGCGCCCACACAGCTGGCCGAGGAAATCAAAAGTACGGCAGCGCGTATGCTGGCATTGTACCGTTGAGGCTTAGTTTTTCCAGAAAGGGATTTGGGCGTAGAGATTGTGCTTGAGGCCAAAGCTCTGTAATGCAGCCTTTTTTTCTTTTCCTTCAATATCCAAATACACAAAAAGCATGTGTGCCGCCTCGCTGCTGTATTGGTGGATAGGCACAAAGGCGATAATGCCCAGTTCTCCAGTTTTGGGATGCTCATACTGCCGCCATTGCAGGTTTTCTACGGACTCATTATCAATCATTATTTTATAAAACTTTGAAAAATACTGCAAGTGCTCCGGCTTGCGCAAGAAGCTTTCCATGCTTTTGTGCGAACTGCGGCTCGGAGGCAAGCTCATACTACGTTCTACTACTTTTTGATGCACAATAAACAAACGCAGGTGCTTGTCGGAGACTTGCGCCGATTGTATAGAAAGGTGCTGTACCAATTCGTTCTCAGGGCGCTCGTCTTCATAATAGCTTACATCGTATTGTAGATTTTCACTTTTTACATTGAAAAAGTCTTGCTCCTGCGGATTGAGCGGCAGGTACAAGCGCCCGTAGCGAACGAGCGAGCCGCCCCAAGCAGCACTCATAAAAAGAATGATGATGAGCCAAAGCGTACTTTTGCGGATATTGCAGGCCAAGGTATAATAAGCGCTTCGGTACAAGAAGGCCAAGGTAATCAGCGAAAAAAGCCAATAGATAGGATAATAGAAGCGGCTCATCCAAGCTTGCTTTTTGAAAAAGCCCAGCGTGAGAAAATCAATGGCATACAAGCCCGCCAAGCAGAAGCCTATGTAAGAAAGCACTCGCAACACCAAAAAGCCTTGCTCGCCCAAAGGTGCTTGTAGGGCAGAGTGGGGCATCAGTACCATAAAAACTAAAAAAGTGCTGATAATGAGAAAGAAAAAGAAAAAAGCCAAGAAGAAAATCATGCTGCTGGCTTTTTCGAGGGCTACTACCAACTCTTCGCTGTCGTAAAGATTGGAAAGTTTCTTCTTGAAAACCTCTGCAAAAGCCAAATGCTGCTCTTCTACACGTCCCGGAAATACAAAGCTCAAGCATACTGCCGCCATCCAAAAGCCTCTGGCCACAAGGTGCAGAATAAAGCCGAAAATCAGGGCATTGACCGCCGCCATCACAAAGTTGGCAATGAGCAGGGTTTCGTAAAAGCCCCCTTGCTGAAAGCTAATAAGGCTGCTGCGCTGTATCCAGTCGGTAAGCTCTAAGAGCGAAAAGATAGCACCGCCCGAAATAAAAAGCTCCGGCTCCCAGCTATTTTCTTGAATACGCGTGAGCCATTTGGGTTTTTGTTGCATCGCTGAAAAAATAAGCACTTGTCTTGTCGGGGCAAAGCTCCGACGGCAAGCCAAAAGTAAGCAGTATGCTACAAGAAAATGTCGTAAAGGCGACTTTTAGCCAAACTCCTTGCCTTTCTTTTTGGCATCGGCTACCATATCTTTTACTTTTTGTTCATCGTCTTTGGGGCAAATGAGCAACACATTTTCGTGTTCGGCGATGATGAAATTTTCCAGGCCTTTCACCACTACCAAGCGCTCAGAGGGTGTTTTGATGATACACTGGCGCGTATCGTAGAGCAGCGTAGTGCCAAATACCACATTGTCGGCTTCATCTTTTTCGGAAATTTCGTAGAGCGACTTCCAAGTGCCCAAATCCGACCAACCAAAGTCACAAGGAATGACATACACATTGTCGGCCTTTTCCATCACCGCAAAGTCTATCGAGATATTGCGGCAAAGTGAATAAGCTTTTTCGATGGCGGCAGCCTCTTGGGGGCTGAAAAAGAAATCTTTGGCTTCGGCAAAAGCCTCAGCGATTTCGGGGGTGTGCTGCTCCAAGGCTTTGACAATGGCCTTGCCGCTCCATACAAAGATACCGGCATTCCACAAAAACTCTCCGCTTTCCACAAAAGTTTGTGCCAGCTCCAAGGCGGGCTTTTCGGTAAAAGTTTTTACTTTTTTGAAAGGAGAGTTTTTGAGCCAGCCAATAAGGCCTTTGCTCTGGTGGTATTGGATATAGCCATAGCCCGTATCCGGCCTACTGGGGCTGATACCAAAAGTTACCAGAATGTCGTTGTTCTTTACTTGCTCCAAAGACTTGAGCGCCGTTTTGCGGAAAAGCTCGTCGTTGCCAATCACGTGGTCGGCAGGCGCTACCAATATATTGGCATCGGGGTCTTTGCTGAGAATCTTGTAGCAGCCATAAGCAATACAAGGAGCGGTATTTTTGCGGGCAGGCTCCGTGAGCACTTGCTGCTCGGCGAGCATGGGCAGCTGCTCCAGAATGATTTGCTTGTAGTGGCGGCTCGTAACGATATAGATATTCTCCAAAGGGCATACGCCCTCGAAGCGTGCCACGGTATCTTGGAGCAGGGTTTTGCCGCTGCCTTGGAGGTCGTGAAACTGCTTGGGCAGGCGCGTGCGGCTGAAAGGCCAAAAACGCGTACCAATGCCGCCAGCCATAATCAATATATAATTGTGCGTGAGGTTCTTCATCAGGGCAGTCTGGTATTGCGGTGGTGCAAAAAAGAGTTTTTTCTTACTTTTTTGCAATTTATTTTTGATTTCTACTTAACTTCGTTGCCCCTTTCAAAAAGGCGCTTCTTGAAAGAGTTTCAAAGTGCAAAATTCGCTCAAATATAGTGTTTTTTTTCAAAAAGGATACCGCGCCCGCTACATTTGTGGAAAGTATTAGAAACAGTTTTGATAGATTTCTTTTTTAACTAAATTTGAATAACCAAGCCTATTTGTCTAAAGGAATAAAAACCGACAAGTAAGAAAACGCTCACAGTGCAGACAATCAATATGAGTCAAGACATCAACCTAAAAGAAAAACTACGCGAAGTATTCGGATACACGCAGTTTAGAGGAAACCAAGAAGAAATTATCCGTAGTATTCTGAATGGACACCACACCTTCGTAATTATGCCTACGGGGGCGGGCAAGTCGCTTTGCTATCAGCTTCCGGCAGTGATTATGGACGGTACGGCCATCATTATTTCGCCATTGATTGCCCTCATGAAAAACCAGGTGGACCAGATGACCACCGCCAGCGTAGATGCCCGCTTCCTGAACTCCACGCTCTCGAAGTCGGAGATTACCAAGGTCAAGAAAGACATCCTCAGCGGGCAGGTGAAAATGCTCTATGTAGCACCTGAATCGCTCAATAAAGAAGAAAATATAGAATTTTTGCGCAAAGCCAATATCTCTTTTGTAGCTGTGGACGAGGCGCACTGTATCTCAGAATGGGGACATGATTTTCGCCCGGAGTACCGCAAAATCCGCACGATTATAGACAATATCGGCAACCTGCCTATCATCGCCCTTACGGCTACGGCTACCCCCAAAGTGCAGCAAGACATCCACCGCAACCTTCAAATGGAAAGCGCCAATATGTTTTATGCTTCCTTTTTGCGCCCCAACCTCTACTATGAAATCAAGCCCAAGCGCGACCCCAAAAAGCAGCTCATCCGCTTTATCAAAAACTACAAAGGGCAGTCGGGTATTATCTATTGCCTCAGCCGCAAAACCGTAGAAGAAGTAGCCGAGCTGCTTAATGTGAACGGTATCAAGGCGCAGCCCTATCACGCAGGCCTCGACAGCGACGTGCGTATGCGCAATCAAGATGCTTTTATCAACGAAGATGTAGAGGTAATCGTGGCCACCATCGCCTTTGGAATGGGCATTGACAAGCCCGATGTGCGCTTCGTGATTCACTACGATGCACCCAAATCCTTGGAAGGCTATTATCAAGAGACAGGTCGTGCCGGACGCGACGGCTTGCAGGCTTACTGCTTATTGCTTTACGATTATGATGATATTGTGAAGCTGGAGAAGTTCAACAAAGACAAACCCGTAACGGAGCGCGACAATGCCAAGCACCTGCTCCAAGAAATGGCCGACTATGCCGAATGCTCCGTGTGCCGTGTGCGCCAACTGCTGCATTATTTTGGAGAGGAAATCAAAAATCCTGTATGCGACTTTAAGCAATGCGACAACTGTAATATCCCGAATACACAAAAATTTGAGGCTGAAGATGAAGTAAAACTCGCCCTGATGGCTGTAAAGCAAACGGAGCAGCGCTTTGGCATCAAGCACCTGACAGATGTGCTTTTGGGGCAGCCCAATGAGTATATCCTGAGCTATGGCCACGACAAGCTCAAAGTATATGGCAAGGGCAAGGAGCAGGGCGAAAAGTTTTGGAAGTCGCTTCTGCGCCACATCTTGCTCTTCGACTTTCTGGAGAAAGATATCGAAAACTTTGGCGTACTCAAGCTCACCGCCAAAGGCGAGAAGTTTATCAAAAGCTCTTTTGCTATTACCCTTACCAAAGACCACGATTTTGCCAGCCAGCTGGAAGAAGAGATTGCCGAAGAGCAAGAAAACAACCAGCAAAACAATGCCAAGGCCCACGACCAAGTGCTCTTCGACTTGCTCAAAAACCTGCGCAAGAAAATCGCCAAAGAGAAAAAGTTGCCTCCTTATGTGATTTTCCAAGACCCTTCGCTCGAAGAAATGGCCACGGTGTATCCTACCAACAAAGAGGAACTGGCGCAAATCAACGGCGTAGGTATGGGCAAGGTAGAGAAGTTTGGAAAACCCTTCTTGGAGATTATCAACAAGTATGTAGAAGAAAACGAGATAGAAACGGCCTCTGATGTGGTGGTGAAGTCCACGGTCAATAAATCCAAAACCAAGATTTTCATTATCCAACAAATAGACCGTAAGATAGACTTGGAGGAGATTGCCGAATCCAAAGACCTGAGCTTCGATGAACTGCTCGACGAGATAGAACATATCTGCTTTTCGGGTACAAAGCTCAATTTGGATTATTACATCAACCAAATCATGGAGCGTGAAAGACAAAGAGAACTCTACGACTACTTTATGACTGCCGAAACCGACAGCATCGAAGCCGCGATGGAAGAGCTCGCTGGAGAAGATTATACCGAAGAAGAGCTGCGCCTGATGCGTATCAAGTTCCTTTCGGAAGTAGCCAACTAAATCTCAGAAATGGTGCAGGTCGGAGGAATCCGGCCTGTTTTGTATATACCCGTTAATCATAGCGTAAAGGCCGTGTCTGACAAAGAAAAAATACTCCAGCGTATTCGTGCTGCCTTGGCACAAGAAGATAAAGAAGCGGTGCGCCCGCCCGACTTCGTTGCCGATGTGTATGCGCCCGCCGAAGAGCAAGATTTGGCCGTATTGTTTGCCAAAAGCCTGCTCGATGTACAAGGATTCTTTTGCTTTTGTGAAAACGAACAAGAGTTTCTGCAAAACCTCTTTGCCCTACTCCGCAGCAAGCGCACCAAGGAAATCTTTGTTTGGGAAAAATACCTCCAACAGGTACTCGACTTGGCCGAGGTAGCTTACCAAGCCGACGACAGCCGCCTGCACGAAGCCGAAATGAGTATTACTACTTGTGAGGCACTCATCGCCCGCACAGGCAGCATCTTGGTTTCCTCGAAGCGCGCCTCCGGGCGGCGGCTCAATATTTATCCGCCCGTACACGTAGTAGTGGCTTTTACCTCGCAACTTTGCTACGATTTGCGCAGCGCGCTTCAGAGTATCCAGCAAAGCAGCCCAACGATGCCTTCGATGCTTTCGCTCATCACCGGGCCGAGCCGTACTGCCGACATAGAAAAAACCTTGGTATTGGGCGCACACGGCCCCAAAGAGCTGCATGTATTTTTGATAGAAGACCTTATCGAATAGATGATACCGCAAAACCCACTACAAATTACACTCGCACCCGGAAAAAAAGTATTTTTTGCCTCAGACTTCCACTTGGGCGTACCCAATGCCGAGGCCAGTGCCGCGCGCGAGCGCAAAATCATTGCTTGGCTCGACAGCATTGCACCACAGGCAGGGGCGGTATTTCTTTTGGGTGATATTTTTGATTTTTGGTTTGAATACCGACACGTCATTCCCAAGGGTTTTTTGCGCTTCCAAAGCAAGCTCTTGGCCTTGCGCGAGGCCGATATTCCGGTGATTTTCTTCACAGGCAACCACGACATGTGGATGTTCGACTACTTCACTCAAGAGCTGGGGATTCCGATTTATCGTGAGCCCCAAAGCCTCCAAGTAGGCGAACAGCGCCTTTATATAGGCCACGGCGATGGGCTGGGGAAAGGCGACCGCCACTATAAGTTTCTCAAAAAAGCCTTTGCCAATCCCTTTTTGCAGCGTTGCTTTGCTGCCCTGCACCCCGCTTGGGGGATGCGCTTGGCCACAGGCTGGTCGAAGCGCAGCCGTGCCCAAAGCAGCAAAGAAGAGGAGACTTTTCAGGGAGAAAACGAATGGCTATGGCAGTATTGCAAAGAGCTGCACCAGCACCATCCCCACGATGTATATATTTTTGGACACCGCCATTTGGTATTAGATTTGCCCGTAGGCGCGCATAGCCGCTATATCAATCTGGGAGAGTGGTTTTCGCAATGTGCTTATGCCCATACCGATGGGCAGGAGCTTGTACTGAGTCGCTATGAAGAAAATTAGTATTTTATTATTTTGGCTTGGCAGCTTTTGGGCAGTGCAAGCGCAGGATTTGGAGCTGCTTCGAGTGCAAACAAAAGCACCGGAGGCGGTACTTTTCTCCAGCGACCGTAGTGGCAATTTTTACCTTACCGACCCAGCAGGCAATGTATGGCAATACAATGAAGCCGGCGACAGTGTACGTACTTTTTCGCCTTCAAGAATTGCGCAAATTACATTGGTAGAAGCCTTGAAGGGTATTAAAATATGGCTTTTTTATAGAGATTTTCAAGAATATATTTTTCTCGACCGCTTCTTGGCACCCAGCCAGACTTTTCGCATGCCAGAGCAAATCATCGGCTTTGCCCGCTTGGCTACGGTAGCTCCCGACAATGGGATTTGGGTATTTGATGAGAGCGATTTTGCCCTGAAAAAATACAATCCGCAGAGCGAGCAGTTGCTCATCAATACGCCTTGCGATTTGCTGCTCAATGCCCAAGAGTACAACTTGCAGTTTCTGAAAGAATACCAAAATCTGCTCTATCTCTACGATGTGTACAGTGGTATTTTGGTATTCGACAATCTGGGCAACTACAAAAAGAAAATTGCACTTTCGCCAGAGGTGAAAAATATCGGTTGGTGGGAAAACTACATTTATACCTATCAGCACAATAAAATCACCCTGCACCACGTATTTACAGTGGCTGCTCCCCAAGAATGGGCGTTGCCCGCATTGCCCGAAGCCCGACAAGTACACCTTTTGAAAGACAAGTTGCTTGTACTGGCAGATAAGAAAATATATATTTATAAAGTTATAGACAAGTAGTGTTTTGGTAAGATTTTTGGTAACAATTCACTTTAGCGAATGTTTTATAGATTTAGCTATTATAATAATTACTATATTTGAAACTTTGATGCGCCTTTGGGCAACTACAAGCATAAATCCATTTGAATAAAAAATAATATGCATAAAAACTTTACCATACAAAAAATAATTGCCTTGGCACTCCTTTTAGCTGCTTATTGTATAGCGCCACTTTCCCAAGCCTGCGCCCAAGCCAAAGAGCCTATCGCTTACAGTGTTCAAAATATTGACTTTGAAGTAAGGATATTGGGCAATCGCCGCTTCCAGCTCAACTTTGTCAATACCAGCAATAGCCTCGTATATGTACGCATTTATGATGTAATCGGCAATTTGGTGAAAGAAGAAGTCGTAAACACGCCGGGCAAGTTTAGCAAAGATTACGACATGTCGGCCTACAAATCGGAGGTATATATCGTAGAAGTAGGCAATACCAAATACAGTACTACCAAACGCATTTTCTTGAACTAAAGATTTCTCTATGCTATACAAAAGGCTCATCCTGATTTCAGAATGAGCCTTTTTTTATGAGTGCAGGGAGGAAGAGGCTACTTTTTTACCTCTTTCTGTATCCCGAAGCGATTGTTTATAAAATCAAAAACCACAGTTTTATTCATAAAAAAGTCGTTGCCAATCGAATGCACCACGCCAATATCCTGATAAAGCGCTTTGATGCGCTCGGCTTCGGTAAAGTATATCCTGTTGTTTTGGGCAGTGAGGCTTTGGCCATTGCTCCCGACAGATTTTTGCAAAACTGCGCCGTAGAGGTAGATAGTAGTGCCCTAGTTGTTGGCGCTGATGGTATTGGCGGCCTGTTGCTCTTGGTAAAAGCTTTTATCGAGGGTGAGAATGGGCACGCCATTGCCTGTATCAAAGAGGAAATCTTGCTTTTTGCCTCCGGCTTCCAGCTCGATGATGATTTTATTGCCGGGGCTGAGGCGCAGCTTTGAAAACTCAAACTGAGACTCATCAAGCGTCTCTAATACTTGTACATACAGCTCGGCAAAGTTGATAAGCAGGATTTTGTTTTTAAATTCATTTACACCAATGCTGCCAATGACCTTGAGTGTCTCGAAGGGGGCTTCTTCGCCGTATTCTTCATATACAAAAAGGCTGTCTAAGGCACTTGCTTGCTTGCCGAGGGCATAAGGGTGGCGCAGGATGCTGTAATCTTTTCGTTTTTGAATATCTGCTGCAATGTTAGGGTACTTGCTTTTGATACTATTGAGGGCGTTTTCATAGACTACGCTTACGTCTAAGCCCAAGTCGAATTGCATTTGAAATTCTTTGTCTATGCCATCGAGTTTTATGGGAACGTAGAAAATATTGAAGCCCAAGGCTTTGGCCTCTTGGTCGGGCAGCATTGGGATTTTCTCGGCAGGCTTTTCTTCATTTTTACAAGCGCCCAAGGCAAGGAGTGCGAGGGCTAAGAGGATTTTTTTCATCTTTTGAGGTTTTTAGTGGTGTAATTGCACTTACATTGAAATTTAGTGAAAAATATACAGAATGCAAGTGCTTTTGCTCAGAATGATAAGCTTTTGCGCTTCTATATAAAATAATTTTACAAATTCAGAGAAAGCATAAAATTCAGGGCGCTGTATCGCCACATATCATTGCCGATGCCGTTTACCTCTACACGGGTATTGTTGCTTTGGGCAATTACTTGCAGGTCTAAGAGCGTTGATTTGTTGGAGAAAGGTTTCAAACTATAGCCCACTGCCACGCTGCCATTGAGGCCGATACCAAATTGGTGGAAAAACTCTTGCTCGCCTGCTGCATCGAGAAACCTGTTTTTGGTAAATACGGAAGCCATCCCCACATCTGCTTTTACAAAGAAGTTGTTTTGGGTGAAAGGATAATATTTCAGTCCGCCACCTACAGAGAGAAAGTTGAAAAAATAGCCTTCTTCATAGCCGCCCTCGCTGGGGGTGCTGCCTGTAAGCGAACTGCGTACGATACCTCCCAACATCAAACCTTTGATGCGTGAGATAGGATGATAATAGCTCAATGCCAAAGACCAGCCTATGGGGGCGGAGTAGCTGCCCACTTGTCGAGGGCTTTCGCCTTCGGGGGCTTGGTAGTAGCTGAGGCCTTGGTCGCGGAGGCGTTTGGCACGCATCAGCTCCTCACCTTTTTGTAGAAAGGGGGGCGAGATGCCCATACTCAGCTCTGTTTGTACGCGCTGAGAGAGGGGATTTTGGGCTTGAACCAAGTGAGAAGTCAAAATAAGACACAAAAGGGTGATGATGCTGAGAGATTTCATAGGAATCACATTTTTAAGGTGAATAGAGGGAGATTATCGTTTTTTGAGGTCGAAAGTATAGCCTATGCTGATGTTGATAATGAGCGGGGTGAAACCAATACCAGAGGCCAGCGAGTTGATGGTTTCGCTGCTTCCGCTGTTGCGATTTTCGTAAGTAAACTTGCGGTCATCGAAGTTGGTGCTCACCATAGGCCAAAAGCGCACACTGGGGGCAATGGTAATGCCTTTAAGGGCATTTTCTTTGTTTTTGAAAGGCTGCCAAAAGCCATACAAGCCCAAGCCTAAGCTGAAGTTGTCTTCGGTGGTGAGGCGGTTGGCCTCAGTGCGGGCATCGCCTTCGTAGTAGATTTGGAAGCGGTGCCACTTGGGTTCTACGCGCAAGTTGAGCCACTCTGTAAAGCGATAGCCCACGCCAAAGCCTGTGGTAAAGGGCATATACACCACCAAGCCTTGTGCCTTGAGTTCGTCGTTGAGGTTAGAGCCTTCGATGCTGAGGGCTACGCCGTGGGAGTAGTCGAAGATAAGGCGCTTGTGGATATATACGCCTTCTACGTTGAAGCCCCCCAGCGCCAAGGGCTGGGCCAAGCCAAATACCAGACCGACTTTGCGGTCTTCTTTCCAGTCTTGTGCTTGTAGGTCTTGGAATATACCGATAAAAAATACAAGCAGGATGATGAGGGTGTGTTTGCGTGTCATGATACCAAGTGTTTGTTGATGGAATGACACAAAGGTAGCGGACGCACACACCCCAAAAATTGACTTGGGTTAAGCTTTTGTATCTTGCTTGAAAAGCCGCTTGCGGATACGGCTCAAGCTTTCGGGTTTGATGTCCAAATAAGAGGCAATATAGCGCAGCGCTACCCGCTGAATCACCTTAGGGCGCTTTTCGATGAGGTAGAGGTAGTGCGCTTCGGGGCTGAGTTGGGTGAGGTTTTCATTGCGCCCCCGAATGCCCAAAAAGGCACGCTCGGCCATTTTGCGGCCAAAACGCTCAAAAACAGGGACTTTTCGATAGGCCTCTTCCAAACGCTCCTTGGAGATGCAAAGCAGCTCGCAAGGCTCTAAGGCTTGGATAAACGGCCGTGCAGGTTGCCCCGTCAGGAAGCTCTCCAAGTCGGTGTACCAACCATTTTCAAAGAAAAACTGTCCTGTTTTCTCCTCTCCATCAGTGATATAAAAATAGCGCAGGCAACCCTCTTGAATAAAAAATAAGTCTCGACAAATATCTCCTTCACGCAACAAAAAATCCTTGCGCTTTACCGACTTGGGGCGTGGGCAAATCAAGTGTATAAATTCAGACAGCTCCTCGGGGCTGCATTCCGTAGCAAGCGAAAGGTTTTCTTCGAGCTTTTCGTACATAGTGGGCGTAGTTTTGTATATTGCCTGTAAGATGCTTAATAAAGGTAGCGATAAAGTGCTTTTGGGTCAAGTGTATAGCTGGTGTTTTTATGAACTCTTTGGAAATATATTTCTCTGCCATCGGTTTTTCGGAGCAGGAGTGCCGTCAGATAGCAAGCCTTTTTCGGTTGAAAAATCTTACCAAGGGCGACTATTTTGTGCGAGAAGGCACGATGGCCTTGCAGGTAGCCTTTTTAGAAGAGGGGGCTTTGCAATATTACAGCATCAACCAAGAGGGCGAAGAACAAAGTACTTATGTATCTTTGGCACAATCCTTTGCGGCTTCTTTGCTGAGCTACTTGTCGGAAGTGCCTGCCCGCGAAAATATCCGTGCTATTACAAAAAGCAAGCTTTGGGTCATCAGCAAACAAGAGCTGCAAGCCCTACAAATGGCGATGCCTGCTTTTCAAAATTTTTATATCCAACTTCTGGAAGGGCAAATCTGCTGTATAGACAAGGCAAGGTTTGACCTGATTACGCTCAGTGCCGAAGACAGGTACAAAAAACTGTTGGAAGAAGAGCCGCAGCTGCTGCAAGAGGTGCCACTCAAATACATCGCCTCTCTTTTGGGCATTACACAAAGACACTTGAGCCGCCTGCGCAAAACGATTAGATAGCTTTTGTCGTGGGAATAAGCGATTTGGACATTTGTCCAATAGAAAGTCTTGACGGCTGCCCACCTTTGTATCGTAAAACCAAAAACATTTACGATATGTACACAAAGATTTTAGGAGCTTTTTTGCTCTTGTATTGTTCATTTGCAGCAAATGGACAAAGCCGTTTTCCCAAAAACACCCTCAGCCTAAATGCTTTTCGCAATCCTTCTATCGGTTTAGAGTATCAGCGCTACAACTTCTCAGTACACGCGGGCTATTATCCCACCAATTTTGAAAGCGGCGTTACTACGGAGTTTCTGAAAGCCGGGCTTAGTTATTGGCTCTTGCCTTTTGATAGCAAGGAAATCCCCTCTTCTTTTTATGTGGGGGCTTCGTACCTGCGAGGACTTACCCGCGATTATCAAGACCAAAATGCAATTGCCTTGGAGGCGGGGGTGCGCTGGTATGCTTGGCAAGGCCTGCACCTGCGCCTTGGGGTCATTGCCTTGGCGGCAGAAGGCCAAAGCCTCAAAATCAATCCTACACCGAGCATAGGCTATTCTTTCAAGTGGTAATCCTGAAAACAGAACAAAAAATCGGTTTTTGCTTCTTCTTGGCCGCAAGCCGGCCTGATAGGGAGCAGCTTATGGCTGCTATGGTTGGTGTTGGCAGGCTTGTATCTTTTGCGCAAGCCCAAGGAGGCGCACCTATAAGGAGGCAAATGATAGCCAAGGAAGTATTTTTTGAAACGAAATGCCCATCAATTGCCTTACATGAAAATAAGGAGCGATTGATGGCTTTTTGTAGAACTTTTCTTAACCTAAGTCAATGCAATAGTGCTTTGGCTTGGGCTATCTTTGCTTGCACAAAAGCTTAGCAGCCTCAACAAATCGAACCGTAAATGGTTGTATGGGAGAACAGTTGGTAAAAACAAGCACTTATTTGTAATAAATCCTGTTTAGAGGCTACCAAATAAACAAGATTTTGTGAAAGCTTCATCAAAACATAACAAAGCTATTGAAATAGATTTACACACAAAACGTTTACTTTATACCTTCTCACCTTCTCAGCATCTATTACCCAATGAAAAAAGTTCTATTTTTTTTCCTTTGCCATTTATTTGGTGTAGGAGCTTTACAGGCGCAAGAGCGCTTTACTTTGAGCGGCTATATCCGCGATGCCCGCGATGGCGAAGACCTCCCCGGAGCCACGGTCTATGAGCCGCGCTCGCAGCGAGGCGCTGCCGCCAATGCTTATGGCTTTTATTCCATAGACCTCCCCGCAGGCGATACCTTGGTATTGCAATTCTCTTTTTTAGGCTACCAAAACCTGTTCCGCAAGGTCTATTTGAGCCAAAATACAAATCTGAATATAGAGTTGCAGTCCGAAAGCGCTTTCTTGAAAGAGGTAGAGGTGAAAGCCGATAAGTTTCAAGACAAGCTCGACGAAACCCAAATGAGCGTAAGCAGTCTTTCTTCCAAAGAAATCAAGGCTGTGCCTGTCATTTTTGGCGAGGCCGATTTGATAAAAGTGCTCCAACTCAAGCCCGGTGTGAAGTCGGGAGGCGAGGGCTTTGCCGGACTTTTTGTGCGTGGGGGAGGCCCCGACCAAAATCTTATCTTGCTCGACGAGGCGCTGGTCTATAATCCCAATCACTTGTTTGGGCTTTTCAGCGTATTCAATCCCGATGCCGTAAGGCAGGTGGACTTGTACAAGGGCGATTTTCCGGCGCAGTTTGGCGGCAGGCTCTCTTCGGTGCTTGATATCAAACTCAACGAAGGCAACAAAAAGCAGTTTAGCGGCTCAGGGGGCGTAGGCCTGATTGCCTCGCGCCTCACCCTCGAAGGGCCTATCCAAAAGGGCAAGTCTTCGTACATTATTTCGGGGCGGCGCACCTATTTTGATTTGATTACCCGCCAAATCAACCGTGCCAACGAAGGAAATGCTGATTTCAACCCTATTCCCGACTACTATTTTTACGACCTCAATGCCAAGGTAAATTTTGAATTGGGTGAAAAAGACCGCCTCTTTATCAGCTCTTATTTGGGCCGAGATGTATTCGGCTTTCAGAATAACAACTTTGCCGTGGACTTCAACTGGGGCAATATCACCACTACCGCCCGTTGGAACCACGTGTTCAGCCCCAAGCTCTTTCTGAATACCTCGCTCATTTTCTCCGATTATAATTATCAAATTGATAACTCCGTGAGCAATATCAATTTCAGGGTAGGCTCTCGTGTGCGCGATTATAACCTCAAATTCGACTTCGACTATGCCCTCAACAGCCGCCACAACCTCCGCTTTGGGGCGCAAGCCACACACCACCAGTTTGAAGTAGGACGACTCAACTTCACCAGCGACGATGGGCGCATAGATTTTAATTCCGGCCAAGATTTGGAAGGAACAGAATACGGCATTTACCTCAATGATGAAATCAACCTCGATGAGCGCTGGCGCTTGAATGCCGGCTTGCGTATATCGGGTTTTAGCAATACCGGGCAATGGTACTTTGGTATAGAGCCGCGCGTAGCTGCCCGCTACAAACTCAACGAGCGCGTATCGCTCAAAGCAAGTTTTGCCCAGATGAACCAATACTTGCACTTGGTGTCCAATTCGGCGGCTTCTTTGCCTACGGATATTTGGTATCCTTCCAACAGGGTGGTGCGCCCGCAGCTCTCGCAGCAGGTGGCTGCCGGAGCGAGTATTTTGCTGGGCGATGGCAGCTTCTTGCTTACCAACGAGGTCTATTACAAGTGGATGTCCAACCAGATTGATTTTCGCGATGGGGCACAGCTCTTCGTAAACAACAACCTCGACCAAGAGCTTGTCTTTGGCCGTGGCTGGAGCTATGGCAATGAGTTGTATTTAGAAAAGAAGGGCGGCAAAACTACCGGATGGATTGGCTACACGCTCTCTTGGACGTACAGGCAGTTTGCCGACAGTACCAACGGCAATGCGCCCATCAACAATGGGAGGCCTTTCTTCCCACGTTATGATATTCGCAATGACCTCTCCGTAGTGGTGATGCACCAGTTCAACGAACGTTGGTCTTTGTCAGGCAATTTTATCTACAATACCGGCCAAGCCGTATCGCTGCCCACCAGCCGCTTGGTGTTTCAAGATGTAGGTTCAGGCCGTCCCCAAGTAGTGCCGCAATATTTGGAGCGCAATGGCTTCAGGATGCCTGCCAACCACCGTGCCGACATCAACCTGACGCGGCGCTTCAAGCCGCGCTGGGGCGAATCTGACCTTACGCTCAGTATCTACAACCTCTATAATCGGCGCAATCCCTTCTTTTTGTATATAGAAGAGCTGCAAGATGCTGAGGGCAACCCCGAGCGCTTTGCTGTAAAGCAGGTGGCGCTTTTCCCGATTATCCCTACACTCACTTTCAACTTCAAATTTTAGCTATGAAAATGCACTTCAAAAAAAGTATTTTTATGCACACAATACTGCCTGCCATTTTACTTTTGGGGATGGCTGCTTGTGCCAATCTTGAGCGCGAAATCAATCTGAACTTGCCTTCTGCACCAAGCCAGCTGGTGGTAGAATGTTTCTTGGAAGATGGCCAACCTTATCGCCTGCTTCTCACCGAAACGGTGGACTATCTGGCAGCGCCTACCTTGCCTGATATACTCGATGCCTTGGTCATTATTACCCACAATGGCCTGAGTGATACCTTGATATATGCTCCTTTTGTTGATGAGGAAACTAATAAAATTTATAACTATGTGGCCAAAAGAACTGACCAAGTAGTGGATATTGATGCAGGAGGGGTCTATGATTTGCGTATTGTTGATGGCAAGGGGCGCAGCATTACAGCCAGTACACGTTTTTTGCCTTTTACGCCCATCGAAGAAATTACTTGGGAGTTTGAAGATGTTCGTCAGGAAATAAAAGACGATAGCGCCCGTGCCTTGCTTTTGGTGCGTTACCCGCTCTTGGACAGCGAGCCGCACTTCCGCATCGTTATCCAAAAAGACAGTCTCACTGCAGAGCCGGAGGTAGATTTTGTTACACGCAGTACTTTTTCTACCAACAATTTGGTTTCAATTGGGACGGCTTATCGCTTCTTGCCCGACGATACTGTGTATGTAACGCTCTATCGCCTCGAAAAGCCGCATTACGATTATCTCCGAAGCATAGACCAAGCCATCAGCGCCAATGGCAATCCCTTTGGGCAGCCCGCCACGATTCTGTCGGCAGTGCAAGGCGGTATTGGGATTTTTGCGGCTTGGAACTTCGACCGACAACAAGTGGTGATTGTGAAGGAAGGCTCACAGTAAGTCCACTTCTGCTACCACAAAGCTGCTGCCGCCGACGAAAACCACCTCGTCGGCGGCAGCATTTTGTAGGGCTGCTCTGAAAGCTTCATTTACATCAGCAATAAAGTGCTTTCGTGGAAAGCGCTCGCCCAACTGTGCTTGCAGCGCCTCCAAGGGCAAGGCGCGGGGTAGCTGGGGCTGGCAAAAATAGTATTGTGCCTCTTGGGGCAATAGTCGAAGCATAGCGCTCAGGTCTTTGTCGCCCATAAAGCCCATCACCAAATGCAGCCGGGTAGCAGGCCAAGCGGCCAATTGCTGCATCACGGCGGCGAGGCCTTCGGCATTGTGCGCCACATCGGCAATACAGAGGGGCGTTTG
This sequence comes from Thermonemataceae bacterium, assembly GCA_036788275.1. GTDB lineage: Bacteria > Bacteroidota > Bacteroidia > Cytophagales > Thermonemataceae > DAIQNQ01. Next base: position 24,289 of record DAIQNQ010000008.1, read on the forward strand.
CTGCAAGATTTGCCAACGCCCTTTCAGTCCGGTGTTGTGCACTACTTTTTGCACACCCGCTTGGAGCGTCTCGTCGGTAATTTCCCAACCTTGCTGCCTTAGCAAGGCGATGGCTTGCAAGACTCCCAGCAGGTTTTTTTGTTGATAATTGCCCAGCAGGGGCGTATGGAGCGTAATGTTTACGCCTGTCGCTTTTTCTTGGAAAACAAGTTTTTGAAAACCTTCCTCCATACAGCCCGAAAGCAATTGATAGGCTTCTTCGGCCAAGTAGAGCGAGGCTGCCACGGCCTGCGCCTTCGACACAAACACCTCGAAGCATTCGGCTTGGTACTCGCTAATCACCACCGGACGTGCCGCCTTGATAATGCCTGCTTTTTCGGCGGCAATTTTGGGCAGGCTATCGCCCAAAAACTGCTGGTGGTCGAAGCCAATATTGGTAATGATAGAAAGCTCCGGTGTGATGATATTGGTGGAGTCGAGCCTGCCACCCATGCCTACTTCTACCACGGCGATATCCACCTTCTCTTGGGCAAAATGGTGGAAGGCCATGGCGATACTCACCTCAAAAAAAGAAGGTTGCAGCTGCTCGATAAGGTTCTGATATGTAGTAACAAAATCGGCTACGGCCACTTGGCTGATTTCTTGGCCATTGATTCTGATGCGCTCAGTGTAGTTTTTGAGATGCGGCGAGGTGGTAAGCCCTACGCGGTAGCCTGCTTCTTGGAGTATCGAAGCCAAGTAATGGCAGGTACTGCCCTTGCCATTGGTACCGGCTACGTGGAGGCAAGGGTAAGCACGGTGCGGATGCCCCAATGCTTCGTTGAGGGCTTGTATATTCTGTAAGTCGGCTTTGTAGGCGGCACCACCTATGCGCTGAAACATAGGAAGCTTAGAGAAAAGATAATCGGTGGCTTCTTGGTAGTTCATACAGAGCGTTTTCCAAAAAAAATAAATTTGAACAATAGCCTTTTTACTGTAAATTTAGGGTTTAAAGGTAATCAAAATTGTGCTTGCATGACCGAAACCTATACGAATAAATACCAGCTGCTTGTAGAGAAGATACACGCCTTGTGTCAGTTTTCGCAAGAAGGTACTTTGGTATATGCCAATGAGAAGATGTGCGCTTTGATGGATTTGCCTCTCGAAATACTGTTGGGCAAGCATTGGCAAGAGCTTTTTGTATATCAAGAATACCGAGAAGAAGCTGATTTCAATCCTTTGCAGCAGGCCGAAGGTTGGCAAACAGACTTGCAGATAAAATACAATCCGGCTTTGTACTGTCGGCAGCAGCTGTGGCATTTGCCTTCTTTCGCGCCCAATGCTATTGGTACAGAAATGCTTGTAAGCTTTTTGCACGAGGATATTTCTGCTCAAAAAAGAAAAGAAAGAACCTACCAACGCATAGAGAAAATATTGAAACATACCAGCGATGCCGTGCTGATGATAGACCCGCAAAGTGGCAAAATACTCGACAGTAATGCTCGTGTGTCGCAGCTTTTGGGCTACGAGGCCGAGGAGCTGCAAGCCATGTACTTTCAGGAGTTGGAGGCGGGTACGGAGTCGCTGCAAAGCCAAGAGCAATGGGCAAGCTATACCCAAGAAATGGCCAATCTGCGGCAGCGCAGCATTACTTTTTCGGCCAGACAAGCCAAGAAAAATTTTGAAATCATTCCGGTAGAAATTACCCTCAAATACGAAGAAATAAACGGAGAGGCGGTAGTGGTGGCTTTGATACAGAATATTAGTCAGCGCATTGAGCTGGAGGAAATGCTGGAAAATCAAAATAAAAAATCGCATGCCCTTATCGAAAACCTCGACGATGCCATCTTTTTGATTGATGCCCAAGGCAAAACACGCTACCTGAGCCCTTCTTGCTACAAGCAGTTTGGCTACACCGAGAAAGACCTGCTCGGCAAAGACTTCTCGCGGATTATAGACAAAGAAGATATTCCCTTTGTGAGAAAAATCTTTAGCCAAGTAACCATCACCAAGGGCAAGCTTTTTCAGACCACCTGCCGCATCAAAAATAAAAACGGCTCGCACAGCTGGGTCGAAATCAAAGCCAAAAACCTCCTTCGCGAGCCTGCCATCGGTGCCATCGTTATCAACATCCATAATGTAACCAACCAAACCCTTGCCGAGGAGCGCATCATCAGGGCCTTGGAAAGGGAGCAAGACCTCAACGAAGCCTTGGCCGAAAGCGAAAGCAAACTCAAAAATGCCCTCGACTTGATGCACGATACCCAAGAGCAGCTCTCGCTTCTGGTGCAGCAGTCGCCTATTGGTATCCAAATTTTCGATGCCCAAGGCCGTACCCTGAGCATCAACAAAACTTGGACGCTCGTTACAGGCATGCACTTTGAGCAGCTGCAAGACTATTGTATCTTGGAAGACAAGCAGCTGGAGGCGCAGGGTATATTGGCGTATGTGAAGAAGGCTTTCCAAGGCGAGGCTGTGGTACTGCCGCTGATTCGCTACACGATGCGCACGCATCAAGGCGATACGCGTGAAGTAACGGTACGCGCTTATGCCTATCCTATCAAAAAGTCGAATCAGGAAATCAAAAATGTGGTATTGCTCTACGAAGACATCGCCGAACAGCAGCAGGCCGAGCAAAAAACACGCTCGGCTTACCAAGCCCTCGAAGCTGCCCTCGAAAAAGAACAGCACCTGAACACCCGCTTGGCTGCTCGCGAAGATGAGCTGCGTGAAATCAACCTGAACCTCTCCAAAAGCAATGAAGAGCTCACCAAAATCAACTCGGAGCTCGACCGCTTCGTGTATAGCGCCTCCCACGATTTGCGCGCGCCTATCTCCTCGGTGATGGGGCTGATTAGCATTGCCAAAATGACCGACAAACTGGAGGAAATTTATTACTACTTAGACCTCCAAGAGAAGAGCATCAAAAAGCTCGATAAGTTTATCCAAGACATTCTCGACTACTCGCGCAATGCCCGTATGGCCCTGCATTCTGAGCAGGTTTCTTTTCGCAATATGTTGGAGTCGGTATTCGACCAACACAGCTATATGGAGTATTCTTCTAAGATAGAAAAAGTGGTACACTTGCAGCAGAGCGAGAAGTTTTATTCTGATAGCAGCCGCCTTACGGTGATATTCAATAATTTGATTTCCAATGCCATACGCTATGTGCGTCGTACAGAGGCGCATCCTTTTATAGAGGTAGCCATCGAGGTAAAAGAAAAGAAGGCCAAAATTACGGTATCCGACAACGGGCAGGGCATTGCGCCGGAGCATTTGCACAGGGTATTTGAGATGTTTTATCGTGCTACCGAAAAACAGTCTGGCTCCGGCTTGGGCTTGTATATCGTAAAAGAAACCGTTGAGAAATTGGGCGGGCAGATCCAGATTCATTCAGAAGTGGACAAAGGCACCAAGATATTCTTTGAGATACCCAGCCTGCAATAAACGCTATGCCAAATGAGTCAATTCAATGCTACTTTTTCCAATGCAGAGGGGATTTATCGTACAGTGCTTTTGTACGATAAAGGTGTTTTTTCGATGCACTTTGCCGATATGCGCTTTGAGGGTGATTGCTTGGAAGAGATGCAACTCCGCACGAAGCCTGCTGCGCTGTTTCCGAAAATGAGGGAAGGAGAGCTGTTGAGAAACTTTCAGTTGATTTTTAAAATGCCTTTGCAGCAGGCTTCTGCCGAAGAGTTTTTGACTGTGAAGGTCAAAATCAATCAAGAAAACAAGCTAAGGCGCATTGCGCATATCTTTGAGGCACAGCTTTATACAGATAGTTATGTATTCAAAACAACAGAGCTGCACAATAGTCTCCGAAGTACACTTGCAGAAATAAAGAGACAATTGCCCTATGGCTATCCTTTTCATATCTGTTTTTTCTGTGCTTTTGCAGATTTTCACCCACAGCAAGAAGCCTCTTTCGGCAAAATGTTGTGTTTTAAGGAGCAGGCAGAAGCGTATCTGCAAAGCGAATACAGAGAAGATGTAGAGCTGCTCTTGGAGCAAAGCCCTTCGCCTACTACGGAGCTTTCTGTATGTGATACTTTTTGCGAAAGAGCACCGGAGCAGGATTTTATTGTCTAAACAAAAAAGCCACTTGAAGTTAATGTATTTGGGCAAGTAGCTATGACACAAGCACTCTTGTCGGCATTATTCCAAAGTCGTGGAAGATAAGATATACAATAATGAATAGAATTAAAAAATTAATAAAACGAGCAATGATAGTATTACTAAGCATT
>DAIQNQ010000008.1:28614-39796 GCA_036788275.1 Thermonemataceae bacterium
AATGAATAGAATTAAAAAATTAATAAAACGAGCAATGATAGTATTACTAAGCATTTTATCGTTACTGACAATAGCAACTTTACTGTATATGCAACAAGATAAATTTGGCAAAAATCCAAGCGGCACACGCCTTGAAAGAATGAAGCAATCACCAAATTATAAAAATGGAAAATTTCAAAATTTAAGCAAAACACCTACCCTTGCTGAAGGACACAGTTGGTTTAAGGTGCTTTATGAAAATTACTTTAAAAAGAAACCAAGACATTACCCAACTGACTTGATTCCGTCCGTGAAAACTGATTTGCTGAATTTACCTGTTGATACAGATGTTTTAGTGTGGTTTGGACATTCTTCCTACTTTATACAAATAGATGGAAAACGAATTTTGGTTGACCCTGTTTTTAGCGGAAATGCTTCACCCATTCCGAGAACCGTAAAATCGTTTAAAGGTACAGACATATACACAGTTGCCGACCTACCCGACATTGATTACTTGTTTATTTCTCACGACCACTACGACCATGTTGATTACGAAACACTCATTGCTTTAAAAGACAAGACTAAAAAAGTGGTTTGTGGATTAGGGGTAGGTGCTCACTTTGAACATTGGGGATATGACAGCAATAAAATCATTGAAAAGGATTGGAACGAAAAGGTAGAATTAGATAGTGGCTTTACCGCTTTTGTTGAATCGGCAAGGCACTTTTCGGGCAGAGGGCTTTCAACAAACAACACTTTATGGGCTTCGTATGTATTACAAACCCCAAGTATGAAAATCTACATTGGTGGCGACAGTGGCTACGACACACATTATGCAGACATCGGAAATAAACACGGCGCTATTGATTTGGCCATCTTGGACAATGGACAATACAATGAGGCTTGGAAATACATTCACAACCTGCCCGAGGATGTATTAAAAGCTGCAAAAGACTTGAAAGCAAAACGGATTATTCCTGTTCATTCTTCAAAATTTGCATTGGCATCCCACTCTTGGGATGAACCTTTGGCGAAAATAACTGAACTTAATGAATTGTATAACATTCCATTGCTAACACCAATGATTGGTGAAACTGTAAATCTTAAAGACACCACTCAACAGTTTAAACAATGGTGGAAAGGAATCAATTAAACTAAGCAACAACAATCAAAAAAAGCCACCTCAAGCGCTTGAGATGGCTTATATTTGGTTTGGAAAGACCAAGATTTAATCTTCCATTAAATACTTGCTGAATGCCAGCAGAGGAGCTTCCTCAAAATAATTGGCCATCAGCTGCAGGCCTATGGGCAGGCCGGCTTGGTCTTGGCCTACGGGAAAAGAAATGGCCGGAATACCCACCACATTGGCTTGTACCGTAAACAAGTCGGCCAAATACATTTGGATAGGGTCGTCGGAAAATGCCCCCAATTTAAACGCCGTAGTAGGCGTAGTAGGTACCAAGAGGAAATCGTAGTCTTGAAAGATGCGGTCGGTGGCCTCTTTGATAAGCCTCCTTATTTTCTGTGCTTTGGTGTAGTAGGCATCGTAGTAGCTGGCGCTCAGTACGAAAGTACCCAGCATGATGCGTCTTTTTACCTCTGCACCAAAGCCTTCGCTGCGGGTTTTTTTGTACATGCCCTCCAAATCGTGGGCTTCTTGGCTGCGGAGGCCATAGCGCACCCCATCGAAGCGCGCCAAATTGGAGCTGGCTTCGGCAGTAGTAAGGATGTAATAAGTAGGCAAGATGTACTCCAGCAGGGGCAGCGTTACGGCTTCTACCTGATGGCCTTCTGCCTTCAGAAAATCTATCTTCTTTTGGAGTGCCGCCTTGATTTCGGGCTGTATGCTGTCGCTCTCCAAGCCTTCGCGGAGGTAGGCAATACGTTTTTTGCCTTGTACGGCCATCGCTTGGCTGTAAGCAGGTACGGCTTGCGTTGAGACGGTGCTGTCGTAGTCGTCGGCTCCGGCGATTACCTCCATTACCAAGGCGATGTCGTCGGGGCTTTTGGCAATGACACCGATACAATCAAAAGAAGAAGCATAAGCCACCAAGCCATAGCGAGAGAGGCGAGAATAAGTGGGTTTGAGGCCTGTAACACCACAAAAGGCAGCCGGTTGGCGTACCGAGCCGCCTGTATCGGAGCCGAGAGATACCAAGCACAAGTCGGCTTGTACGGCTACTGCCGAAGCACCCGAAGAGCCTCCGGGGACGCGCGTGGGGTCGGCGGCATTGAGGGCAGGGCCAAAGGCGGAGTTTTCATTGGAGGAGCCCATGGCAAACTCATCGCAGTTTTGGCGACCGATGATGATGGCATCTTCGGCCAGCAGGCGCTCTACCACAGTGGCATTGAATTGTGATACGAAGCCGTCGAGAATCTTGCTGGCCGACTGCAGCGGGTGCTGGGCGTAGCAGAGTACATCTTTGAGGCCAATGACCATACCTGCGAGCTTGCCGGCAGTGCCTGCTTGGAGCTTTTGGTCTATATGAGCGGCTTGTTGTAAGGCTTCTTCGGCATATACACTCAGATATACGTTGAGCGCCTTGTGGGCTTCGATGCGGGCTAAATATTGTTCTACCAGCTGCATGCAAGAAACTACGCCGTCGGTCAGGTCGCGGCGTAGTTCAGCAAAAGAAATATATGTTTTCAAGACTATTTAGAGCTTGTGGTTTTGTCTTCTTCTATTTTGGTACTTTCTTCAATGTTGTGCTTGATTTCTTTGGTGGCATCTTTAAACTCTCTGATGCCGCGGCCTAAGCCTCTTGCCAACTCAGGGATTTTTTTGGCGCCAAAGAGTACAATGAATAGCACACCAATTACAATCAGCTCGCCGGGGCTTAGACCCATAATCAAAAATATGCTGACAAGTTCCATACAGTAAGGGGTTTTGGTACAAATGGAGAACGATTTTGCTTCCAAAATCATTGCAAATATACTACTTTATTTGATTGTATGCTGCAAAGAGAGATAATTCTTGCTGGCCACAGGCTGCTATAACGAGATAGGCGATATTTGAGTGATTTTATTTGGTAGATGCTTGCCAAAAAGCTACATTTGGCTCAGTTTCGAGACTCGTATGGCATTAGCTTTTCTTATATCTTTGGCGGTATTGCCTTCTTTGTTGATTGCGGTGTTTTTGTATTATCAAGACAAGCACGAAAAAGAGGAGCATCGCCATCTATGGGGTGCTTTCTTTTGGGGTTGCCTCACGATTGTGCCTTCTTTTTTCTTTGAGTTTTTTCTGATTCAGGCCAATGGAAGTCCATTTTATCATGCCTTTGTGGTGGCGGCCTTGCCGGAGGAGTTTTTCAAGTTTGCTTTCTTGTATTTTTTTATTTTCCACAAAGCCTATTTCAATGAGCCTTACGACGGCATCATTTATGCGGCTTTTGTGAGTTTGGGCTTTGCCACAGTCGAAAACCTGATGTACATTTTGGAATGCTATGCCCAAAAAGGCTGGCAAGAAGGCTTGCGTGTAGCTTGGCTGCGTATGCTGATGGCCATTCCGGGGCACACCACTTGGGGGGTATTTATGGGATTTTATATGGGCATTGCCAAGTTTCACCCCCGAAGCCCTTGGCCCTACTTGCTGTGGGGGCTGCTGGTGGCAGTAGTAGCACACGGCAGCTACGATTATTTTTTGTTTGAAAAGAAGTACCAATACCTTGCTTCCTTGGCCATCGTAATGCTCCTACTAAGTGTGGCGGTAGCTTACCGCGCCATGCGCATTCACCAAGCGCGCTCGCCTTTTAAGCCTGTGAAGAGTGAGGTGGGTGAGTGAGTTTATCCTACAAGAAAGCATTTGTACTACAGCATATTTCTTTCCCTGCCAAGCTCCCGATTTTCTCACAACTTTGGCCTATTTTATCTTGAACTTAATAAGCCTTTTGAAAAAGATGAGAAGCGATGACACTCAAGAAAATCATCTTAATGCTCCTTCACTTCTTAATGGTTCAAAATACACAGCTCATTGTTTCCTGAGCCAATAAATTTTGATTCCTCGTACTGTAATAATACACCTTTCCCTGCAAAACTCCAAGCCTATCGGGGCTTTTTGGCGGCCAAAAGCCCTATCTCTCCCAAAAATGCAGGCAATATTTGACATGTTCTGTTTAACAAATTATCTTTACCCCAAGAAACTAAACCGCCAACCATCGTGAGCCAACAAGTAAACCTGATAGAAACCGCCCAAAAGCTCGGCTTATTGGAAGAAGAATACCATAAGATTGTAGAAATCCTCGGCAGAACGCCCAATTTCACAGAACTCTGCATCTACTCGGCTATGTGGTCGGAGCACTGTTCCTACAAAAACTCTATCGTTTGGCTCAAAACCCTCCCCAAAGATTCACCCCGTATGCTGGCCAAAGCCGGAGAAGAAAACGCCGGATTGGTGGACATTGGCGGCGGCTTTGCCATCAGTTTCAAAATAGAATCGCATAACCACCCTTCCGCCTTAGAGCCTTACCAAGGGGCAGCCACAGGCGTAGGCGGTATCAACAGAGATATTTTTACGATGGGCGCACGCCCCATTGCCCAGCTCAATTCCCTCCGCTTCGGCGACTTGCAGCAGGCACGCACCCGCTTCTTGCTCAAAGGCGTAGTAAAAGGCATTGGCGATTATGGCAATGCCTTTGGTGTACCTACCGTAGGTGGCGAGGTCTTTTTCGACGATTCCTTCAATATCAACCCCTTGGTCAATGCCTTTTCGGCAGGGCTGGTACGTACCGACCAAACCGCCAGCGCCATCGCCCTCGGCAAGGGCAATCCCGTTTATATCGTAGGCTCGGCCACAGGCAAAGACGGCATCCACGGAGCATCTTTTGCTTCCAAAGACATCACCGAAGATTCGGCCAAAGACCTGCCCGCCGTACAAGTAGGCGACCCCTTCCAAGAAAAACTCCTCCTCGAAGCGACCTTAGAAGCCATCGCCACGGGCTTTGTGGTAGGTATTCAGGATATGGGTGCGGCAGGCATTATCTGCTCTACCTCCGAAATGAGCGCCAAAGGGGGCGTGGGCATGGACATTCACTTAGACAAAGTGCCCACCCGCCAAGACAATATGCTGCCTTTTGAAATCCTGCTCTCAGAGTCGCAAGAGCGTATGCTTTTGGTGGTAGAAAAAGGCAAGGAAAAGGCCATCGAAGTTATTTTTGAAAAATGGGATTTGAACTGCGCCTGCATCGGCGAAGTAACCGACACGGGTATCTTGCGCTTTATGCTCCTCGAAGACAGCGTAGCCAAAGTGCCTGCCGAAAGCTTGGTGTTGGGCGGTGGCGCACCGGTTTATCACCGCGAGTACCGCGAGCCTGCCTATTTCAAAGAATACCAGCAATTCCACATCTCCCAAGTCAAAGAACCCAAAGACTACAAGGCCGTGGCCGCGCACTTGCTGAGTCACCCCAATATCGCCTCCAAGCGCTGGATTTACGAGCAATACGATTCCATGGTGGGCACCGCCAACCAAAGTACCAACGAGCCTTCTGATGCAGCAGTGGTGATGGTAAAAGGTACGGACAAATCCATCGTGATTACCGTAGATTGCAACTCACGCTATGTATATGCCAACCCGCAAGAGGGCACTGCCATCGCTGTGGCAGAGGCCGCCCGCAACATCGTGTGCAGCGGTGGCGAGCCTATCGCCATTACCAACTGTCTCAACTTCGGCAACCCCTATGTACCTGAAGTATATTGGCATTTTGTAGAGGCCATCAAGGGCATGCGCAAGGCCTGCGAGAAGTTTGAAACGCCCGTTACCGGAGGCAATGTAAGCTTCTACAACCAATCCTCCGACGAAGGGCCGGTATTCCCTACGCCTACTATCGGGATGCTGGGCTTGTTAGAAGAACAGAAAAACAAAATGACTTTGGACTTCAAAGAAGAGGGCGACTTGATTTTCCTCTTGGGGACTTCTAAAAACTGTATCTCTTCTTCGCAATACTTGTACAGCTATTGTGGCGTAAAGGCCTCCGGCGCACCCCGCTTCGATATGCAAGAGGAGTACGACCTCCAGCAAGTAGTCAAAAATCTCATTCGCAAGGCGGCCATCCGCTCTGCCCACGATGTATCGGATGGTGGCCTGTGGGTAACTTTAGCAGAATCGGCCTTGCCACGTGGCTTGGGCTTTAGCATTGCTACCGACAGCACCTTCCGCAAAGATGCTTTCCTTTTTGGAGAAAGCCAGAGCCGAGTAGTGGTAAGCGTGAAGGCCAAAGCGCGTGAAAAGTTTGAAAAACTAATGCAGGAGAGTGGTGTGAGTCATCGCCTCTTGGGCAAGGTTACGAAGTCGGGCTTTCGTGTGGACGGCGCGCTGCTGATGAGTACCAAAAGTGCCGCCGATTTGTACCATCATTCTTTGGCACGCTTGATTGAGCAATAGAAAAAGTACTGCCGCTCTTTAGGGTGGCAGTACTTTTTTGTATAGATGCTTTATTTAACGATTATACTATGAAGTTGCTTTACTTTTTGAGGCATGCCAAGTCGAGTTGGGAGAATCCCGATTGGCAAGACTTTGAGCGCCCACTCAATAAAAGAGGCAAGCAAGATATTCCGCTGATGGGCGCACTGCTCAAGCAGCGCGGTATTATGCCCGAAAGAATCGTAAGCAGTCCGGCAGAGCGTACCTATAAAACCGCCCGAAAAATTGCCAAAATCATAGGCTTCCCACCCGATGCCTTGGTCAGAGACGAAGAACTCTATGAGGCCTCCGTAACTGACTTTTTCAATATCATAGCCCAGCAGCCCGACGAGGTGCAAAAGCTGATGTTTGTAGGACACAATCCCTCGCTTACCGATATAGTGAATCTTTTGGCGCGAAAAATTCGCATAGACAATATCCCTACTTGCGGTATCTGCGCCCTGCGCTTCGAGGCCGATACTTGGCTGCAAATAGAAGAGGGAGGCGGAGAGTTGCTTTTCTTTGAGTATCCCAAAAAATACAAAAGTACTGATTCGCTTTCCGACCGTGAGGCAACACAATAAGCCGATATTGGCCATTGAGGCAGCTATTTTCTTGAAAAATTGATGTAAATTAAAAATTTTATACTAAATTTCGAGGTGTATTCTCAAAGCTTTCCCTCTGAGAAGCATCGCGCAAAGCTTATTTTATTCAACTTCTCCTTCCTTTATGCGAGTAAAACTTTTACCCTTTCTGCTTTTTCTTTTCCATAGCCCCCTACAAGCCCAATGGGCGGTACAAGAGCCGCATCAATGCAGCCACGCCAGAAGCCACGAAGCCCACAGTGCCGAGCGGCTCAACTTCTCGCAGTTGCTCTACAACCAAATGCTCCAATACGATGTAAAAGAGTACGAGATAGATTTGGCCGTAGAGCGCAATTCCATTTTTATTAGTGGGAATGTAAAAATCATTGCCGAAGTGAGTGCCCCCTCGCTTTCGGTATTTGCCTTTGAGCTGCATCCCAATTTTACTATCAGCAATGTCGAAATCAACGGGGCTTCTTATAGCGTTAGCAGCTCCGGCAGAGAGCGCCGCGTAACACTTCCCGTCCCTTTGGCCGCAGGCGCAGCCCTCGAAGCCACCATTTTCTACTCTGGCAATGGTCCGGTAAATCCCTCCAACCTTGATGCAGGTTTTTGGAACAACAGCAATTATACCTTTACCCTCTGCCAGCCTTATGGCAGTGCCGAGTGGATGCCCGTAAAGCAGATTCTCGAAGACAAGGCCGACAATGGCGTGAAAGTAAAAATCACCACCGATGCCAACAACCTTGTGGGCACACAAGGCCTGCTCAAAAATACCGTAGAGCTGCCCGGCGGCAAGGTGCGCTACGAGTACGAGTCGAAGTATCCGATAGCTTATTATCTGATTTCCATTGCCGTAGGGCAGTTTGTGCAGTATAATATCGAGGCAAATCCCACAGGCGCTACCCAACCTATTTTGATAGAAAACTTGGCGCGCAGCAGTGCCGAGTTGAGTAGCAATCTTGCCAATATCAATGAGACGGCCTACCAGCTGGAGCTTTTTTCTGACCTTTTAGGCCCTTATCCTTTTGCCGACGAAAAGTACGGGCAGGCAAGGCTTCCTGCACCTTTTTCTTTAGAAAACCAAATGATGTCGGCGATGGCTACTTGGGACAGGTCTATCGTTGCCCACGAGCTGGCGCATCAGTGGATTGGCAACAGTGTAGCCTTGAAGTCATTCAGCCATATTTGGCTCAACGAGGGCTTTGCCACCTACTCGCAGTTTTTGTACACCGAGTTCAGAAACTCACGCAGCGTGGCCAATACCACCCTGAGCGGTTGGATGGGCAGTGTGAAAAGCGAGCCCGGTGGACGTGTATATGTGGCCGATTCTTTGAATACGGATGATATTTTCAATCTACGTTTGTCGTATTACAAAGGGGCGCTCATTTACCACATGCTGCGCTATATGGTAAATGATGATGCTGTCTTTTGGGCAGCCATCAAAAATTATACGGCGACCTTTCGTGGGAAAAATGTAAATACGCAGGATTTAGCGCAAAGCCTACAAAGTAATACCGGCATCAATTTCAATAGCTTTATGCAGCAGTGGGTCTATGGGCAGGGCTTTCCTACTTATCAGATTCGCTGGTCTTGGCAAGAAGGGCAACTGAGCATAGAGGTCAATCAAAGTACCTCGCATACTGCAACACCTTTTTTTGATATTCCGATAGAGTTGCTTGTACGCAATACCCAAGGTCAAAGCAAAACCATCAGACTTGTGCCCACCCAAAACCAACAAAGCTTTACTTTAGAGGAGGCCGTGGAAGTGAGCAGCTTGGGCTTCGACCCGGGGCTGTGGCTTTTGGCCAATCACAGTATCAGCAAAGTAGGAGCACCTACGGGTACGCCCACTTCCTTGCAAGACTTGCAGAATCTGAAATTAGAAATTTTCCCCAATCCTACCGATGCCGAAGTATCCTTGCGCTGGCAGGAGGGAAGTAGCAGCAGTGCCCGCCTCAGCTTTACACTTTTCAATACTTTGGGGCAGCCTATCGAGGTTTTCAGACCTGTGGCCGGGCAAGAAAGCCTCAATTTTTCGCTCGAAGGCCAGCCCAAAGGCGTGTATATCTTGCAGCTTTCCGATGGGCAAGCCAGCCGTATGTTCAAAATAGTGCGGCGTTAGTCGGCAGGGGCATCTTCGAGAGGCACTACTTGGCCGCCTTGCCAACGAAAAAAGTGCGTGGGCAGGGCTTGCCGCTCTTGAAGATAGCGCTGGTACAGCTCCCCAAAAGCAATTCTTTCGTCCAAGCTACGCTCATAGATGTCCATCAGTCCCAGCAGTAGCTCGCATACTTCCCGAACGGCATATTGGCTGCCATCGCCTGCGCTGGCGTAATCAAAAAGCTTGTGGCGGCGGGCATAATCCGTAAAGAGTGGATTGTAGGAGCGGCGCACCAGAAAGCGCAGACCGGCCTCGCGGGCAGCGGCCAAATCCAAGGCATCGTCGAAGCAGAAGCCTACCTCTTGGGCGGCAATGCCCCGCCAAGTGTGCAAATGTGCCAAAGCTTCCGTTTTGTGTGGGAAGCCAAAATACACCGCATCGAAATGTTCGCGCTTGGCTAACTGAAAGGCCGAGGGATTGTGCATACCGCTGATAATAGCCACAAAGGGCAGCCGCCCGTGGCGCAGCCAATAGCCAAAACGGAGCAGGTTGGTGCCCATGGCATCGGCCTCGGCATAAGGGCTGCTCTGCTGCACGCCCTTGGTACCGGCATTGAAAACCCCGTCCCAATCGAAGACAAAGCCTTTGAGTTGCTCCAGAGTGCTGACTATGTCTTGGGGCGATTTCAAAAACTCGCCCCCGATGGCTTCATAAGTCTTGATGATTTCTTGCATAAATAAATCAGCTATAAATAAAACAAAGCTTCAGGAGACCCCAAAGCTTTGCGATTTTTTTCCTGAAAAGAACCCATTAGCCCATCAATCCTTGCTCTAACAAGTCTTGCACGTCGAGCATGCCTTTGATTTTGCCTTTGTCGAGTACGATGATATTGTCCACCGACTTCTTCTTGATGATGTTCAGCGCCTCGTGGAGCAAAGCATCGGCTTCGATGGTGATAGGAGCGTGGAAGTCGAAATCAGAAAGTTTCTTTTTGAGAATATCTTTGCCTTCCGACTTGATGCGGCGGCGCAAATCGCCATCAGTAAAGATACCTACCAAGTTCTTTTTGGCATCGGTAATGGCCACTGCCCCGAAGCCCGACTCGGTCATTTGGATAATGGCATCTAATACCGTATCGCTGCTCTTGGCTACTGGATTTTCTTTGCGGATAATATCTTTTACCTTGATGGTCATCAGCTTGGTATGCTCTACAAACTGCTGCGTACCGAGGTCGGTAAAGTTGTTTTCGGTAAGTTGCTTCATCACTTTCCAAGGCACAGTTACGGTGTGTACACCGATATTGATGGCATTGCGTACGTGCTCGGTGTGGCGTACCGAAGAGAACATGATTTTAGAATTGTATCCGTAATAGTTTACAGCCTCTACGCATTGCTCTACCAAAGTGAGGGCATCGTGGCCTTGGTCTTGGAGGCGGCCTACGAGCGGACACACATAGGTAGCCCCGGCAGCCATCGCCATATAGGCTTGTTGGAGGGTATATACCAAGTGAATATTTACCATAAGCCCTTCGCTGCTGAGGCGCTTACAAGCTTTTACACCTTCGAGCGATACGGGAATCTTGAATACTGTACTTTCTTTTTTGAGTCCGATTTTGATGAGGCGTTGCGCTTCTTTTACGATTTCGTCGGCATTGTTGCCCAAGGCTTCTACTTGCAGAATGGGTACTATTTTGGCCAATTTGAGCATCATCGCATCAATATCTTTTACGCCTTCGCGGTGCATAAAAGTAGGCGTAGTGGTGAGGCCTGTGAGAAAGCCCAATTGAAAAGCCTCTTCAATTTCTTTCAAATCAACAGAGTCAAGGTATAATTCCATAAGAATTGGCGATAAGGAGATGTTGGTAGAATATAAACTTGAAGCAAAAATAATTTTTTTATGGCAATAGTTGATGCTTTGGGGAGATTTTTTCTACTTTTATTCTGATTTTGTGTGCATAAGCCTTGCCAATAGGCATTTTGAAGCAAGGCAGAGGATTTTCAAAGCGTTTTTAATCAGTATTTTACAGCTGTATTTTTTCATGAAGAAGATAGTCATAGACACTGCCAGCCCGCAGCCACCCCAAGCGCGTATTTTGATGATTTATACCGGAGGTACTTTGGG
>DAIQNQ010000008.1:39896-46352 GCA_036788275.1 Thermonemataceae bacterium
GATACGATGGCTTATACAGCTTCAGCACTTAGCTTTTTATTAGAGAACTTGGCCAAACCTGTAATCCTGACAGGCGCGCAGCTGCCCATTGGCGAACCGCGCAATGATGCCCGCGTAAACCTCATCACCAGCTTGCAAATTGCTGCTGCCCAAGAAGATGGTCGTGCTTTAGTACCTGAAGTTTGCATTTATTTTGATTATTTCTTGTGGCGTGGCAACCGTGCCCGCAAGGTAGAAAGCAGTCACTTCGATGCTTTCAGCTCCCAAAATTACCCACATTTGGCCGAGGTGGGCATTGATATTTATTACAATCGTGCAGCCATTTTGCCCCTGCCCGAAGTGGCCTTTCGGGTACATGGGCACTTGGGCGGGCGCGTGTCGGTGCTCAAGCTTTTTCCCGGCCTGCAAGCCGCCACGATGGAAAGCATGCTTTTTGGTGGAGCGCCCCAAGCAGTGGTGCTCGAAACCTATGGCTCAGGTACAGCGCCTACCAGTGCTTGGTTTTTGGACTTGCTGCGCCGAGCCCGTGAGCAAGGCATTGTGCTGATGAATGTGTCGCAGTGCTACGGAGGGCGCGTGCAGCAGGGGCTTTACGAAACCAGCAAGCATTTGGCCGAAATAGGTGTTGTGAGTGGTTTGGACATCAGCACCGAGGCAGCTGTTACCAAGTTGATGTTTTTATTGGCGCAAGGGCATACAGAAACCAATTTGCAGCGTCTCTTGGACACATCGTTAAGAGGGGAAATGGGTGGTTAGGGTACTTTGATGATAGCCTACAAAAAAATTTAGAACACGGATTCGACGGATGTAGCGGATTAAACACAGATTTTTATCTGTGAACATCTGTACAATCTGTCAAATCCGTGTTCTATTATTATATTTTTATCATTTTGAACACTAAGAGGCGGCTGCTTCCTCCAAGGCGCTGTCTATGGCGATGCGGAGATTGTCTATGATAAACTCTTGGCGTTTGGGGGTGTTTTTACCCATATAATATTCCAATACCTTTTGGATATTGGTATGCTCCTTAATGATGATGGGCTCCAAGCGCATTTGCTCACCGATAAAGCGGCCAAACTCATCGGGCGAAATCTCTCCCAAACCTTTGAAACGGGTAATTTCGGGATTGCTGCCGAGCTGTTGAATAGCCTTTTGTTTTTCTTGTTCGGAGTAACAATAAATCGTTTTTTGCTTGTTGCGTACCCTGAAGAGTGGTGTGTCGAGTACATACAAATGGCCATTTTTTACCAATTCAGGAAAAAACTGCAAGAAGAAGGTCATCAGCAGCAGGCGGATGTGCATGCCGTCCACGTCGGCATCGGTGGCAATGACGATGCGGTTGTAGCGCAGGTTTTCTAAGCCGTCTTCGATATTGAGGGCGTGTTGGAGCAGGTTGAACTCTTCGTTTTCATAGACCACCTTTTTGGTGAGGTTGAAGCAGTTGAGCGGTTTGCCTCGCAGCGAGAATACCGCTTGTGTTTGCGGATTGCGCGCTTTGGTGATAGAGCCGCTGGCTGAGTCGCCTTCGGTAATGAAGAGGGTAGTTTCAAACTTGTCTTCGCTCTTAGAATCATTGAAGTGCAGTCGGCAGTCGCGCAGCTTTTTATTGTGCAGATTGGCCTTTTTGGCGCGCTCATTGGCCAATTTCTTGATACCCGCAATTTCCTTTCGCTCTCTTTCCGATTGCAAAATACGCTTGAGCAGGGCTTCGGCAGTAGCCGGATTTTTGTGGAGGAAGTTGTCGAGGGTATTTTTTACAAAATCATTTACAAAGCTTCTGATAGTAGCCCCTTCGGGAGCTACATTGATAGAGCCAAGCTTGGTTTTGGTTTGCGATTCAAAGACAGGCTCTTGCACGCGCAAGCTGATAGCGCCAATCACCGAAGCCCGAATGTCGGCGGCATCAAAATCTTTCTTATAAAATTCGCGCAGGGTTTTTACAAGTGCCTCGCGGAAAGCTGCCAAGTGTGTACCGCCTTGGGTGGTGTATTGGCCGTTTACAAAAGCGTAGTATTCCTCGCCGTATTGGTGGCCGTGGCTGAGGGCGATTTCTATCTCTTCGCCTTTGAGGTGAATGATAGGGTAGCGAAGTTCCTCTTCGTTGGTTTTGCGCTTGAGCAAGTCGAGCAAGCCGTCTTTGGAGAAATAGGTCTGTCCGTTGAAAATCACCTTGAGGCCTGCATTCAGGAAGGCGTAGTTCCAGATTTGGTCTTCGAGAAACTGTGGAATGAAGCTGAAATCTTTGAAAATATTATTATCCGGCTCAAAGACTACCAGCGTGCCGTTTTTCTCGTTGCTTTTTTGGACAGGGTATTCTTTCACCAACTTTCCTTCGCTAAACTCCGCAATCTTGCATTCGCCATCGCGTACCGATTGTACTTTAAAATAAGAAGAAAGCGCATTCACGGCCTTTGTACCTACGCCATTCAAGCCGATAGATTTCTGAAACACGCTGCTGTCGTATTTGCCTCCGGTATTGATTTTCGACACACAGTCTATTACTTTCCCTAAGGGAATGCCCCGCCCGTAATCGCGCACAATGACACGCTGCTCCGACACCGTAATCTCTACCTGCTTGCCGTGTCCCATCATGTACTCGTCTATGGAGTTGTCTATAATCTCTTTCACCAATACATAGATGCCATCATCTTGCGAGGAGCCGTCGCCCAGCTTGCCAATATACATGCCCGGGCGCAGGCGGATGTGCTCGCGTGGCTCTAAGGATTTGATGCTGTCTTCGTTGTATTGCGTTTCTACTTTTACCATGATTGGAGGATTAATAAAATGACTTTTCTGCTGATATGAGGTAAATTCAAGTTTTTACAAAATTGAAGGCTTGCTGCGTAAAAACTATACGTAGCAAGAGATGTTTCTTTCGGCTTCAAAAATAGAGAGAAATGCAGATACATGCACCAAAGCTCGCTGTTTTTTTCAAAACAAAGCCCGCCTCTTTTGCAAGGGCGGGCTTTGTGATTTTTATGGCAGAAAAACCTACCAGATTTTGATTTGCTGCTCGGCGGGCTTCACCAACTTGCCTTCTTTGCAGCCAAAGGCCTCATAGAAAGCGGGAAGGTTAGAAAGTGGCCCGTTGATACGGTACTTGGCTGGAGAGTGAGAGTCGGTTTGTACTTGTTGTTTCAGGAAAGCTTCCGTTTGGTTGCCGCGCCATACTTGCGCCCAAGAGATAAAGAAGCGCTGCTGTGGCGTAAAGCCATCAATCTTCTCTACTTTCTTGTTTTCCAAGGCCTTTTGCAAAGCGGTATAAGCAATGGTGAGACCGCCCAAATCGGCGATATTTTCACCCAAAGTCAGTTCCCCGTTGATTTTCACATTGGGTAATACTTCGTAGGCTGCAAATTGCTCCACCACCTTGTTGGCTCTGGCCTTAAACTTCTCGGCATCTTCGGGCTGCCACCAGTCGCGCAGGTTGCCTTTGGCATCGTACTGTCGGCCTTGGTCGTCGAAGCCGTGGGTAAGCTCGTGGCCGATTACGGCACCAATACCTCCGTAGTTTACGGCATCGTCGGCATCTTCATCAAAGAAAGGGGCTTGTAGAATACCCGCAGGGAATACAATCTCATTGACAGGCGGATTGTAGTAGGCATTGACGGTGGGAGGGGTCATAAACCACTCGTCTTTGTCCACAGGCTTGCCGTATTTGTCCACCATTTCTTTGAAGGCAAAGAGTTGTGTATTTTTTACATTTTGAAAATAGTTATCGCCGATTTGGAGGCCGGTATAATCTTTCCACTTGTCAGGATAGCCGATTTTACGTTTAAAGGCTTTGAGCTTGGTAAGGGCTTCTTCCTTGGTTTTGTCCGACATCCAGTCCAAATCTTTGATATGCACCTCGAAGGCATACTGGAGGTTGTCTATCAGTTCCATCATTTTGGCTTTGGCTTTGGGGCTGAAAGCCTCCTTCACGTAGAGCTGTCCGAAGGCATCGCCCAGGGCATCGTCGGTTTGTGCCAAAGCACGTTTCCAGCGAGGCTTCATTTCTTTAGTACCTCTGAGGGCGGCATCGTAGAAGTCGAAGCGGGCTTTTACAAAGTCATTGCTCAGGTAAGGAGCTGCTGCATTGAGGGCGTGGGCTTTGAGGTATTTTTTCCAGAGGTCAAGATTTTCTTTTTCCACCATTTCGTCTAAGGCCTTCAGGAAGTCTGGCTGTCCTACAATCACCTCTTTGGCTGCTTGTATGCCAAAAGTACCCAGCAGGCTTTCTACTTGGAGGCGTGGGTAGCGCTTGGTCAGCTCGGCCAGCGAAAATTTATTGTAGTTGGCGATGGGGTCGCGCAGGGCTACGCGGCTCTTGGAGGCTGTGGCCAGCTTGCTTTCAAAGGCCATTACATCAGCAGCACTGGTAGCGGCTTGGGCATCGCCTGAGAGGCGGAAGAGTGTTTCGAGGTATTGGAGATATTGCTGACGAATTTTCTTTTTGTCCTCATCTTCTTGGAGGTAGTAGTCGCGGTCGGGCATGCCCAAGCCTCCTTGAGAGAAATAGAGGGTGTAGGTTTCGCTGTCTTTTTCGTCAATATATACATAAAAAGTAAAAGCTGCGCCGGAGCCTGCCATTTTTTGTGTAGCCAATACTTGTATCAAGTCTTTGGTGTTGGCGATGGCTTCTATGGCTTTCAGGTCTTGGGCGAGGGGTTGTATGCCTGCTTTTTCTACGGCCAACGAGTCTGTGGCAGCTGCGTAGAATTGTCCCACGAGTTGCTCTACGCTGCCGGCAGCAGGCTTGGCGGTCAAGGCATTTTCGGCGATTTTTTTCAAGACGCTCTGATTATAATCGTAGAGTTCGTTGAAAGAGCCCCAGCGGCTTTCGGATGCCGGAATAGGATTGCGCTTTTTCCAGCCGCCATTTACGTATTCGTCGAAGTCGTCGCAAGGAACGATGGTCGTATCCAAGTTGGCCAGCTCAATGGCTTTGGGCTTGGCAGGTGCTTTGTTGGCATCTTCTTTTGGGCTTTTAGATTCGCAAGCCCAGAGGCAGCCGAGGGCGAGGGCAGCGGCTGCAAGGGAAAAATGTTTCATGTGCTTGTTGGTTTAATTGAAAAATAAAGGTGAAAGGTTTATTCAAAAACAATATTCTATTGTAGAAGAACGAAACATGCACCTCAAATGGTATCCAAATATACACAAATAAGTCATCTCGGCAAGGGCATAAAAAAACCTTGCTTTGGGAATAAAGCAAGGTTTTGAATTTTGTATAAAGGCGGCTTAGTCGTCGCTCATACCCATAAATTGCAATACATAGTAGCCCAACATCACCAAAGAGCCTAAAGCAGCCACCACGTAGGTCATAGCTGCCCAGTGGAGGGCATCCTTAGACATAGCGCTTTCTTCGCCTACGGTGAGGCCTGTTCTTTCGAGCCATTGGGTGGCGCGGCGGCTGGCATCAAATTCTACGGGCAAAGTAACCAAGCTAAACAAAGTAAGTACGGTATAGGCACCAATGATAATGAGCAGCACCATTTTGATAGGAATGGCTTGGAAGATGATAAAGCCTCCGAAAAAGGTGGCCAGCATGATAATATTGAGTACTTTGGCACTTACATTTTGTATAGGCACCATGGCTGAGCGAAACTCCAACATGCTGTAAGCGGTGGCGTGCTGTATGGCGTGGCCGCATTCGTGGGCGGCTACGGCAGCTGATGCGGCAGAATTGCCATAATAGACTGCTTCGCTGAGATTGACGGTGCGGTTGGCAGGGTTGTAGTGGTCGGTAAGCTCTCCGGGTACGCAAGTTACTTGTACATTGTAAAGCCCGTGGTCGGCGAGCATTTTTTCGGCGATTTGCCTGCCCGACATGCCATTGCGCAGGGCAATTTGCGAGTATTTTCTGAATTTCGACTTGAGCCTTGCGCTTACGGCAAAGCTGAGAATCATGAAGCCAATTACAATAACGAAAATCATAGTTTTTTTGAGTTTTGGTTTTCTAACAGTTTAGTGAATTGCTTTTATTTTTTCGATAAGGGCGCTGGTAGAGTAGCCTTCCACAAGGGGAATAGTACATACAGCGCCTCCTTGGGCTATAACAAAATCAGCACCAACAATGGTTTCCACGCTGTAATCGTCGCCTTTTACCAAAATGTCAGGCCGGAGCGCTTCAATCAGACTTTTTGGCGTATCTTCTTCAAACACAATGACCGCATCTACAAAAGCGAAGGCGGCCATCATACGGGTGCGGGCATATTCGTTTACCACGGGGCGGGTAGTTCCTTTGAGGCGGCGCACGGAGGCATCGCTGTTGATACCCAACACCAAGCGTTGCCCAAGGGCTTGGGCTTTTTCGAGGTAGTCTATATGGCCGAGGTGTACGATGTCGAAGCAGCCATTGGTAAATACAATTTTTTCGCCTGCGGCCTGCCAAGCCTGCATTTGTTTGCGCAAAGCGGCGAGGTCTTTATAGATTTTATTTTCTGTCATATATCAAGATTAAAGTGATTTTCAGGA
>DAIQNQ010000009.1:0-17230 GCA_036788275.1 Thermonemataceae bacterium
TCTTGGCTGATGTCGGTATGCGAGCCGGCAAGACGTATGGCTTGGCCTTGTGCATTGCGTATGGCAGCTCCTCGCGAAAGTATCCAAGCATAAGTGCCATCGGCGCGGCGCATGCGCATTTCTTTCGAAAACTTATCGCTTTTGCCTTGTACGTATTCTTCAATGTGCTGCATTACAGCGGGCTTGTCTTCGAGGTGAATCAAATCCTGAAAAGTATCCAAACTGCTTTTCAGTGCCGAAGGTTCGTAGCCCAGCATGCGCTTCCAAGTGGGAGAGAAATAGACCTCGTTGTTTGACAGGTTCCAATCCCAAATACCATCATTGGCTCCTTTGATGGCCAAGTCGAAGCGCTCTTGTACAGCCAGCAAATTGCTTTGTACTACATTGAGACGCTCAATATTGTCTTTGAGTATCTCTTCGTTGGCGGCCAAGGTTTCATTTTTTTGTTGGAGTTCTGCCTGAATACGCACCCGCTCTTGGGCATCCCAAGCGGAAGTCATACAGTTGGCCATCGCTTGTACGAAGCTCACTTCTTCCATTTCCCAGAGCTTGTCAGAATCGCGGCACTCGGCAAAGATAAAGCCACGAATTTGCCCTTTGAGCAAGATAGGGATTTGGAGCGCCGCCTTGATGCCTGCTTTTTTGTAGTACTGCTCGTACAGGCTTTGCATGTTTTTTTGATTGCTTACATCATTTACAACAAGCAGAAACTGCGATTTCAAAGCTCTGAAATAAGACTCGTGTATCTTAGAATCAAGTATTGGAGAGGCTTGCACAATAGGTTGAACATCATACAGGTACGCACAATACAGCTCTTGTTCGCCACGGCTGTATATCCAAATGCTTGCCCTGTCTATTTCAAGAGTTTTGGAGATTTTTTGGGTAATTTCTCTGTAAAAATCACCCAAATCGCTAATCGTATCAAAGTTGATATTGGAAAGCTCATAGAGTACTTCACTAAATTTTTTAGCTCTGGAAGCTTTTTTGGTAAGGAGCATCTCACGGTTTTTGCGCTCTGTAACATCGCGAATCACCCCTTTGAGCTTGCTGAGCCGCCCCTCCGCATTGAACTTCACTTGTACGATAGAATTTACCCACACAGGCTTACGGCTTTGGGCGTGCAGCAGTGAGTATTCGATTTCTTTTTTGAAATGTGGATTGGTCGTGTTCATTACCTCCCAAAATTCCGACTGCAGCAGCTCCAAAGATTCGGGCGCTACAAAGATAGAAAACCACTCTTCGAGGCCCATTTGGGCTTGCTCTTTCATCTCTAAGCCCACTATGCCCAAGTACTGTTTCGAGAAGGTAAAAAGCTGTGAAGCGACGTCGTATTCCCAAAGCCCCATGTGGGCAATATCAAGTACTTCTTCGAGTTCTTCGGAGGTATTTTGGATATTTCTAGCAGCTTTTCTAAGTGTAAAGTCTCTGGTTTCAGCTTGGATATTGGCAAAGCTCACCCTCAAGTTTTCTTCGTTATTAGGTTGATTAGGCTTATTCGTCATAATATAAAAGTATAATAAATCAAAAAATCTTTTCAGAACAACTTGCATCTATCTGTATGTTCCAAAAACTGCTTGTGCGATATGCTCGCTCTCTTCATAACCCTCCCAAAGGAAGCTTTGTTTTGATGCAGGCGCAAGGTACATCAATCTGTATATGAAACAGATGTATGTTTTAGCCCTTTAGGAAGCAATATTATGTGTTTAAACACTTATTTTGCAAAAGCAATTTCATCTACGTAAAAACAATGTTTTTCGGATCTCCACGTTTGGGATTTCACAAAAAAAAGAGGAGTGAGACCACCAGCCTCCTCCTCTTTTTAAGAAGAAATACTTTGATAAAAAGCTCAAAACTTAATGCCCACCACTGTTACATCGTCTATTTGCCTTTCGATACCGCCGCGCCATTGTCTAAACATATCCTCCAGCTCCTCGCCTTGTTCTTCGAGGGGCTTGCGCATGTTTTCGGCAATCAGTTCTCTCAGTTTTTTGGAGGTAAACTTACGGTCTTCGGGGCCGCCGAACTGGTCTTGGAAGCCATCAGAAAAAAGATAGATGCTCATTCCGGGCTCTAAATCTATGCAATGCTCCACAAATTCGTGGTTCACACTTTTGGCTTCACCTCCGGCAGAAGTGTTGTCTCCTTTGATATGCTCCATCTTTCCGTTTTTGGTGTAGAGCAGGTCTTGGCGCGCGCCTGCAAAATAAAGCTTCTGCTCGTTGCGGTCTATCATTATTACGGCAATGTCCATGCCGTCGCGGTTTTGCGTTTCACCTTGGTTGAGCTGCTTTTGGATACCCTCGGCCACTTGTTGTACGATCGCGGCTGGGCGGTGAATCTCCTTGTCGTGTACCACTTGGTTGAGCAGCGACTCGCCCACCATGCTCATCAAAGCGCCGGGCACGCCATGTCCGGTACAGTCGGCCAAAGCAAAGATAATCTTGTCGTCGCCTTGCTCTTGCTTTTCGGCCAGCCAATAGAAGTCGCCACTTACGATAGACTTCGGAAAGTACAATACAAAATACTCTTGGAAGATGCGTGAGAGGGTCTCTTCGGGAGGCAAGATGGCTCTTTGGATACGGCGGGCATAGCGGATACTGTCATTTACGCGCTGAAGAGCGTCTTCGAGCTGCTTGGTACGCTCATGCACCTTGGCTTCAAGCTGTTCATTGGCTTCTTTGAGCTTTTTGATGAGATTGGCTTTTTCATTGCGCAACTCGTAGGCTTGCAAGGCTTTTTCGATGGTTTGCTGCATTTCGCTGCGCTCCCAAGGCTTGGTAATGTACTGATAAATCCCGGCTTTATTTACCGCCCTTACGATAGACTCTATGTCGGAGAAGCCTGTCAGGATAATCCGAATAATATCCGGAAACTCCATCACTGTCTGCTCCAAGAGCTGCGTACCGCTCATCTCCGGCATTTTTTGGTCGGTAATCAGAAGGTGTACGCTGTTGTTGCGCATCGTTTCGATGGCCTCTTGCCCTGAATTGGCCACCAGAATATTGTATTCTCTCTTAAAAGCGGTTTTGAAAATACGAAGGTTGGTTTCTTCATCATCTACATACAAGATATTGTATTCTTTTCTGTCCATAGGCTTTTTAAAATTAATAGAATTGCTTTAATGAGCGTATTAGGCCAAGTTTTTGGGTAATTGTATCACAAATTCAGTACCCTTGCCTTCTTCACTGTTTACGTAGATATTGCCATTGTGCTTCTCAATGATTCCAAAAGAAATAGAAAGCCCCAATCCGGTACCTACGCCCACGGGCTTGGTAGTAAAGAATGGCTCAAAGATGCGGCGTTGCACTTGTTCGTTCATACCTACGCCATTGTCTTTGATACGAATCACGATATTTTCTTGAAGATTTTCGGTGTAAATGCCTATCTGAGCATCTTTTTTCTCTTCGGGAAAAGCCTGAATGGCATTGTTCAGAATATTCATAAACACTTGGTTGAGCTGCCCGGGATAGCAGTTGATTTCGGGCATGGTCTCATCGTAGAAGCGTTTTATCTCTACATTTCCTTTGAGTTTGGTATTGAGGAGTACGAGTGTAGAATCGAGGCATTCGGCAATGCTGGCCTTTTTCTTCTCTTCTTCGTCAAGGCGTGAGAATACCCGCAGCCCTTTCACGATTTCCATGGTACGAATAGCTCCTTTCTTGATGTCGCCCACCAGATAGTTGATGTCTTCGAGGAGTTCGTCATAGTCCAGCTCCAACTTCAGGGCTTTTACCTCTTCGATGGCGGCTTGTTGGTCTTGGGCGCTCTCTACGGCTTTGTACTTCTCTACGATTTCAATGAGGTCATCAAGCGAAAGCTTGAGTGTATCAATCCCATTATATACAAAGTTGATGGGATTGTTGATTTCGTGGGCAATACCGGCAGTAAGCTGCCCCAGCGAGGCCATTTTCTCGTTGTGTACGAGTTGGGTTTGGGCTTCTTTGAGGGCTTCTACGGTGCGGTTCAGCTCTGTTTTTTGTATTTTTTCAGCTTCTAAGGCTTCTTTCATTTTTTCTTCGGCCATCATCAGTTTTTCGTTTACTTCGAGCTGCTTCTCGGCCAAGAGGCGTGTTTCAGATTCTGATTTCTTTACTTTCTCAAAGGCTTCTACCACTTGGTTGTTTACCACGGCCAAGAGTTGTTTTTGGCGGAGGGCTTCGAAGCGCGCCATCACAATCTCCGACAAATCGCTCAGCAGGCGCTTTTGGCGCGTATTGAGCTGCATGGGTGTGGAGTTGATTACACAGAGTGTACCAATATGGAGGCCATCTTCGGTACTAAGGGGTGCTCCGGCATAAAAGCGCATCGGTTTGGCGGCCTTTACCAAGGGATTGTCTTGGAAGCGTTCATCTTGGAGGAGGTCTGGAATCTCCGTAAGTGCTCCTTCCATAATGGAATATTGACAAAAGGACTGGTCTCTGTCCACTTGGCCTACATCCAAGCCTATCGAAGACTTGAACCACTGCCGCTCTTTGTCTATCAGGCCGATCAAGGCGATTTCGGTACCACAGATGTAAGAGGCGATACGCGCAATCATATCAAACTCTTCTTCACGGGGGGTATCAAGGATGTCGTAGCTATACAAGGCTCTAAGGCGCTCCAGTTCTTTGGCAGGTACGGGCATGCCTTTGGCTTGGAGCTGCTCGATATAGCTGCTGTCTATTTCAACGTTATTTTCTACCAACTGTATATTGCTTTTCTTGATTTCGTTGCCACGCAGTTTTTCAGCCAATACAATTTGATTTTGAAGCTCGCGGAGTTCGGCCAATGCTTTTTTCATTTTGTCATTACTTTGGTCGGCTTGTTTTTTGGCTAAGAAGAGTTTTTCGGAGGTTTCCAACTGTGCTTCCAAGGCATTGCGCATTTCGGCATCGGTAGCGGCCAGCTTTTCGTTTTGTTTTTGGAGGAGGGCTTCTTGCTCTTTGCGCTCAGTGATATCGGTTTCTATCACGATAAATTTTTCTACATGTCCGTTGGAGTCCAATACTGGCGTAATGCTCAAGGAAAGCCAATTGGCTTTTCCCGACTTATGAAAAGTGTGTACTTCTTGTGTAAAAGCACGCTTGGAGAGCAATCCTTCCTTCACTTTGGCAATATGTTGCACATTAGTATTGGTATTTTGGAGAATCTCTTCAAGATTTTTGCCTATAAAATCCACCAAATTATAGCCCGAAAGACGTACAAAACCATCGTTTACCCATTCTATCACACGGTCTTGGTTGGTGATAATCACGCCATTATTGGTTTTGCTGGCCACCAGCGAGAGGCGCTTTACTTGCTCCTCAGCTTTTTTGCGATCTGTAATATCTTGGATAGAGCCTTTTATTTTTACCAACTCGCCCGCCTCATTGAAGCTTACACGCACCGTAGAGCTGATAATCAGTGTTTTGTTCGACTTGGCGCGTAAGTTATATTCTACTTCTTTCTGAAAATTGGGATTGCGCGCAGTAAACACTACTTGAAATTCTCTTTTTACATATTCCAAAGATTCCGGCGCTACAAAGCCACCCAGCCACTCCTCCAAAGATACCTCTCTGGCATTGTTGGCCTCTTCGTAGCCCAATACGCGCAGGTATTCTTCCGAAAGCCGAAATTTTTGGCTTGCCACATCAAAGTCCCAAGCGCCCATCTTGGAGATGCGCATCGTTTCTTTGAGGAGCACTTGCGATTCTTTGGTTTCTCGGAGGGCTACTTGCAGTTGTTCTCTGGCTTCTTCGGCTTGTTTTTTGGCAAAGGCGAGTTCTCTGTTCTCTCCGGCCTGTCTCTCAGCTACGGCAATGAGCCTTTGCTCCGACTGCCTGAGGTTGCGGTTGCGATCTTCGGTTTGCCTTTGTGCCATCACCATCTGTTCGCTCAAGCGTACTTGTTGTTCCACTTGTTTGCGAAGTTCCTCATCGCGCTGTCGCAGTTGGTTGTTGCCTTGCATAAGTTTTTCCTCTATCTCTTTGGTGCTTTTCAAAGAGGGTAGAAACACCTTGGCCATCAGGATGCCCAAGCCGATAAAGATGGCGACCGTAACACCCACTACGGCATAGGTAATCATCTGTAAATTGCCTGAACGCGCTGCCTGAAAGCATATTATAAAAGCTATCAGCACCATAAGTGCCATCGTAACCAAGGCAATCTGATAGCCTTTTTTGAGCTGTTTGTGTATTACTAATTCTTGCATGGTGCTAATTTTTATGTGCGTATAAGAAAATACTGGTACAAATATGAAGACTCTTTTGTATTGAGCGATGTGTTTTTCGATTAGTTCATACTTTTATCCTGCAAGTGAGGGGATTCCCTCGACTAAGCATTTTCACAATATTATTGGATTTTTTTCTATTTTTCAAACTAAAAGTACAGTATTTCACTGTACTTTTAGTATTTGTGTGCAAAAAAATCTCAATATCCTACCATCACAAAAGCACCCCAGTAATAGGGTTCTTTAAACTTGTTTTTAAGGGCAAGCTGGGCTTGGCGAAAAGCAGTCGCTTTGTTGCCACTACTCAATAAGGCTTTGTAAAAACTATTCATCAACTCTTGTGTAGCTTCATCACTCACCTTCCAGAGGCTCATCACGATTACATCGGCACCTGCCACCTGAAAGGCACGCTGCAAACCATATACACCTTCTCCACCTTTTACATCGCCCACGGCAGTTTCACAGGCACTTGCTACCAGCAGCTCCGTGTTTAGATTGAGATTCATGATTTCAAAGGCAGTCAAGATGCCGTTATCTGCCTTGTTTGGATTTTTTTCCTTTTCTTTTTCAATAAAAGCCTCGTCAGCTCCGGCCAACATCAGTCCGGCGCGCAAAAGGGGATTTTCTTGTGCTTTGGCAGCATCTACCCCAAACACACGCCCTTGTGCGCCTTTTGTATCGCTTAGGAAGAAACCGTGTGTGGCGATGTGCAGAATGGTATTTTTGCCATTATCCAAGGTTTTAAACTTGCTTTCGCTGGCATCATCACCCATCCAGAGGTTCACTTTATATCCCGCAGTGCCAAGCATTTTCTTGATGTCTTCCACTTCTTTTTTGGTGCCGGGCAATGCCCCTACTTTGCCGCTGCTGCCATAATTAGGAAAGCCTATCAGCGTAGCATTTTTCACCTGATTTTTGCGTGGCGCTTTTTCCTTGGCCTTGAGCGCGGGAATGTCTTTGGAGTTGGTGAGCAGTACAAAATCTTGCATTTCTATCAAGTATTTGCCTTCAGGATGGCGCAGGGTGGCCACATTGATTTGGTTATAGACTCCATCTAAGGAGAGATATACTTTCTTTCTATTGGCCAGCAGTGCTGCCACAGGCTCCCAGTAGGCTTTGTAGCTAAATTTATCTTCTTTGCGTGCACGAACAAGGTTGCGATAGATATTAAAGTTGTCGCTGTTGAGCTTGTCGCCTTCCTCAAAAAATGCTATTTGGGGCTGTGCTTGCTGCTTCGTAGCTACCAGAGCAATGTATCTTGCCTCTTTGGTGAGGGTTTTGTCAAACTTATAGAAGCTGATAATTTCCACAGCGGCTTCATCGTCTTTGAGGGCTTGCTGCACCTCTTTAAAGCCCACCGCTTTTTCCTCAAAACCCTGCTTAAAGAGTTCGGATTTGGCCGAAAGCTCGCGCTCCGCTTGGTTGGCTTCTTTTTCGATGGCGGCCACATCGTAATTAAGTTCTTTTATTTCGTCTTTGGACATCGTGTAAAGCAAGGCCAACAGCTCCTTCTTACCAATCCACTGGTTGTACAAGCTGATGAGTTGTTCATCGCCACTGCTCAAGATTTTCGCCTTGATTTTGTTGGTGGCACTCAGCAAAATCCCTTTGGTAGCAAGATGATAATTGTACAAATCGCCAAGCAAGGCCGGCTCTTGGGTATGAAATTCGCTCGCAAAAGCATAAAATCGCAGATAAGAAGGGCGCAACTTCGACCAATAGCGCTCTTTCTCGGCCTCGCTCATTGGTGGGAAAAACTTCAATATAAAATCATTATTTTTGCGAATCACCTCACGATACAGCTGTACCGCTTCTTTGGTTTTTTGTGTTTGCCAAAAGTAAATAGCCAAATCTTCTTCGGCTTCTACGTATTTGGGATGCTCAGTACCGTATATCTTTCCGCGAATATCCAAAGCTCTTTTGAGCAGCGGCTCGGCTTTGGCATAATTGCCTTGGATACGATAGAAGCGCCCCAAGTGGTTGAGGGTACTCACGTAAGCAGGATGCTCTTCGCCAAAGCTCTTCTTATTGATATCAATGGCGGTGGTGAGGTATTGCTCCACCTTGTCGAGCTTGCCCATTTCCATATAAAGCGAGGCGGTGAGGTCGAGCAAATGGGCATAATCAGGGTGCTTTTTGCCCACGCCTTTTTCTTTGATGCGGATACACTCTTGATAGATTTTTTCGGCCTCCTCGTAGCGCCCCATATCTTGGTAGAGCAGGGCAAAGTTCATCAAGAATTTCTGATAATTGGGTTTTTTCTCAGAAAAAGCCTTTTTGGCAATCTCCAAACACTTTTGATAAGATGCTTCCGCCTCTTTGTAGCGCCCCACCGTTTGTTGGAAAAAAGCCTTATTGTTGTACATAATGGCCAACAGGGCTTCGTTTTTGGCACCTTCTTTTTCGGTAATGGCAATCGCCTGCTCGATGAGCTGCTCTGCCTCAAAATAACGACTTTGCTGGTTACAAAGAATGGCTTTGTTGTTGAGTGAAGTGGCGTACTCGGTATTTTCAGCGCCCAATACCTCTTTTTGAATGCCCATCGCACGGTTCATCTTTTGCTCGGCCTCCTCAAAGCGCCCCATCATCAGGCTCATATAGCCCTCATTGGAGATGACTCTTGGGTAGTAAAGGTTACGGGTGGCGTTTTTGCGTTCAAAAGAAAGGCGTGCTTCCCCAAAAAGACGCTCTGCTTTGTCAAATTTGCGGCTACTGAGTGCCAACTCTCCTGTTTCGTTTTTATTTTTGCCTTCTGACAAGGGGTCTTCGCTTACTACTTCTTCTTTGAGTAGATTGGCAGCAATTTTATCAGCGCCTACATCTCTCCACAATGCAGACTCCTCGTAGAAGCCGGAGTTGTCGCTCATTGCAATGGCCAAACGAAAATTGGTACTGTCGTATTTCTGACGTGCTTTTTCTATCTGTTTTGCAAAGAGATTCTTCCCTTCTTTTTCTACATCTATTCCCGTTTTGTCTTTTATTTTATCAAGAGTACCGCCACCTATTCTGATTTGGGCTTGCAACGAGGTGCCGAAGCCCAGAAGGCACAAGCATAAAAAGATGATACAACGCATAATCGTAAGTAATTTTGATGTGTTAGAAAAATATGAGTGAAAGGTAAGATTTTTCCCTCAATTTCACAAAACTGACTTACAAAATCTTTTCGCTCACTTTTGCAGATATTCGTCTTGGTAATGACCAATGTGGCGCTCGCTGCGGCGAATCAGGCGGCGGTGTTGGAAGAAATTGAAAATACCAAACAAGAAAATAAGTCCTGAAAAGCTATAAAAGGGCACTTCTACCCAAAGGCTGTACGATAAGTCCAAGAAATTACGAATGCTCAAGCCCGCTACCAAAAAGTATAAAGAGGTACGTAAAAAGGCTAAAAGTGTAGCTTGATTGGCCAAGATAGTTCTTTGCAAAGCAAGTTTTTCACGTAAGATAAGGTCTTTATTCATTGAGTATTTTTTAAAAAGCCTCCGTAAGCGAGATGTAAAGACTGCGGTTATCGTCGCGTCCAAATCCATAATCAAGACGGATATTCATGCGCTCTTTTTTGTTTACGGCAAAGCGCAGGCCTGCACCCACAGAGTATTTGAAGGTATCCCATTGCACATCGCCCAAGCGCTCAAATACATCACCCACGCCTGCAAAGCCTACCAAGCCGAAGCGCCACCAAAGAGGCATACGGTACTCAGCTTGCGTACCTATGAAATTTTGGTCGCGGAAACGGTTGGTGCTATAGCCTCGGAGGATGTCGGTATTGCCCACGGTGGCCAAGCTCATGAAGGGTGTTCCGCCGACGTTGAAGTTGAAAACGGTATTGAACGCCAATACATGCCGCTTGGCGGGATTCAGGTGGAGGTACTGGTTGTAGGTGATGTTGTAGTTGTTGTAGCCGAAATCGCTCCCAAAAAAATCTTTATAAAAGTAACTGGAAAACTCCAAGAAAGTACCATTGCTGGCATTGATAACGTTGTCGCGGGTATCTATCAAAAATACCAAGCCAAAGCCAGAGTTGTTGCCGCCTCGCGCACCCAGAATATTGTTTTGAAGAAGCTGGCCTTCGACTTCGTTTTTGAAATTGTGGAAAGAAGCAAACTGGTAGTCCACACCTACAAAAACTCCTTTTTGGAGCTTTTTCAGCAATAGCAGCTTGAGACTAAAGAGATTGTACTGAAACTTCTCCACGTCTTCCTCTTCCGAGCGATTGCCGATGCCGTAGAATCTGTCTGGGAAGATACGATAACGAAACTCTCCCTTGCCGAGATAATCCTCATCTTTCAAAAAGATATTCCACGAAGCCCACACATCCAGCTGCCTGTTCTGTGTATAATCGGCCAGTAGCTTCACATAAGAGAGGCGTGTGGAGCTTTCCTCAAAAGTATCGGGCTCTTTCCCCTCGCGCTTCGATTTAATCTTGAAATAATATACCCCAAAGCCGCCAAAGGCCAAACGGGTATCGGGCGAAAAATACAACAGAGGCATTTTGAAAAAGCCAGTACTTTTCTTTTTGGCTTCATTGACAGCCAAAGTCCTGTCTATCAAGCCGCCTATCCCGTTTTCAAATACGAGGCTGTCTTGTGGAATAGGGCTGTAAGCTTCTTGGGCAAATATTTGCACCATTGGTGTATGGTACAAAAAAAATATTATGCAGAAGTGGCGTAAGAATTTACTCATAGTTTTTGTGTCGAGAAATTCTCTGTATGCAGAGGATTCTGCATATAAACAAGGCTTGCAGATGCTTAGTTGCAAAGGAGGATAAAATTATTTAGCACAAGGGGCTCACTCAAAGCACATGCAAATCTACGCCGCTCATCAACAAGATAAGCAAAACAAGGCCTATTACAATACGGTAATAACCGAAAACACGAAAACCGTAGCGTGTAAGAAAGCTAATGAAGAAACGAATGGCCAATATCGCCACCAAAAAAGCCACTACATTGCCGATAAGCAAAAGTTGGAGTTCTTCTTGTGAAAAATACAGTGCACCTTGCATGTAGCCTTTCAGCAATTTGTAGGCAGAGGCCGCAAACATCGTAGGTACTGCCAAAAAGAAAGAAAACTCTGCCGCTCCCGCACGGCTAAGGCCTTGGCTCATGCCTCCAATAATGGTGGCTGCTGAGCGCGATACGCCCGGTACCAAGGCCAAGCACTGAAAAAGCCCTATCTTGAAAGATTGCCCATAGTCGGGGCTGGTATCGGTAGGTGCTTTTCGGACAAAGTATTTGTCTATAAACACCAACACAATACCCCCAAAAATGAGCGATATGGCTACTACCCATACGTTTTCTAAGAGTGCATCAATATAATCGCCCAAGAGTAAACCCAGTATCGCTGCCGGAATAAAAGCTACCAAGAGCTTGAAATAAAACTCGAAAGATTGCAAGAAGCGCCGCCAATAAAGTACCACTACGGCGAGTATTGCCCCAAATTGGATATTGACAGTAAAAATCTTGACAAAATCTTGGCTGCTGATGCCCAAAAGCGAAGAAGTAATAATCATGTGCCCCGTAGAAGACACCGGAAGGTACTCTGTAAGCCCTTCTACAATGGCCAAAATGACCGCCGCAAAAATATCCATACTACTGTTTTTGTGCAGGCTTGTACAGAATAGCTACTATTTGTACCAAAAAACCCAGAAATAAAATCACAGGCCCTAAGGTAAGCCCCAAGAAGCCAAAGCCAAAAGGCTCTTTGTCTAAAGACATGACCACAAAGCCTATTAAAATAAGGGCAATGCCTCCCAGCATAATTTGGTAGTTGATACGCTCCAAGGCAAAAGGAAGGGTTTTGCTTTCTTTGTTTTGAGAGGGGTTTTCTTTGATTACTTGCTTCGACATAGCCAAAAACTGCTTTTGAATAGATAAATCTGAAATAAAAAGGAGGAACCGAAATTCCCCCACAAAGAAAGCAATATTTTCCTGAAAAAAATAGTTAAAAGTTCTTAATTAGGCTTAGGATACCGCCGTGGCAGGCTGCAATACTTCTCTCACACGGAGCATTGCCCCCTCACGCGACACTACTTCTATCTGCTTTTGTGCCGCAATAAAGCCTCCTGCCTGCGAAACTGCATCATAAAGCTGCCCTTCTATCATCACTTTGCCGCCCGGACGCAGTACCGTATGGCTCAAGCCTTGTTTGCCAATAAGCTCTTCGGTGAGCAGCGAAGATACGTAGCCTTCTTTTTGTCCCAAGGTTTGCGAAAGTGTAATTTTCTGGAAAGATTTGCTGTTTAGCAGGCGCGGCGCAAAGGCCACTATCAGCCCCAAACCGCCAAAAATACCCAATGCTGCTACTAATAAGGAATTGTAGATTTCTTTTTTGGCCACCAGCTCAAAGCTCAAGCCATCGTTGCCAATCATCATCAATACCAATGAAGCAAAAACAGCTATCAAACCACTCACGCCGGCAATGCCAAAGCCCGGAATCACGAATATCTCCAGCCCCAGCAAGGCCAGCCCCACCACAAAAAGCAGCAGCTCCCAATTTTCGGCCAAGCCTGTAAGGTAATAAGGAATAAAATACAGTATCAAGGCCGTAATAGCTGCTATGAGCGGAAAGCCTACACCGGGAGTTTGCAACTCGAAGTAAATCCCGCCGATGATTACCAAAATCAAAATACCACTGACAGCAGGATTTAGAAAAACGGCGATGACGGCATCTACCCAACTGCTTTGGTAGCGCTCCAGCTGGTAGTCTTTTATGGCATTCGCCTTCAGAATCTCCTCTACCGAATTGCGTTCGCCCTCGCAGTAGCGCAGGGCAATGGCCTCGTCAGTGGTCAGGGTCAGAATTTTGCCAATGGGCTTGAGGCTGTCCAAATCAATGCTTTCATCCACCATCGCTTCGGCAATGCGCGGGTCGCGGCCATTTTCGGAGGCCGTGGCGCGCATCATAGAGCGCATATACGATTGATATTTGTCCATAGCGGGCGCTCCATCGGGCGTAACAACCGTAGCCGCTCCAATGCTGGCACCTCCTGCCATATAAATACTGTCGCAAGCAATGGCGATGAGTGCCCCGGCAGAGGCCGCATTTTTATTGACAAAAGCCCATACCGGGCGCTCAAAATTGAGCAGCAGCTTGCGTATTTCGTCGGCATCGCTCAGCAATCCCCCAAAGGTGTCGAGGTCGAGAATCACGATGTCGGCCTTTTTCTTTTGGGCTTCTCGCAGCGATACCTCCGCTATACGGCGCGTTACGGGGCTTATCTCCCCTTTCAGTTCAAAAACGTAGATGATTTTTTTATCGCCGCTCGCCTTTTCTTTTTCTTGGCCGTAGCCCCGCAGCGCAATACTCAACAAAAGCCCTGTGAGCAAGAAAATAAGCAAGGAAAAATTGATTCTCTGACAAGGATTACGCATATTTGTGAGGTTTTGTACTAAATTTGACAACTTAAAATGATTGAAAATGCCTTGTGCCGCTCAAAGCACTTCTCGTATGGCATCTTCACAATACCTTTTGCATAACAAATAAAAAGCATTTTAGGTTGATAAACCAATCTTAATCCAAATACTTTGAGAGCCCTCCCTCCTTCTACCTTACAAAGTTTTTCTTTTGAAAGTCCTATCTGGCGCTTGATAGGCGATAGCCAAGATGCCTTCGTGCTGTTGGAGCATCGCAACGAGGCCGCACAGGAGCCTTCCTTTTCGCTCTTCGACTTGGCACAGCACAAGCCCCTGCACTTGCATCATCGCTTTGGGGCGGGGCATTGGATAAGTGCTTGGGCCTTGCAAGCCCAAAAAGCGGTATTTGTACTCTATGCCGGCAAAGAAAATCCCAGCCAGCAGGCTTTCTGGGTATATGACTTTGCCCAAGGGCGTATCTTGTGGGAAGAAAGCCGCTACACCCTGCGCAGGCTCGTAGGCCACAGCTTGGAGGTAAGCCCTCGGCAGGGTGCTATCGAGCAGGTGCTTTACTTGGATTTGGAGAGCGGCGCTATTCAGGAAACCCTCTCGCCGGAAAAACCTAAAACGCTTATTGATTGGCCGCAACTCTATCACGATGCAGACCCTTATTTTGGAGAGGTAAATAGGTTTTTGGCCTTGCACAGTATCTCGGCCAGCAGCCCGCCTATCGGCTATTGGGAGCTTTCCGACAAGGCACTTGTGAGTTATCTCTCTGAGCACGAAAACTTTTTGGCGCACTTTTTGGCAGTATTCCACGCCGAAGGACATCTGCTCGAACACTATCTGCTCCAAGAAGGCAAGCCGGAGGCTTTCAGCCCCATTTTTTTTATTTTCAAAAATTATCTTTTTTTTGTTAAAAGTAAAATAGAATTAGTATCTTTCCCCCTGAAATCGCTTTAGAGCGGCATTTACAATAAAAAAATGACCAATATGTTCAAATACACGATTAGCCTTTGTTCATGCATTATTTATATTACCCTTTTTTCAACTGCCCACGCCTTTGAAATGCCCATGGACTCTATCCGCTTGGAAATTGCCAAGGACGGGAAAAAAGCTTGGGTCATTCACAAAGTAGAACCCAAAGAAACTTTGTACTCGCTCTCTAAAAGATACAAAACAACTCAGGAAGAGATTGTAGCTGAAAATCCCAATGCCAAAAGTCTCAAAATAGACGATGTGCTGCGTATTCCTTACAAAGATTTTGAGAAAATGGCTGTTTATACTTCTTCTCAGAATAATAATGGACAGAATAATGGCGTAAAAAAGCACGCCGTAGAAAGTGGTGAAAACCTCTTCAGAATTGCCAAAAAATACGGTATCAGCGTAAAAGAACTTCAAGAGTGGAATGGCATGGGTAATAATACCGACGTAAAAGCCG
Organism: Thermonemataceae bacterium; assembly: GCA_036788275.1. Lineage (GTDB taxonomy): Bacteria > Bacteroidota > Bacteroidia > Cytophagales > Thermonemataceae > DAIQNQ01. The sequence continues at coordinate 14,978 of DAIQNQ010000009.1, forward strand.
GACAAGTGCTCTATGTATCTTCGCCCCAAAATCAAACGGTCGTAAAAGATACCAAAACCGAAAAACCTGCTGTAAATAAAGTAATACATACCGTAAAAGAGGATGAATATCTTTATACCATCTCTAAGAAGTACAATGTAAAAATCACTGAATTGCTTGAATGGAATAATCTAAAATCAGACAAGCTTTCCATAGGGCAAAATTTGGAAGTTTATCCCAGCGGTTATAAAAAAGAAGAAAAAGCCGAAGTGAAAACCGAAAACAAAACGGAGACAAAAGCAGAGGTGAAAACAGACAATAAACCGGAGGTAAAAACCGAAAACAAGCAGCAGCAAAATACCGAAATAGAAAGTAGCAGCAGCACCGTAAATGTGAGCGGCTACAACAAAGTGGTAGAAAAAGGAATGGCCGAAGTGATAGAAGACGACAATACCTCTAACTACGTAGGTCTGCACAAAGACGCGCCCGTAGGTACGATTGTTTCTATCAAAAATGAAGGCAATGGAGAAAGCGTATTCGTACGTGTCATTGGCAAGCTGCCCAGCATCGGTGCCAACGAAAAGACCCTCATCAAAGTATCCAAAAATGTATATGAGGCCTTGGGAGCCAAAGGCACTCGTTTTCCGGTAGAGGTTTCTTATATTCCTTAGAAAATGATATTTGTACAAAAAAGGGCTTCAAACACTGCGTTTGAAGCCCTTTTGCATGCTGTATCTTATGCTTTTTCCTGCACCTTGCGTACAATACTCAGCACCCATTTGCGCGGTACAAAACGCACCATATTGGCCCCTATCTTGTTGGCCAAACCCGGAATCACCGTCATGCTGCCTTTCATCAAGTGTTTGTAGCCTTCATCGGCAATTTCTTTGGCTGAGGGAATTTTCTTGCCTTTGATAAGCTTGCTGTCGGCCAAATCGGCCACTTGCTGGAAACCCGTTTCGGCAGGCCCGGGGCAAAGATTCGTTACGCTTACCCCCGTACCTTGCAGCTCGTTGTTCATGGCCTCGCCCAAATACAAGACATAGGCCTTGGTAGCAAAATACACCGCCATCAAGGGGCCGGGCTGAAAAGCCGCCGTAGAAGCTACTTGCAAGATACGCCCAAAGCCACGGGCTTTCATCTCCTTGGCAAAGAGATGGCTCAATTTGGTAAGTGCCTTGATATTGAGGTCTATCATCTGCTCAATTTTCTGCCAATCGGCTTCATGAAAAAAAGCAAAATCACCAAATCCGGCATTGTTCACCAGAAAATCTATCTGAATTTCCTGCTTTTGCAAATCGGCATACAGCGCCTCGATAGCCTCCATACGGCTCAGGTCGCAGGGCATTACCCATACAGGTACTTGGTACTGGCTGCGCAGCTCGGTGGCCAGCTGCTCCAGTTTATCGGCGCTACGTGCTACCAATACTACTCCGTGGCCATCTTTGGCGAAATTGCGGGCAAATTCCAACCCGAAGCCGGAAGATGCTCCTGTAATCAGGGCGGTTCTTTTCATGAGAAGAGAAAAATTAAAAGTGAATAAAAATTCATTATTTGATAAAAAAATTTAATCTTCATTGAGTGTGAGGATTTTACCTCCTCACACTGTCCCAAGCCATTTCGAAGCATTGCCGGATAAGTGTATCGTCTAAGATGATTTTTTTCTGCAAGTGCGTTTTGATGATTTCGTGTACGGCTCCCTGCATCTGCGCTTTAATCAGCTCTATATTGCCCTCACGCACAAAATGCTGTGCTTGCGCCTCTTTCAAAAAGATATTCAAATCGTCGAAATAGGCTTCTGTTTGTTGCTTTATCTCCTCGGCAATGTAGCCACTGTAAAGAAATTGCTCCACAAAAAGCATTTTTTCAGGGTTTTGCAAGCAAAATTCAAAATAGCCATACCACATATTACGGAAGGTCTCGAAAAAGCTGGGAGCAGCATGCTTTTGGTCGGAAATCGCCGCTGCAACCTCGCGCTTCGTCAGCACAAAAAGTTCGTTAATTAGCTCTTCCTTGCTTTTGTAATACAAATACAGCGTACCCGTAGCCATTTGGGCTTCTTTGGCCACATCGGCCATTTTCAGCCCCGCAAAGCCCGTTCTGATTACCAAATGCAAGGTAGCATTTTGTATGGCAACTTCTTTCTGGTAGTCCCTGCGCTTTGGCATAATCGCTATTTAAAAGATGAAGACTTGATTGACAGGCACAAAGGTAAGTGAATAAATATTCATCTACAAATAAAATGAATAAATATTCAATAAAAAATATAAAAAG
>DAIQNQ010000009.1:17330-40985 GCA_036788275.1 Thermonemataceae bacterium
ATAAATATTCATCTACAAATAAAATGAATAAATATTCAATAAAAAATATAAAAAGTGGCTTGGTGTATTTCCAAGCCACTTTTTATATTTTGAAAAAGGATGTGCTACCACTCAATCGGCTGCTTGCCTTTGCTTTCAAGGTAGGCATTGCATTGGCTAAAGTGTTTGGAGCCAAACCAACCGCCATACTTGGCTGCCATCGGCGAAGGGTGCTTGGCTTTGAGGACAAGGTGCTTTGTGCTGTCCACTACTTCGCCCTTCTTTTGGGCATAAGCACCCCAGAGCAGAAAGACCAAGCCTTCGTATTGCTCAGAGATTTTGCGAATTACGGCATCGGTAAATGTCTCCCAACCTTTGCCCTGGTGCGAGCCGGCCTCGCCTGCCCGTACCGTAAGGGTAGCATTGAGCAACAAAATGCCTTGCTTTGCCCAGCGCTCCAAGTTGCCGGATTTGGGTACTTCTTTGCCGAGGTCATCACGAATTTCTTTAAAAATATTGAGCAATGAGGGCGGTGTGCGCACCCCATCGCTCACCGAAAAGCAAAGTCCATTGGCTTGGCCTTCGCCGTGGTAAGGGTCTTGGCCGATAATCACCACTTTGAGGGCTTCGGGGCTGCATTGCTCAAAGGCATTGAAGATTTTACCTCCCGGCGGGTATATTTTCTGTGTTTTGTATTCTTCTTTCACAAAAGCAGCCAGCTCATGGAAGTATTCTTTCTCAAACTCTTCTTGCAAGAGGGCTTTCCAAGCTTCGGAGATTTTCACATTCATAGCCGAGGGGGATAACTAAAAATTATTTGACTTTAAGTCCCCCTCCTTCTAAAGGAGGGGCTGGGGGTGGTTTAAAAGAATGTTCTCTACAAAACCACTTTGTTTTGAGTATATAAATTATATTTGATTCATTTTCTGTTCTTTGGCGAGCTTTCTTCGCAACTGCGCACGGCGAATATCATCAAGCGTACCTTTCGGAATAGAAGAAATGAGCTTTTTGGTATATTCTTTTTGAGGATTATTGTAAATGTCTTTCGCAAAACCGATTTCCTCTATCTGACCTTTGTTCATCACCACGATACGGTCGGCCATAAACTTCACCACCGAGAGGTCGTGAGAGATAAAGATATAGGTAAAATTAAACTTCTCCTTGAGGTCGTTGAGCAGGTTGAGCACTTGGGCTTGTACCGATACATCTAAGGCCGAAACCGACTCGTCGCAGAGCACAAACTTGGGCTGTACACCCAGCGCTCTTGCAATACAGATACGTTGCCGCTGCCCACCCGAAAACTCATGTGGGTAGCGATTGAACTGATAAGCACTCAGGCTTACGGTTTCGAGCAGTTCTATGGCTTTTTCTTTGCGAATGCGGTCGTTGTCGTGTAGCTTGAACAGGCGCATCGGCTCCATAATGGCCTCGCCGATGGTAAGGCGCGGATTAAGCGAGGAGTAAGGGTCTTGGAAGATAATCTGCATATCCTTGCGCAAGCGACGCATTTCTTGAGCTTTGAGCAGCATAATATCCTCTTCATCAAAAATGATATTGCCGGAAGTGGGTTCTATCAGGCGCAAAATCAACCTCCCAAGGGTGGTTTTGCCGCAGCCCGACTCGCCCACCAAGCCGAGGGTTTCGCCCGGATATACATTGAAGCTCACATCGTCCACAGCTTTTACAAATTCTTTGGGCTTTCCAAAAAGCGATTTTTTGATAGGAAAGAGCTTCGAGAGGTTGTTCACCTGCAAGATAGGTTTGCGCATTTGCAACTCGCGGCGGCGGTCTTCTATTTCCTCTTCCGTCTCGATGCTCAAGATGAGCGCCAAGCCTGTGGATTTATAAATATTGTTTTCTTTTTCGCGCATTACCCCGTTTTCATCTACCTCCATAAAGTCATTGACGGTAGGCAATACACCCATCTGAATCTCTGTATCAATACGCGGACGACAAGCCAAGAGCCCTTTGGTATATGGCTGCTTGGGGTCGTTGAAAATATCCCATACATCGCCTTTCTCAACGATTTGGCCTTTGTACATCACCATCACATTGTCGGAGATTTCGGCTACTACACCGAGGTCGTGGGTGATAAAGATAATGGAAGTGTCTTCGTCGAAGCGCAGCTCTTGGAGAATCTCCAAGATGGCCGCTTGCACGGTTACATCCAAGGCGGTGGTAGGCTCGTCGGCAATGAGCAAAGCCGGATTGCAAGAGAGCGCCATGGCTATCATCACGCGCTGCTTCTGCCCGCCGGAGATTTCGTGGGGATAAGACTTGAATATTTTTTCGGGACGCGGCAGGTGCACGCGGTCAAAGAGTTCGATCGTTCTTTTTTTGGCTTCTTCAGGGCTTACGTCCTGATGCAAAAGAATGGCTTCCATCACTTGCTCGCCGCAGGTAATCACGGGATTGAGGGAGGTCATGGGTTCTTGAAAAATCATGGCAATATCATTGCCACGAATATCGCGCATCTCCTTGGGCGAGAGCTTGGCCAAATCTACCTTCCCAAATTTAGGAGAGTTGAAGATAATTTCTCCCGAAGCAATCTTGCCCGCATTCTCATCAATAAGACGCAAAACTGCCAGAGCACTCACCGACTTGCCGGAGCCTGACTCGCCCACGATGCCGAGCGTTTCGCCTTTTTTGATAGTGAAATTGATGTCTTTTACCGCTTGTACCACTCCTTTTTCGGTCTTAAACTCAATAGTAAGATTCCGTACTTCGAGCAGCAAGTCTTGTTCTTTTGTATCTGTATGCATGGGCTTTCAGATTTACTCGTGTAAAATTCCTTTTAAAGATAGTTGTTTTATTTCAATTAAATTGTCCTCCACCACGGATTCGGGCAAGAAAATAAATCTTTTGTCAAAAATCTTGTCTTCTACATAATAGCTCACCCAGTATTCATTGCAAAGCTGAAACACACTGGGGTCTATAGGTTCGATAAGCACGTGGTCGTTGGCAGGCACATGTTCTATCAGGTGGCGGAGCGTAGAGGTTTTGCGCGCTTCGCCGTCTATTTCGCCGTAGCCTTGGGAAGTAATGAGTACATTCTCTAAGTCAAAATCGTTGGTATTGAGCAAATACACGTACCATTCATTTTGTTGGATTTCGTTGATTTTTTGAGCAATAGCTACTTTTACGCCTATCACTTTGGGAAATTCAATATCTTTCTTCATTGATTCGGGGAGATATACTAAAAATCATTTAGCTTTATTTTCCCTCCTTCTGAGGAGGGGTTAGGGGTGGTTTAAAAAGTTTTTCTTTACAAAACCACTTTGCTTTGGACTTCTATCTGCATCTCAAAAACACGCTGGAGATGCTGCAAGAGTTTTTGGGCTACTTCGGCCATTGGCACTTCTCTGCCCAGCTCTGCGGCCAAAGAAGTAACGGCCTTGTCGCGAATACCACAAGGGACGATATAGTCGAAGTAAGTCAAATCTGTATTAATATTGAGGGCGAGGCCGTGCATGGTTACCCAACGGCTGCTCTTTACGCCCATGGCGCATATTTTTCGAGGATTTTCCCCCTCGCGGAAGCCCAGCCATACGCCTGTAAGCCCTTCTACGCGGCCTGCCTCTATGCCATATTCGGCGAGGGTATCTATCACGGCCTCTTCGAGTAAGCGCAGGTAGCGATGGATGTCGGTAAAGAAATTGTCTAAATCCAAGATGGGATATACCACCAACTGCCCCAAGCCGTGGTAGGTAATATCGCCACCACGGTTGATTTTATAGAACCCGATATGCTTTTCGGACAGGGAGGCCTCCGAGAGCAGCAAATGCTCCATAGAGCCGCTCTTGCCGAGGGTATATACGTGTGGATGCTCACAGAAGAGCAGGTAGTTGGGCGTAAGTTGCTGGGCTTCGGGGGCAAGGTTTCGATTTTGTATTTTCAGTCCTACGATTTCCTCAAAGAGCTGCTCTTGGTACGTCCAAGCACTCTGATAGTCAATAAGCCCTAAGTCTTGATAGTACGTTTTTTTGTGCATAAAGCAAGCTGTATCATTTTAGAGAGGCAAATTGCGGAAAAAATCACAAAATCGCAAACCTATCCTCAGAATACACACCTGCGTACAAAAATCACTATCAAACAAAATAAAAACATCAAAATAGAGATGCGATTGATGCCGTGCATCATACGCAGATTGAAACTGTTGGGATAGCGGCTGTCGTGCTTGCGGAATACTCTGAGAAAATACTCAAAAAACTCTCCCAGACGAAAAAACTCTTTAATTCTGCTCATAAAAAAATGTCAAAAAAGATGTGTTGATACAACCTCAGGCACTTCCAAATTGTTTCTCTGCCATCAAAAATCCCAAGCCATCATACGCTGCAAGGCCTCTACATCTACTACCGAAGGAACAGCCTGCGGGTTTTGTATCTTGCTTTGCCAATAGGCCAAGGCAGGGCTTATCCAAACTTCGCTGTCGGCATCTTGCATCGAGGCCATCAGAGCTACCCCATAAAGGCGCTGGAGGCTTTGGAAGAAATAGCGGGCACTCAGCTCCAAGGCATCTTGCTCCATATCGGTCATAGCTTTGGTTTGCCGAAGCAAGGCTTCGTATTCTGGTTGTAGGCTTGCTTGGAGGCTTTCGGGGCTTTGGGCGATGAGCTGCTTGCAGGCTTCGAGCATCAGCTCCAAGCCCTCGCTTTTCATAGAGGCGCGCAGCATATCGAGAATCATAATATTGCCGGCTCCTTCCCAGATAGGCAGTACCAAGGTATCGCGCAGGAGCTTGGGCATAATGCCCTCTTCGATATAGCCAATGCCACCCATCAGTTCCATGGCCTCTCGAATAACATATACACCCGTTTCGGCGGCATATTTTTTTACCATTGGCGTAAGCAGGCGCAGCAACTCGGCGGCTTGTTGCTGCCCATTGTCGGCCTCATCGAGCAGGTTGATGGCTTTCCAAAGCATATAAAACTGCTGCTGGTAGAGGGCGTTTAGCTCTTGGAGCTTCTCGCGGATTAGGATATGCTCCAGCGCGGGCTTGCCAAAGGAATGCCGATAGCTGAGATGCTGATAGACCTCCACCAAGGCACGGCGCATTTGCGCTACGGAGGCAGTGGCATTGTAGAGGCGCGAGAGGTTTATCATGTCAGTCATGATTTTGAAGCCCTGCCCCTCCTCGCCTACCATTTTGCCTACGGTATTTTGCAAGATACACTCGGCACTGGCCATGGAGCGCACGCCCAGCTTGTCTTTGAGGCGCACAATCTCCATTGTATTTTTACTGCCATCGGGCTTTTCCGGCTCTACCAAAAATATCGAAAGTCCCTTTGTGCCTTTCACTTGAGGATTGGTACGTGCCAATACGAAGATGATTTGTGCATTGGCATTGCTGCAAAACCACTTTTCACCATTGAGGGCATAGTATTTTCCTTCGATGTGGGTAGCGCTCACCAAATTGGCACCTACATCAGAGCCTCCAGCCTTTTCGGTCAGAAACATCGCTCCGGTGTAAAACTCTTCGGCCTTGTCGGTAAAAATATGTGCCAGCAAGCGGGCTTTGTCTTCTTCTTCGCAGTAGCGGTCTATGAGGCGCGCCACCCCGTCAGTCATACACAGCGGACAAGCCACGCCTCCCTCGCTCATTCCATAAATAAAATTGGCAGCAAAGCCTAAGCGATGGCTTTCTTGCCGGAAAGAAGCTCTCAGCGAGGGCTCCCACTTCACCCGAAACATCTCCGAGTCAACAGCCAACTTTACCAGCGCCCAATAGGCAGGATGGAAAACAATTTCGTTGAGGGTTTCGCCATAGAGATTTCTTTTTACCAATTCGGGTGTTTTTTTGTCTGCCACCAGCGAGAGCGCATCCATTTCTTGGGCAGCAGCCTGCCCGGTGGCCTTCCATTTGGGCTGCATATAGGCTTGGGCTTGCGCCGAGGTATGCTTTTTTAGGAAATGTTGGAGGATTTGGTCGCTCTCGAAGAAATTGCTACTACGGCGAAAGCCCTCCTGCAAAACACGGTTTTGGGGATGGGTGGCAGTAGCCAAAGGTGATTCTTGTGGATTGGCTATCATTATGATATAGTATTTTAAGAAGATAAAGTATAGTTATTCTGATAAGCGCCCCAAATATACAAAAAAATACGCTGCCTGCCGCTTATTTTTGAGCGGCAATATTAAGATTGAAGGTAAATGAAGACGCTGACCAATAATTGTAGCCCGTTTCAGAGAAAGAAAATCTGTATGTAATCTATGAGAGAAAGGCATTTTGAATAAAAAATGAAAGTGCATTAAGAAAAGCTATTCTTAATGCACCTTCAATCTTAATGGTTCAAATCAAATTAGCTCACAAAATGCTTCATCTTTTCTATCAATGCCTCATTTTCCTCTTTTGTACCCACCGAGATACGCAAGCAACCTTCGCAGAGCAATACCTTGGAGCGGTCGCGCACGATGATTTTGTCTTCCAACAAAAAGTCGTACACAGCCTTGGGCTGCTGCATTTTTACGAGCAGGAAGTTGGCATCAGAAGGAAAAACCTTTTCAATATAAGGCAGAGCTTGCAAAGCAGTGGCCAAGCTTTGGCGCTGCAACAAGATGCGTGCTACCATTTCGTCTTTGAAGCGCTCGTATTGGAGGCTGTCGGCCAAAAGTGCTTGACTTACGCCATTGATATTGTAAGGCGCTTTGATTTTGTTGAGAATGGCAATCAGTTCCTCCGAAGCGAAGGCCATGCCCAAACGCAACGAAGCCAAACCCCAAGCCTTGGAGAAAGTCTGAATCACCACCAAACGCGGAAATTCCGACAGGCGGGGCAACCAAGAAGCCTCTGGCGCAAAGTCTATGTAGGCCTCGTCTATGATGGTAATGCCTTGAAAAGCCTTCAAAACCTGTAAAATATCCTCTTGGCGCAGCAAATTGCCCGTAGGATTGTTGGGCGAGCAGATAAAGAGCATTTTGGTTTTGGGCGTAATGGCCTGCAAGATGGCGGGCACATCCAACTGAAAATCTCTTGTCAGCGGCACTTGCACCACCTTCACAGCATTGATAGAGGCGCTCACCTCGTACATACCATAGGTGGGCGGCAAAATAATGACTTCCTCTTGGTGAGGTTCACAAAAAGCCCTGAAAAGCAGGTCTATGGCCTCGTCGCTGCCATTACCCAAAAAGATTTGCGCCTCGGCCACGCCCTTTATCTTTGCCAAAGTCTGCTTCACAGCTTTTTGGTAAGGGTCGGGATAGCGGTTGTACATGGCGGCGGTTACAGAGCCGATAGGATTTTCGTTGGCATCTAAAAAAACGCCTTCGCTGCCCGTATATTCATCTCTGGCAGAAGAGTAAGGTTTGAGCGCGGCAATATGCGGCCTGAGCAGATTTTGTATCATACAGTCTTTGTCTCGAAAAATCAGAAATCAGCTTTTCTACTGAAAATTACTTGGCTTTAAATTCCCCTCCTTCAAAGAAGTTCATCTCGTAAGGATTTTGAGGAAAACACACTAAATACTATTTACTTTTAAATTCCCCTCCTTCCAAAGGAGGGGTTAGGGGTGGTTCTAAAGGCTTTTTTTCTGCAAAAATACTTTTTTTAGATGTAAATCTGTATCTAATGTGCATATTCAAAATATTTAGAACTTTCGTTGTACTCGCTTTCAACCACCCCCAGCCCCTCCTTGCAAAGGAGGGGAGCTTTTTAGAACTCAATAAAGCCGTTTCTTGCTTATTTTGAGCTCTTGCAAAACCCCAAGAAGATGAGGGGGGTTGGAGGCTACTTACAACGCAGCGTTACGGCATTTTTGTGTGCAAAGAGTGCTTCTGCTTCGGCCATTACCTCGATGGCCTTGCCAATATGGCGAATACCCTCTTGGCTGATTTCCTGATAGGTAATCTTTTTTACAAAACTATCCAAAGAAACCCCGCTATACGCCCTTGCGTGGCCATTGGTAGGCAAGGTGTGGTTCGTGCCCGAAGCATAGTCGCCTGCCGATTCGGGCGTATAATGTCCAATAAAGACCGAGCCAGCATCGGTGATGCGCTCCGCCCATTGGCGGGCATCTTGCAAGGCCAAAATCAAGTGTTCGGCAGCATATTCGTTGATGAGCGCCAAAGCGATTTCAGGATTTTCTACCAAGATGGCCTTGCTGTTTTGGAGGGCAGCCGTGGCCAAGGTCTGCCTTGGCAACTGCGGCAGCTGTTCCTGCAAGGCTTTTTGTACGGCTTCAATCAGCGCCTCGCTGTCGCTTACCAAAAGCACTTGGCTGTCGGCTCCGTGCTCGGCCTGCGAGAGCAAGTCGGCAGCCACAAAGGCCGGATTGGCCGAAGCATCTGCCCATACGGCTACTTCCGAAGGTCCTGCGGGCATGTCTATGGCCACCCCCTCTTTGTTAAGGAGTTGCTTGGCGGCAGTTACGTATTGGTTGCCTGGGCCGAAGATTTTATATACCTGCGGGATGCTCTCTGTGCCATAGCCCATGGCCGCAATGGCCTGTGCTCCGCCTACTTTGAAGATTTTGCTGATGCCCACCAATTGTGCCGTATAAAGAATGGCCGGGTGAATTTGACCTTGGGCATTGGCCGGAGAGCAGAGGATACGCTCCTCGCAGCCTGCCAAGGCGGCAGGCACGCCCAGCATCAATACCGTAGAGAAGAGCGGTGCCGTTCCGCCGGGAATATACAAACCCACCTTGCGAATAGGCATACTTTTGCGCCAGCAGTGTACGCCAGGCATAGTTTCGATATAGCTTACTTCGCTCTGTTGGACTTGGTGGAAGCGATGGATATTTTGGTAGGCCGTCTGAATGGCCTCTTTCAGGTCTTGGTCGAGCAAGGCTTCGGCAGCGGCAATTTCTTCGGGCTGCACCTGCAAGGCCTCACCTTCATAATGGTCGAAGCGGGCGTTGTAGCGGCGCAGAGCGGTGTCGCCTTCTTTTCGGACATCAGCCAAAATAGGCGCTACAATCTGCTCGATGGTCGCCCACTCCATTATAGGGCGGGCGAGCAGGCGACTCCAGTCTTTTTTATCGGGATAGCGGACAAGCTGTATCATGTGCTTTGACAAGGTTTTATACCAAGATTAAAGTGATTTTTAGGATCTTCAAGATTGATTTTCTTGATGTTCAAGGAATTTAATTTTCAGCTTTAGTTAAAACCATTTTGGGAGCTTTTCAGAGTCCCCAAAAGAGCTATTTCAGGCTAATGAATCATTTTCTCGATAGGCACTACCAAAATCCCCTCTGCACCGGCAGCTTTGAGGTTTTCGATGATGTTCCAGAAGTCGTCTTCGTGAATTACCGAATGCAGCGAGCTCCAACCCTCTTCGGCCAAAGGGATGATAGTAGGACTTTTCATACCAGGCAGTACTTGCTTGATACGCTCAATGGCACTGTTGGGGCAATTGAGGAGGATGTATTTGTTTTTCTTGGCGGCTTGTACCGATTGCAGTCTGAAGAGCAGGCGCTGCATCAGGGCTTCTTTTTCGGGAGAGAGCTGCGCATTGGTTACCAATACGGCCTCAGAGCGAAATATTACCTCCACTTCTTTCAGGCCATTGCTCAGCAGGGTGCTACCGGAGCTTACGATGTCGCATACAGCATGTGCCAAGCCGATGCTGGGGGCGATTTCTACCGAGCCGCTGATTTCGTGGATGTTGGCTTGAATTTGCTGACTTTCCAAAAATTTGCCCAAAAGGCGCGGATAAGAGGTAGCAATGTGCTTGCCTTGGAGCGATTGCACGCCCTCGTAGGCCTCGCTACGCGGAATGGCTATGGAAAGGCGGCATTTGGAGAAGCCCAGCTTTTGTATCACTTTGAGTGGCTGGTCTTTTTCTACCATCACATTTTCGCCGATAATGCCCAAGTCGGCCACCCCGTCGGCCACATAGCCCGGAATGTCGTCGTCGCGCAAGAAGAGTATTTCGGCGGGAAAGTTACTGGCTTCGGATTTGAGTTTTCCGGTACCGTTGTTAAAGTCAATGCCACATTCTTTGATAAGTGCCAAGGAGCGTTCGCTGAGTCTGCCGGATTTTTGGATGGCAATACGTAAATTGTTCATGAATCTTGTTGAAAGATGGGTATAAGAATATTTTGAGAAAACCTTGCTGTTGTAAGTACAAGCCATCAGCCTTAGCTACAACTTGTGCAAACAGAGAAAGTTTTTTAATGAAATGGGTTGGAAACGGGTGGCCGCTCATTCCCTGAGGCGGATACACACCCTAAAAGTGTATTATTCCTCCTAGGAGGAATGGTGGAAATGGAGATGATGCTGTGTACCAAAGGCCACAGATAAGAAAGAAGAGCGATATGAAGATTTTTCAAAAATCATTTGCGCAAAGATATAAAAGTAAATTTATCGTACAAACTGCTCAAGAGAAAAATATTTTTTTAGCTTTAAATTAAATTTTTTTGCCTAATTTCAGGCCATTCATAGTGTTTTTTTATGGCAGACCCCATTCTTGACGACCTCAGCTATCAGAGCCTTCGGCAATTGCTGGAGGCCGACGACCCCAACACGGTTACTTTAGGCTTACAAATGCTACATGGTGTGGCATTTCGCGAAGATTTGAGTACAATTTTACTTTTCCATACTTTCTTTCAGGAAGATGAAAATATCCGAAAAGAAGCGCACAGCTTGTATGAGGAGTATATCGCTCAGGAAATAAAAGAGGCGCTCAAAGACTTGGACACCTCGCCGCTGAGCCTCTATGATAACTACCTGAATACCCAAAAGCTGATGCGCTTTATACAGCTGCCTTTTGTGGACAAAAACGTGTTTTTTAAGCAGACCGCCGACCGCTATGGCAATGAGCAGTATGCCAGCTTTTGTTTGATAAAATATCCTGAAATAGAGGGATTGCCGCATCTCAGCTCTTTTTATGCCGATAATATCCTGATACCGGAAACCTCCCGGCTCTTTGAGAAAATACCCAATGTGGCTTATCTCAATCTCAATTTCAACCAACTTAAAGAGGTGAGCTTTAACAATACCCTAAAGCAGCTGGGCAATCTCTACATCAACAACAACTTGCTGACGGAAATCCCCAAAGGCTTGCCGCAGCTCCCTCAGCTTTTTCACTTAGACCTCAGCTACAACCTTATCAACGCCTTGAGCGATGAGGTGCTTGGGCTGTCGCAGCTCGAAACACTCGCACTGAGTGGCAACCGCCTCAAGGTGCTTCCACAAGCCCTGCACCAGCTCAAGCGCTTGGTTACGCTTTCTCTCGACAACAACCTGCTCGAAACCCTGCCCTCTGATATTGGCCAGATGGCTCGCTTAGAGCACCTCTACTGCAATGGCAATCGCTTGCGCTATTTGCCCGAAAGCTTGGGCGAACTGAAGCAGCTCAGCACTTTGTACATCGGCAACAACCACTTGGAGGCTTTGCCGGAGGTGTTTGACCATCTCCCCCAATTGCAAAATCTCTACCTCAACAACAACCAGCTCCAATACCTGCCGGAGCGGTGGTCGGTACAGGGGCACTTGCGCTATATAGATGTATCGGCCAATCATCTCAAAGTATTGCCCCAAGGCTTGGCAGAGGTAAGCTCTCTGGAAAGCCTCTACCTCAATGAAAACCAGCTCCAATGCCTTCCTGCTTTTTTGTTCAGAATTCCGGCGCTGCAATATTTGTATTGTCAGAATAATTTTATTGAACAATTAGATATTCCCAACGATGCCCAAGCCCCCATTCGCTACTTGGCCGCTAATGGCTGCCGCCTGAAGCAGCTGCCGCCTGAGATTGCCCTGCTCAAGCAGCTCGAAAGCTTGTATTTGCCCAATAATGCGCTTACTCACTTGCCCGACAGCATCGGCCAGCTGCAAACACTCTTCGACTTAGACCTTGGCCAAAACTACCTTCATCAGCTGCCCGAAAGCATCGGCCAGCTCAAGGTATTGCGCAGCCTTTCGCTCAGCGATAATGCCTTAGAGGAAATCCCCGAATCGCTGACGCAGCTCGAAAACCTGAATAGCTTACAGATTGAACGCAATTATCTCAAATCATTGCCCACGAAAATAGGGCAGCTTGAGTGGCTGGAAAACTTGTACCTCTCTGATAACTTTATCGCCGCACTGCCCGACAGCATTACCAAGCTGCGCAGCTTGCGCTACTTGCACATAAGCCAAAATGAACTGCGGCAGCTCCCTGAGCAGATTGGCCAGCTTCATAAACTTTCTTATTTGGAACTCTCCGAAAACCAGCTGGAGTATCTTCCTGAAAGCATCGGCCAGCTCCAGAGTCTCAATACCTTGTCTATCAACAATAATCGCTTGCAAGCACTTCCGGAGAGTTTTTGCCAACTCAAGGCATTGGGCAGCTTAGACCTCTCCCACAACAGAATCAAATATTTGCCCGAAGCTTTGGAAGAGTTGCCGATGTTGCAGCATCTGCAACTCTCTCATAATCAGTTTGATGATTTCCCTTGGGTACTTACACGCCTGCCTTATTTGCAAGACTTGAACCTTAGTGCCAATCAACTCCGCCAACTGCCCGAGGCGATGGGTGCTATGGAGCGACTGAAATATCTGGATTTGGCCAACAACCACTTAGAGCGTATTCCTGAAAGTATCGGGCAACTGCCCTATTTGGAAAGCCTTGACCTCTCGCAAAATCAACTTCTTGAGGTACCCACAGTGCTCTTCCAATTGCAAGGCTTGGACAAACTACTGCTGGCGCAAAACCAGCTCGCAAGCTTGCCGGAGGCCTCCTACGAGATGCTGCATTGTACACAGGCAAATTTTTCTAAAAACAAGCTGCGCGAGCTGCCGCAGAGCTTTGGGCATTGGCAGCATTTGCAAAATCTCGACCTTTCGTACAATGCCTTTGAGGAAATCCCCCCGGCACTTTACAAGCTCTCCAACCTGAGAAGTCTGTACTTGCAGCACAATCAAATAAAGCATATCCATCAAGACATTAGTGCTTTGCAACATTTGCGCAGCCTCCACTTGATGGGCAACCCGCTGGACGAGGCTTTGTGCGCTCAATTGAAAACTTGGCTTCCCAATACTCATATCAGCTTTGAATAAACCCTTATGGCATCAAGCTATCCTTATCATCTCAGAAAAATAACTTTACAAAAGGGAGAAGAAATCGTCTATACCGATACAGCCCAAGGCGAGCAATGCTTGGTATTTCTCCACGGTTTGGCCAGCTATATGCCTATTTGGATGCGCAACATCAGCCATTTTGAGAAACAATATCGCTGCTTGGCTTTGGACTTGCCCGGCCACGGGCTTTCCTCGCGCGGGGCGTATAGTTATAGCATCAGCTTTTATACAGAAATTGTGTATGAGTGGCTCAAGCGTTTGGACATCAAGAAGGCGATTTTGGTGGGGCACTCGATGGGTGGACAAATTGCCGTGAAGCTGATTACGCAATATCCTTTGCTCTTTTCGCATCTGGTGCTCATTGCGCCGGCGGGTTTCGAGCGTTTTACGGGGCTTCAGAAAACTTTCCTAAGCCACTTTGCCCCTGCGCAAGCTATTTCGCATACCCAATACCTCAAATTTGTATTGAACCTGAAAAACTCCTTTTACGGCTTAGAGGAGAAAGAATACATGCTTTTTGAAGAACTGAACCGCGACTATTACAGTATCCAGAATATCCATCTGAAAACTGTGATGGAAAAGTCTATCCGAGGCATGCTCAATGAGCCGATTTTTCAGCTACTTCCCAAGATTATACAAGCGGCTTTGGTGATTTTTGGAGAAGACGACCACCTGATTCCCAACCGCATGCTTAGCTTGGCCACTACTCAAGAGGTGGCCTTGGAGGGCTGCGCCCAGATACGCAATCATCAATTGTGTATGATTCCCGAAAGCGGGCACTTGGTACAATACGAAAAAGCTGATATTTGCAATGCCCATATCAGCAACTTTATTGCTCCCAAAACCTGATTTAAAAATCTTTTATACGCTCAAACAAGACTTTTCGTAGTTGATTAAGTCCAAGAGCAGGTCTATCACATTATCGGTACTTTCTAAGCCGTAGCCTGCATAGCGGAAGTTGGTTACCTGATGCGAGCCTTGCTGAAAAGCAATACTTCCCTTGAGTACATTGCTGGAAATATCGTACAAAAATATATTAAATATTGCCTGCCCCTCCCCATCTACTTGGCTGCAATGAATTTGCCAACGCAGTTTTTTGCGTATGTTGCAGAGCTTTACAAGTAGGTTGAGGATAGTGTTCGATACTTCCATGGGCTTGGTATTTTTAGAGAAATGAAATTACGAAAAATATCTGAGATACCCTCATACTTGCAAGATTTCCTGCCTTTTATTGACAAATTTGCGACGTGCCAGCCGCCGCAAATATACCAGATGGCGTCCCAAATCTGCTTCAATAATTTGCCCATAAATAGCTTTGTCTATGCTCAGCAAGCTTTCTTCTAAATAAGTAGAAGCACCCTCCCGAATAATCTCTTTGGAGGTAAAGCTGCTGTAAGGTTTTTTATCTATTTCTTCCAAATACATTTTCCACATAAACAATGCTTGCTCAATGTCCTTAACTTGCTTTTTTTGTTGAATAACATAGATTTTTTTGTCGAAAGCCTCTTCAAAATTACGGTATTTGCGCCGTAGCTCCAACAAGCGCAGCTGCCTTCGGATACGCTTGCCGAAAAGCAGCCAAGCCAAAGCCAACAAGCCCAGTACCAAAGCTACCAAACTGAGCCGCAGCAAGTAATTTTGCGCCAAAGGAATGGGAACCAGCGCTGTATCTACTTTCAGCTCCAATGCATCGGTACTTTCTTCTTCGGCAATGCTTCTTTTGAGATACATTTGGCTTGCCCTCGGAAACAAGGGTATTGAATCGCCTTTGAGCAATACGAATACGGGGAGGCGCAGGCTGAGGCGCTCGCTCATCTCGAAGGTGCGTAGGTCGTACACCACGCTGTCGGTACTGAAGCCCTGACCGCTATGAGTGGTAAAATAATGCTTTTGAATCAGCTCAAAAGGGCTGTAATCGTAGAGCGAGTCGGGAAAAAGCACTTGCCAGTCCATCGGATAGCGCAAGCTGAGCACATAGCGCACCGGCTCACCTACGGCCAAGCTTTCTTTCAGGAAATAGCCTTCGGGCGGAGTAGGCAGCTTGGCCCACAGGCTGTCAAGGGTGGGATTTTGTGCCTTGCACTCCCAAGCTCCAAGCCCCACGATAGCCGCCAACAGAATAAATGCTTTCATTATTTGGATTTCACGTTTCTTACTTTGAACAGGCGAATCAGCTTCGGCACAAAATCTTCTTCCGTATGCACACTCAGGTAATTGATATTCATCTTATTGGCCACTTGCCCCAGCAGTTCTTGGCGCTTGGCAAAGCGCTCGCGCAGTGCCTTCTGAAAACGCGAAGAGGAAGTATTATACCAGATGGTTTTTTGAGACTCCCTGTCGTAAAGCGGAATAATCCCCAAGCGAGGCAAGCGAGTTTCTCTTTCATCATATACATGCACCAATACCAAGTCGTGTTTTTGAGCCAAGCCTTGCAGGTGTAGGAGATAGTTTTCGTCTATAAAATCGGAAATCATAATCACCACACTCTTCCTTTTGATGATGTTTACAGCAAAACGAATCATATTGCTCAGGTTGGTACCAAAAGACTGAGGCACCAATTTGAAAAGCTTGATGAGCATTTCATAACCGTACTTGCGGTCTTTTTTGGGCTTCATATAGCGTTCCTTCTGGTCGGAAAAGCAGATTAAGCCCACATCGCTGTTTTCCTTGATGGCCGAAAGCATCAACACACCGGCAATCTCCTTGGCCAGCTGGAGCTTGTTGTAATGGCGCTGCCCTATTTCCATAGAGCTGCTCACATCGAGCAAGAAAAAGATGGTTTGCTCTTTTTCTTCTTTGAATACTTTAATAAAAGTGCCCTGCCCTTTGGCGCTTACGTTCCAATCTATGCGGCGCACATCATCGCCGTATTGGTACTCACGCACATCGTCAAACTCCAAGCCGGAGCCCTTGAAAATGGACTGGTAGCTGCCGCGCATTTCGGTATTAATGGCTTTTCGGATTTTGATTTCGTAACGGCGGAGCTTGCTGATGATTTCTTGCATGAATTACTGTATTTTAACTATCTTTGGCCAAAGATTTTACAAAGATACAATTTATGCCCTTTTTTAAAGCACACCGTTTTCTTTTTTGCATAAGCTTGTTGGGGGGCATACTGGGCGTAGCTTGTGAGCCATCAGAGAAACCAAAGGATATTCTTTCGGAAGAGAAAATGATGGCCATTCTGATAGATTTGCATATCGCCGAAGCAAGTGTCCAAGAGTTTTACAAGCCTTTCGATACGACTTTTGCCATGTTCAACGGCTTTCAGGCATATATCTTTCAAAAACATGGCGTGGACTCAAGTACTTATTTTGGCAGCTACGAATATTATCTGCAAGATTTGACCGCCATGAACCGCATCTACGACGTGGTGGTGGACAGCCTGAGCTACCGCGAAAGTACCAAAAATATAGGCCGCCCCATAGACACGCTTCCCACTACTGTTATTGAAGAGAAAGCTTTTTCTTTGGATTCCCTTACTCTGCGGCGCAAAGCTTCGCGCAAAGACTCTCTTCTGGAAAGAAAGCGCAAAAAGATGAAGCAGATACAATAAAACAAAAACGCCCGCTTTGCAGCAGGCGTTCCCAAGGGGTTTTCCGTAAAATATTAACCTAAATAAGGCTTCAGGGCTTTGCTACGCGAGGTATGGCGCAGGCGACGAATCGCTTTTTCCTTGATTTGTCTTACACGCTCGCGAGTGAGGTTGAACTTCTCTCCTATCTCTTCGAGGGTCATGGCGTGCTCGCCATTCAAACCAAAATAAAGTGTTACGACATCGGCCTCACGCTGTGTGAGCGTAGAGAGGGCGCGTTGTACTTCGCGACGCAGTGAATCGTTAATCAAGCCTGAATCAGGCGACTCTTCCAAATCGTTCTCCAATACGTCTAAGAGGCTGTTTTCTTCACCTTGCACGAAGGGGGCATCCATAGAAACATGGCGACCGGAGATTTTGAGGGTATCTACCACTTCGGAAGTAGGCAAATCCAGCTCTTCGGCCAATTCTTCGGGCGAAGGCTCTCGCTCAAATCTTTGCTCCAATTCGGAGAAGGTTTTCGAGATTTTATTCAGCGAACCTACACGGTTCAAAGGCAAACGAACAATACGCGATTGCTCGGCCAAGGCTTGGAGAATGGACTGGCGAATCCACCATACTGCATAAGAAATAAACTTAAAGCCGCGGGTTTCGTCAAATCGTTGTGCGGCCTTGATAAGTCCCAAATTTCCTTCATTGATAAGGTCGCCTAAAGAAAGGCCTTGGTTTTGGTACTGTTTGGCTACGGATACTACGAATCTCAGATTGGCTTTGGTCAATTTCTCCAAAGCAAGCTGGTCTCCCTCCCGAATGCGTTTTGCCAACTCTACTTCTTCGTCGGGAGTGAGTAGATCTACTTTCCCGATTTCTTGTAGATATTTGTCAAGCGATTGGCTTTCTCGGTTGGTAATCTGCTTGCTAATTTTGAGTTGTCTCATTCAGATTGGATTTTGGTTGATAGAATGCTATGATTTTTAACGGGAAAGCCTTTAAAAAGGTTCTGATTTTCAAATATTTTTATAAAGCCAAAGCATTACAAGCAAGCCGCCTCCACAGTTGGTAGATTTGATGATTGTAGCAACCCTTGCAGGGCTGGCATTGCCATTGCCCAAATGAATGTGTGCCGTACTACTTTCTACACCCCCTCTCCCACAATTTTTCAAGCAAATGCGCAGGATTTTTCTTAATTTTGGGCTTCTAACAGTCAGCATCAAGATATGGACCTCCTCGAACAAACCAAGCGCTTGGCCGAATCGCTCAAAAGCCAAATCATACAAAACCGCCACCACCTTCACGCCCATCCGGAGCTTTCTTTTAAAGAATACCAAACCGCCGAATACATTGCCACCCAGCTCGAAGCCGAGGGTATTTCCGTGCAGCGAGGCGTAGCAGATACGGGCTTGGTAGCCCTTATCGAAGGCAAGCAGCCTGCCTCCAAAACCGTGGCCTTGCGCGCCGATATAGATGCCCTGCCTATCCAAGAGGCCAATGAAGTGCCCTACAAGTCCACCAAGGCGGGTATTATGCATGCCTGTGGCCACGATGTACACAGCGCCTCGCTCTTGGGCACAGCCCGCATCCTGCAAGGCTTGCGCCAGCACTTCGAGGGCACCATCAAGTGTATTTTCCAACCTGCCGAAGAGGTAGCGCCCGGCGGCGCTTCGCTGATGATTGCTGCAGGCGTATTAGAAAACCCACGTCCGGCCAGCATTTTGGGGCAGCATGTCATGCCCCTCATTCCCGTAGGCAAGGTGGGCTTCCGCGAGGGGATATATATGGCCAGCGCCGATGAGCTGTACATCCGTGTAAAAGGCAAAGGCGGCCACGGCGCTATGCCCGAATACGCCATAGACCCCGTACTCATTGCCTCACATATCATTGTGGCCTTGCAGCAAATCATCAGCCGCAATGCCAGCCCCAAAACGCCCTCCGTGCTTACCTTTGGCAAGGTCATTGCCCAAGGCGCTACCAACATCATCCCCAACGATGTATATATAGAGGGTACTTTCCGCACCTTGGACGAGGCTTGGCGCTTCGATGCCCACAAGAAAATGATTAAGATGGCCACAGGCATTGCCGAAGCCATGGGCGGCGAGTGTGAGTTTCGCTTGGTGGTGGGCTATCCGCACCTCAAAAATCACCCCGCCCTCACCCAACGTGCTCGCAAGGCAGCGGTGGACTTCTTGGGGGCTGATAATGTGCTGGATTTGGACTTGTGGATGGCCGCCGAAGATTTTTCTTTCTATTCGCAAGTAGCCGATGCCTGCTTTTATCGCTTGGGTACACGCAACGAGGCCAAAGGCATTGTGTCGGGCGTACATACGCCTACTTTCGATATAGACGAAGATGCCCTTGAGCTGGGCGCAGGCCTGATGGCTTGGCTGGCCTTGGAAGAACTCCGCAGCACCTCAAAATAAAACCAAAGAGTAGATACACACTGCAGTGTGTATCTACATAGTTTTATCAAAAGGACGTTCTTGAAAACACTCTTGAAAATGAATAGAGGCGGACTTTTTCCAGCGATGATTGTGGTTTTTACCACAAAGATTTTCACAAAAGGCACAAAGAGCGTTTATTTCTTGCAAAGGAGGAGAACTTACAGCCAAATAATTTTGAGTATAAAACCATGTTAGAGCAACTTTTTGTACAAGAGCTGGGAGTCTCGATGTTCCATTTCAAATGGATTGTACTACCATTTTTCATTTTCTGCGCCCGCATGACAGACGTTTCCATTGCCACGGTGCGCATTATGTTTGTGATGAACGGCAAGCGGCGTGTGGCCACCCTGCTGGGCTTTTGCGAGTCTTTTATTTGGTTGTTGGCCATTGGGCAAATCTTCAAATACATAGACAATCCCGCCTGCTATATCGGCTATGCCGGAGGCTACGCTACGGGTACCTATATGGGCATGCTTATTGAGGGGCGCATTGCTTTTGGCAAGGTGATTTTGAGAGTCATTACCCGCAAGGAGGCCTCTGCCCTGATAGAGCACCTCCGCCAAACGCGCTTCGGCTTTACAGTGGTGGAGGCCAGCGGACGCACCGAAAACGTAAACTTGCTCTTCAGCGTGGTAGAGCGCAAAGACCTGCCTGAGCTGATTGGTATCATTAAACAATACCATCCCAAGGCCTTTTATACCATCGAAAGCACCAAGTTTGCCAGCGATGGCGGTATGGAATTAGACCCACGCCCCCTCGACCCACTGGCGCGCCTGCTCAAACTTACCAAAAGAAAATAAATGTACCTGCGCTTTGGGAAACCTCTGGCCGACCGCTGCTTTGCGGCACTGCTCTTGCTCTGCGCCTTGCCGCCGGGCTTGTGCATTGCGCTGGGCTTGTATCTCTTTTATGGAAAGATTTTCTTTGTACAAAAGCGCATCACACAGTTTGAGCGGTCTTTTTATATTCTCAAGTTTATTACTATGCTGCCTGATGCCCAAGGCCAGCCGCAGGTTACGCGCTGGGGCAAGTACCTGCGCCAAAGCCACCTCGACGAGCTGCCGCAGCTGTTCAATATCCTCCGTGGCGAGATGAGCTTTGTAGGCCCGCGTCCCCTGCTGCCCGAATACCTGCCCCACTACCAAGACTGGGAACGCCGCCGCCACCAAGTAAAAGGAGGGCTTACGGGCTTTGCACAAATTCACGGTGGGCAAAGTCTCGATTGGCAGCGCAAGATGCAATACGATGCTTGGTATGTGGCTCATTGCTCTTTTGGGCTGGATTGTGCCATTCTTTGGGCAACGCTCTCAGGCCGCTCCTTGCTGCATCGCATGCAGGCAGAAAAAAGCGCGCATAAGTAAAACAAATACGCGACATTTCAGTATATATTCCATCAAACAAAAACGAGCTGCCGAGGCAGCATTTGTTTTTTCGATATAAAGTCTAAATTTGCGTTTATTCATTTTTTTAAGGACATGTTCGACGAAGAAAAAGTACAAGTATTGCTCAGCAAACTGGAGACTGCCTCCGACAATTTGCTCTATCCAAGCGACTCCGACGAGCCTTTCGAGGGCTTTTTTTGGGATACCGACGAGGAAGCTCCTCTCAGCGAAGCCCGTGTGTTGGCACTGCTGGAACTGCCCGCCGATACACCCATACGCCAAAAGAAGCTCGACGACTTCTTCCGCGTCGTTACTACCCCCCAAGAATGGCATAATGAAGAGGACTTAGACATCGTAGAGAAGTTTCAGGAGCTGGTTTATACCATCCGCAAAAACCTCAACCGCCTGCAAGTATTTATGGTGGGGCAAGTAGAGATAGAGGCTTATGTGGTAGGCAAAGCCCCCGAAGGCTTCTGGGCAGGTCTCAAAACCAAGGTGATTGATACTTAATGATACCCAAGACAATTTCAAGCGCAATGGCCTCTATTGCGCTTTTCTTTTGTCTCAGAAAGCTAAAACAAGTACCTGAATTTAGATTTTCCACTTCTTATGCTTAGTTTTGAGGCAGTAATTTTTCGGCGCAAGTGAGCGCTCTGTACTTCTATCAAAAAAATAATGACACAGTTATATTTATACAATACCCTAAGTCGCAAAAAAGAACTTTTCCAGGCCATTGCTCCGCCGCGTGTAGGCATGTATGTATGCGGCCCTACCGTGTATAGCGACCCACATATCGGCAATGCCCGTCCGGCCATTGTATTCGATGTACTCTTCCGCTACCTCCAATACCTCGGCTACCAAGTACGCTATGTGCGCAATATCACCGATGTAGGCCACTTGGTGGATGATGCCGATGAGGGCGAAGACAAAATTTCTAAAAAAGCCAAGTTGGAACAAAAAGAGCCGATGGAGGTAGTACAAACCTATACGCTCAAATACCGCCAACTGATGCAGCAGCTCAATGTGCTGCCGCCCTCCATAGAGCCTACGGCCACAGGCCATATCTTGGAGCAAATAGAATCTGCCCAGAAAATCCTCAAACAAGGCTTGGCCTACGAAGCCAATGGCTCTATCTACTTGGATATGGAGCGCTTCAAGCAAATGTATCCTTCTTATGGAGAGCTTTCGGGGCGCATCAGCGAAGACCTCATCGCAGGTGCAGGCAATCGCGAAAATCGTACTTTGGAAGGCCAAGACGAAAAAAAGCATCCTGCCGATTTTGCCCTCTGGAAAAAGGCAGCGCCCGAACACCTCATGCGCTGGAACTCGCCTTGGGGTGAGGGCTTTCCGGGATGGCATTTGGAATGTACCGTGATGAGTACCAAATACCTCGGCGAAACCTTCGATATTCACGGGGGCGGTATGGATTTGATGTTTCCGCACCACGAATGCGAAATCGCCCAAGCCAAAGCCCTCCACGGCAAAGCGCCCGTAAACTATTGGATGCACAACAACATGATTACCCAAGACGGACGCAAGATGAGCAAGCAGCTCGGCAATGTGGTGAACATCGAAGGGCTGATGCGTGGCGAGCATCCCATTGTAGAAAAAGACGAGGCGGGCAATGCCAAGGCTGCTCCTGAGGTGTATAGCCCCATGACAGTGCGCTTGGTGATTCTCCAAACCCAATACCGCAGCACTTTGGATTTGACCTTCAGCTCGCTCAAAAATGCCAAAATCACTTATAAAAAGCTGCTCAACGGCAAAAAAATCCTCCAAAAACTTGCCCACAGCAGCACTTCTGCTCCCGACCCAAAAACAGAGCAAGAGATAGAGCGTATTTTGAGCAATATTTTTGAAGCCCTCAACGACGACCTCAATACCGCCTTGGCCATCACGCATTTGTTGGAATTGGTAAAGAAAATCAATATTTTCTTCACACAGCCCGACAAGCTGGCGCAAATCTCCGAGGAGTTGCTTCACAAAATCCAGCAAATATATCAAGAGGTATTTTCGGATATCTTGGGGCTGCTCGAAGAAAAACCCGATGGCTTCGATAGCCTGCTCGAAAGCCTGCTGGAGCAGTACAAAGAGGCCAAAGCCAACAAAGCCTACGACAAGGTGGATGCTTTCAGGGCGGAGTTTAAAAAAATCGGTATCCTCGTAAAGGATATGAAAAGCGGTATAGATTGGGCTTATGACGAAGTATAAGCCTTTGTGATGTACTAGAATAAAACCACCCCCAACCCCTCCTTGCAAAGGAGGGGAATTTAAAACCAAGCAATTCTTAGTATAAATATGCAAAACCTACGATTCTTATATTGCCTGCTTTTGTTCGGGCTGCTGGCTTGCCAAGAAGAGAGCCAAGTACAACAGCCCAAGCAGGAGCTGGTGCTGGTGGCTGCTCCCGACTTCAATGCCGACTCGGCCTATCAGTTTGTAGCCAAGCA
Organism: Thermonemataceae bacterium; assembly: GCA_036788275.1. Lineage (GTDB taxonomy): Bacteria > Bacteroidota > Bacteroidia > Cytophagales > Thermonemataceae > DAIQNQ01. The sequence continues at coordinate 40,108 of DAIQNQ010000009.1, forward strand.
AGTGGCTTTTGGCCCGCGCATCCCCAACAGCAAGGCACATCAGCAATGTGGCGACTACCTTCTCGAAACACTCAGCAGCTTTGGTATGAGCGTAAGTGTACAAAACTTTACGGCTACTGCTTACGACGGCTTGCAAATGAATGGGCGCAACATCATCGGCAGCTTCAATCCGCAGGCTACCAGACGTATCCTCTTGGCGGCTCATTGGGATACGCGTCGCCTCGCCGACAAAGAAAAAGACGAAAGCAAGCGCCAACAAGCCATAGACGGTGCCAATGATGGGGGCAGCGGTGTGGCCGTGATTTTGGAAATTATGCGTACTATCCATCTGGCTGCCGAAAAACCCAACATCGGCATTGACGTTATCTTTTTTGATTTGGAAGACGACGGTGTGCCCGAGTACCAAAAGTTTAGCGGTGGCAACGATGCCGACTACTGGTGCCACGGCTCGCGATATTGGTCGAAAAACCCACACAAAGCGGGTTATACTGCTTATTATGGTATTTTGCTCGATATGGTGGGCGCACGTAATGCGCAGTTCAAAAAAGAAGGCTACTCGATGCAGTTTGCCGCATTGGTTGTTGAGAAAGTGTGGGCAATTGCTCAGAAGCTCAATTATGGCAACTATTTCCTCAACCAAAAAAGCTCCGGTGGCGTTTTGGACGACCACTACTTTGTGAATGTGAATGCCAAAATCCCGATGATAGACATCATCGAGTATGACCAAAATTTTGGGGCTTATCACCACACTCTCGACGACAACCTCTCAATCATTGACCCTAATAGCCTGAAAGCCGTAGGCCAAACCGTACTTCAATGCCTCTACCAAGAAGCCAGCTTGCTGAAATAGTAATAAGAGAAAGCGAAGAGCAAGATAC
>DAIQNQ010000010.1:0-14199 GCA_036788275.1 Thermonemataceae bacterium
AAATCATTGGTGTAAGCAAATTAGAAGTCATAGATGAGAGAATTGTGGAAAGACTTTTAAGCTTTACCGTGACTTATGATTTTACCCATTTTGTAATTAAGAACTTTTTCCATCAGACAAACCCACTTATTAACGAAAGGATTCTTGCAGCAAGATTAGGTGTTGATTTAGCAAAAACTCAACGCGAAGTTTGGGAAAAACTTTCACTTTCAATTCTAGATACTGTCAGATATAAAGGAATGTTTGCTGAGGGCTGGAAGCGTTGGTGGGCAAATGACTTAGTAGATTGGTTTAAATCAATTTCAGGTGAAAATCTTGCTTTTTTGAATGCAAAAAGCAGAATTGATATCCTTTCAAAAGCTTTAGGGTTAGAAGGTTTAGAGGTAGCGGAACCAATTAAATTTTGCACGAGTTCTGAATTTTGGACAATCTGCGAAGGATATAAAGTTCCAATCGACCCTTTAGAAGCATTCAAGGTTCATACTACAGCTGATTTAAAACCTTGGCAAGAAAGCAAAGTGATTTCACTTTTAGCAATTTTAGAGAGAGAAGGTTTTGTAGACAGAGGGATAAGGCCTCATTTGTCAGAATTGGAAAGAATAGAGTTTACAAAAGAGCAATTAGGAATAAAATGAAAAGACCTAATTTTAAATATCTCAGAAGTCAAAGAAGAAAAGAATTTAATGATTTTCTAAATTTCATTTCTACTTATTCAATTTCGTACCAAACAGCTAAATTCAATGAAGATCTACCAGAAAATCATTGGGGCTATACAATCATTGGTCTTTCAATTCCTGTTGAACCTACTACATTAAAACACATACGTCCACAAGGAATAACAAATGCTATACTACTTGTTGATATTGAAATTGTGAGTGATTTAGGTGAATGGAATAACATCAATGACCCATTTATTTCATTGAACTTTAAAGCCATCATTAAAGCAATCAATCCAAATTCAGAATCTCCACATTTTCTAGCTTTTCATATTGACAGACATAACGGAAATAATGAAACTAACGAAATACATCCATTATATCACCTCCAATATCTTCAAAACCCAAAGAAGAAACCTGATTTCAACCACGGGGAATCTCTTCAACTTGACATACCAAGAATGATGCACTTTCCAATGGAGCTAATACTTGGAACAAGTTTTTTGATATCAAACTTTGCGCCTACATCGTACAGCAAAATTATTAAAGATAGACAATATGTAAACCTATGTAAGGAGTATCAAGAAAGAATTTGGAGACCATATATAAACTCTCTAGAAAGCTATTGGAGTTTGACTCCGAATCAATGGTTTTGGAATCCTAAATTAAATTGTCCCTATTTAATATGAGAAACGCATTCATATATTTAAGTCAATTTTCTGCAACTCCAAAAGATGTAGACAGGCTTATTATTTCTGCATTTCTTGAAATTAACAAATTAGAGCTAAAGAAAAACAAACTTCTTAAGTCGTATTCCATTAGTAGTAAAAGTAAGGATGAATACGCATCACTTCTAGAATTTGTATCAGAAATTTATGTAGATACTAAAGTATTTGGGTTCGAAGAACTCATTGAGCTTTTCGAATTCGTTATCTCTCCTGCTGACAGAATTATAAACGGTGCGATTTATACCCCACAAAACATCAGGTCTTTTATTGTTTCAGAAGCGTTTAAGAAAATCAATGCAATAGATAATTCGATTAAAATATCCGATATCGCAATGGGTTGTGGTGGATTTTTGTTTAATGCATCTATTGAATTAAAAAATAGAACTGGTAATACCTACTCAGAAATATTTAGAAACAACATTTTCGGGTTAGACATTCAAGAATATTCCGTTAACAGAACCAAGCTACTTCTTTCTTTATTGGCTTTGCAATCTGGAGAAGATATAGAAGAATTTCAGTTTAACTTATATCAGGGAGATTCCCTAGATTTTGATTGGAATAGTGCGATTAGTGACTTCAATGGATTTTCCATTATACTAGGAAACCCTCCTTATGTTTGTGCAAGAAATCTTGACATAGAAACAAAAGAAAAATTAAAGAATTGGGAAGTTTGCCAATCTGGTAATTCTGACCTTTACATCCCATTTTTCCAAATTGCAATTGAGAATTTGGCTGTAAATGGCACTCTTGGATTCATTACTATGAATTCTTTTTTCAAAAGTTTGAATGGAAGATCTTTACGAGACTATTTTCAAAGAAAAGAACTTGCTATTTCAATTATAGACTTTGGCTCTGAACAGGTTTTTAAATCCAAGAACACATACACTTGTATTTGTTTCATTGAAAACAAGGAAAAGCAATTCATTTCTTACACAGAATCAGAAACAAAAAAACTGGGAGGCAAACTCACTTTTAATAAAATTAAATACAACATTCTTGATTCCAAAAAAGGCTGGAATTTAAAAGATAACAAAACGATATCAAAGATTGAGTCAACAGGAATTCCATTTGGCGAACTATATCAAACGAGACACGGTATAGCGACCTTAAAGAATGATATTTACATTTTCAGACCCGTTGATGAAAACGAGAACTTTTTCTATCTGCAAAATGGAAGTCTTTATAAGATCGAAAAAGGCATTTGCAAGGACATTGTAAATTCAAATAAGTTAAGTAGAAAAGTTAGTCTAAATAACCTTAAAGAGAAAGTAATTTTCCCTTACGATCACCAAGAAAAACCCAAGCTTCTTGACGAAAATTTAATGAAAGAAAGTTTTCCAGAAGCATATAAATATCTGCAAGACAAAAGAAAAATTTTAGCAGAAAGAGACAAAGGGAATGGAAACTATGAAAACTGGTTTGCTTTCGGCCGAACGCAATCGTTAGAGAAGATAAAAAATAAAATGTTCTTCCCTAAGTATTCGGACAGGACACCAAATTTCATCATTAATTCTGATGATAACTTGCTTTTTTACAATGGTCTAGCGGTAGTTGGTAGTTCAGAGACAGAAATGGAAATCATTAAGAAGATAATGGAATCCAGTATTTTTTGGTATTACATCAAAACGACTAGTAAACCTTACTCTTCTGAATATTATTCATTGAACGGAAATTACATTAAGAATTTTGGTATTTGTGAACTGACAGAGAAAGAAAGAAAATTTTTAATTGAAGAGACTGACCAAAATGTATTGAATAAATTTTTTGAGGACAAATATGAATTAAAAGTAATATAAGCCTATGTTAGTCTCAACCCTACACTTTCCCCGTACTCTCTACACACAGAATACTACTTCAACAAAACACTTGCTTGTATTTGGTGTGGCGATTGCTTAAATACCAAATATAGAAAAGCGCTGTATCGTGTTTCCCCGCCGTGTTTGGTGTTTGAGCGAAGCGACACCAAACACAAGCACTTTGATATGAGCAAAAGGCCTTTATACAAAAATACAGCTTTTTTATATTTTTACAAGCTTGTTCATTTACAGGCATCTTCCTAAGAATGTGTCAGGTGGAAAAAACACCTGACACGGCGGGAATCTAAACTTTTCACTTTAAAATCACAAGGAAACGTAGTTTTTTCATCACCTAAAAAAACATCATACTCAGCACCCCTATCAGCATAATGCCTTTGCAGAGGTGGCTCAGGAAGCGGAAGTCGCGCACGCGGTCGGCCCGGTAGAGCCTCACGATGAGCCAAGCGATAGGAAAGAAAATCACCAAGGCAAGGTAAGTAGCGACACTCTCGGCCAAAAAGAAAAAACTGACCGCCAAATTGGAGATAAAAGATACAATCAGGGCATAAATGAGCAGCTTGGTACGCCGAATGCCCCAAGCGATGGGCAAGGTATAGCAGCCAAAGCTGGCATCGCCTTTTACATCTTCCATATCTTTGATAATCTCGCGGATAAGCGTGATAAAAAAGGCAAAGGAGGCATAAATATAAATCTCGCCAAGGCGCACTTGGGTATGCACTACCACAATAAACAGCGTAAGCGCCGTAAGAATGGCAATGGTGAGATTCCCTATCAGCGGCATTCTTTTGAGGCGATTGGAATACCACCAGAGCAAAAAAATACTAATAAAAATCGTAAGCAGTACCCGCCAGCCCAAATACGCCGCAATGCCCAGCGCCAGCACATTAATCACGATGTTGGCACCCATAGCCACGCGGCGCTTGAGGAGCTTGCCAATCACCACCCGCTCCGGTTTGTTGATAAGGTCTATCTTCACATCATAGTAGTCGTTGATGATATAGCCTGCCGCCGCCACCATTACGGTAGCCAAAGAAAGCAAGAAGAAGTGCCCATCGGCCAGCTTTTCGGCCCAAGACAAGCCGGGCGCATCTATCAAAAAAAACTTGAGGCAGTATTGTGTAAAGGCAATGATGAGCAAGTTGCCAAAGCGAATAAGCCTTAGAAAAGCCTTGAAAGAGAAGCGGCGAGGAAGCGGCGGTGTGAGCATTTTGGAATTCATCAGAACAAAATTAGGAACTATTCAGATACCGCCTGCCAAGGAGTGGCAGTTAATTTTTGGAAGAACATCAAATACGAGAGAAGTTTTGCTGAATTGCCAAAAAATGCGTTCTTTTATGCTTCAATTTATGGCTTCTTTCAAGAATTTATGAGTGAAGAACTCTTAAACGCCCTCATGCAGCTTTTTGGGATTACGGCACGCCTCGATGGTGTAACCGAGCGTGAGCGTGTGGTTGTCGAAAACTTCCTCAGCCAGCAGCTCAACCCGCAAGATGTACCTAAATATTTAGACATTTTTGAAACCCACGCCCACCTCAAAACCTCCGAGGTATATGAGCAAGGCATGAAGCTTACGCCTGTGCGGGTGTCGTCGAAGATGCTGCGCATCGGCACGCAAATCAACCAAGAGCTTACCCAGCCCCAAAAGATGGTAGTAATTGCCCGTATTTTGGAGCTCATCACCGCCGACGATACCGTGAGCCGCCAAGAGCAAGATTTTGTGAGTACTTTGGCTACCGTATTCAATATTAGTCAGGAGGAGTTTGGAGACATCGAGCGCTTTGTGCGCTTCAAAGGGCAAGGGCCGATACAATCCGAAAAGATACTGGTCATCAACAACCAAGAGCAGCAAATCCACCAACAACAGCTCTACAAGCCCTATTTTTTGGGCAATATCATCATTTTACACATCTCCAGCCTCGAGATGTACTTGGCCAAATACTTGGGTCAGCAAGACTATTACCTCAACGGGGTGATTATGAAGCCCCTCCAGCTATATTCTTTCCCTACGGGCAGCGCCATCCGAGGCGCGCGCGTAGAGCCTATCTACTACAGCGATATTGCGGTGTATTTTCGCAGAGATACCTCCACAGAGCCTATCTCTTTTGAGGTAAAAGACCTCTCCTATCTTTTTCCCAACAAAAAATCGGGCTTGCAGCAAATCAACATCGCCGAAAAGTCGGGGACGCTGGTGGGCATTATGGGAGCGAGCGGCTCCGGCAAGTCCACCCTGCTGGAGGTGCTCAATGGCAACCTCAAGCCCCGACAAGGCCAAGTGTTGATTAATGGCAGCGATGTACATGGCCAAAAGCTGGAGGGCATCATTGGCTATGTGTCTCAGAGCGATATGCTTATCGAGGAGCTGACTGTCTATGAAAACCTCTATTATGCCGCCAAACTGAGCTTTGGCAATTACAGCGAGCGCGAAATAGCGCAGCTGGTGGCACAAACACTCAGCAATTTGGGCTTGTCGGAGATTCAGCACCTCAAGGTAGGCTCGCAGCTCAACAGAATCATCAGCGGTGGCCAAAGAAAAAGACTCAACATCGGCTTGGAGCTTTTGCGCAGCCCTTCCATACTTTTTGTAGATGAGCCTACTTCCGGCCTCTCCTCGCGCGATTCGGAAAATATTATGGATTTGCTCAAAGAGCTTACCTTGCGTGGCAATTTGGTCTTTGTGGTGATTCATCAGCCTTCTGTAAACATCTATAAGATGCTCGACAAGCTCTATATTTTGGATACAGGCGGCTTTCCTATCTATTATGGCAATCCTTTGGAGGCGCTTACCTATTTCAAAAAGGCCGCTAACCAAGTAAACAGCGAGCAGGTAGAATGCTCCGAATGCGGCAATGTAAATGTGGAAGAAATCTTCGACATTATCGAAACCCGCGTAGTCAATGAGTTTGGCCGCTTCACAGAAAAACGCAAGATGACCGCCGAACAATGGCACGAGCGCTTTCAACAAGATATTTTGCTCCCCCAAGTCGAAACGGTAGAAGCCCCACTGCAAAGCAAGCTTCGTTTGCCCAGCCGATGGCAGCAAGCACGCCTATTTTTGCAAAGAGATTGGCTCAAAAAGGTGAGCGATCGGCAGTACCTTTGGGTATCGGGCTTACAAGCACCCTTGCTTTCTTTTTTGCTGGCCTTTGTACATCGCTACTATCCCAGTGGGCAGGAGGGCTATATTTTTGCTAAAAATGAAAATATTCCGGCTTTTGTCTTTATCTCCATCATTGTTATTCTCTTTATTGGCCTCATTATGAGTGCCGAGGAGATTTACCAAGACCGCAAAGTGCTGAAGCGCGAGGCCTTTTTGAATCTCAGCCGAGGCAGCTACCTTTCTGCCAAAATCTCCCTGCTTTTTTTTATCTCCCTTTTGCAGAGTTTCTTGATGGTGCTTACGGGCTATTGGCTTTTAGGCCTGCAAGACTTATGGCTGGGGCATTGGTTGGTGTTGTTTTCTTGTGCCTGCTTTGCCAATGTATTAGGTCTCAATATTTCTTCGGCCTTTCGCTCCGCCGTAACGATTTACGTGCTCATTCCTATCCTGTTGATTCCGCAAATGGTGCTGGGCGGCATTGTGATTCAGTTTGACAAAGTAAATCCACAATTGCACCTCAACCAATCCTCGCATATTCCTTGGGTGGGCGAGCTAATGGCCTCGCGTTGGGCTTTTGAGGCGGCGATGGTGGCACAATTTCGCGACAACAACTACGACAAACACTTCTTTGCCTACGACCGCACCCGCGCCATTGCCGAATACAAAAAAGTATATTATCTACCCAGCCTCGAAAAGCTCCTCCAAGAAGCTGCCCAATCGCCTCAAAAGCTGGCACTTTTGCACCAAGAGCTGCCCAAAGAATGGCGATACATCTCTTCCGACTACCAAGACGACCTCCAAGTGCTCTACAAAGAAGGCTTCGAGGCTTATGCCAAAGGTGTACGCTTGGGGCTGGAGTTTTTGCAGAAATACTATCTGGCTGAGCAGCGAAAAGCCGAGCAACAAAAAAACCAGAAAGCAGCGGCTTTCTCTGAAAATCAGCTCTTTGAGTGGCGAAAAAAATACCACAATGAAGCGGTGTATCATCTCTTGGTAAACAGAAACACCGAAGAGCGCATCGTAATAGAAGGCACACTCGTTACCACCCGCTTGTACCCCATTTACAGGGTGTCGGAAAGCCCTATTGCTCACTTTTTCGCACCCGAAAAAAGCCTTTCCAATACTACTTTCGATACATTTTGGTTCAATATCGCCGTTATTTGGCTCATGATATTTTTCTTAGCAATCTTACTTTATTTCGATGCTTTGGCGCGTGGCCTGCGCTATCTTACCCGCCTGCGTTACAAACCCGAAGCCTAAATCCACAGCCTATGTCTATCCTGCATCAGTCCCTTATTACACATACCCGCCGCTGGGTAGAAGAGGTCATTGTGGCCTGCAATTTCTGCCCCTTTGCTGCCAAGGTAGTAGCCCAAGAGGCCATACGCTATGTAGTGCTCCCCAAAAGCACTTGGGAGGAGGCATTGGAAGCGGTCTATGAAGAGTGTTGCTATCTCGATGAGCATCCTGAGGCCGAAACAACCTTGGTAATTTTTGCCGAGCAGTTCCAAGATTTTGAGCAGTATCTCGATTTTCTGGCCATGGCCGAAGACCTCCTCGCAGCGCATTTCTATGAGGGCGTATATCAATTGGCCAGCTTTCACCCCGACTATTGCTTTGAAGGGAGCGATGCCGACGACCCCGCCAACTATACCAATCGCTCGCCTTATCCGATGCTGCATTTGCTTCGCGAAGAAAGTGTAGAAAAAGCATTAGAGCATTTCCCTGACCCCGAACAAATTCCCGAACGCAACGTGCTTTTTGCCCGCCAAAAAGGTCTTGCATACATGCAAGCCCTGCGCGAGGGTGCTATTCGGCAGCAATAAAGCTTTTTTATTTGTATAGAAATCTCTCGCAGAGTCGCCAAGAAAACATCTGTGCTCATCTGTGAAATCTGTGAGAAAAAAATCTCTCGCAAAGACGCAGAGGCAAAACAGCGTCTTCGCGTCTTGGCGTGAAAAAATCTCTCGCAAAGGCGCCAAGAAAACATCTGTGCTCATCTGTGAGAAAAAAATCTCTCTTACAGCGGCGTGGAGGCAAAACAGCGTCTTCGCGTCTTAGCGTGAAAAATCTCTCGCAGAGACGCAAAGTCGCCAAGAAAATATCTGTGCTCATCTGTGAAATCTGTGAGAAAAAATATCTCTTGCAGCGGCGCAGAGGCAAAACAGCGTCTTGGTGTGAAAAAAACACTTTAATCTTGGTATATTAACAACTATGCCCGAATACTTTTTTAAAGAACTGCCCGAGGGAGGCCTGTTGTCTGTCTGGCAAATTGCAGAAGAAGAGACTTTTTCTGATAGAATATTGGCAGAAAGCGACCAGAAGGAATTCCTGCAAATGACGCACCCGCGCAAGCAACAAGAGTTTTTGTGTGCCCGTATGTTGGCCAAAACACTTTTAGAAAAAACCGGAGCACGCTACCAAGGCTTACTCAAAGAAGCCAATGGAAAGCCTTTTTTTGAGGACAGCCCAGCCAAGTTGTCGCTCTCTCATTCCTTTCCTTTTGTGGCGGCGCTGGTGCATACAGAGCGCGAAACAGGCTTAGACATAGAGCCTTGCAGCGAAAAGATACGCCGCGTAGCGCCACGCTTCCTGAGCGCCGAAGAGCTTGATGCTTTGGGAGATGACTTGCCAAGCCTTACTACCGCTTGGTGCATCAAAGAGGCCATGTACAAATGGCTGAGCCAGCCCGGCTTGAGTTTTCGGGAAGATTTGGCGGTATATCAAAAAGAAGGCAATTGGCACTGCCTACACCGCAGCGCCCAAAAACACTACACCCTGCACACGCTCTCTTGGGAGCATTACCAAATGGCTTATATTGTGGGTTAAACAAGGATTTTTTTGCTGATTATCAAGCTTCTACTATCTTTGTCATGAAACATACAAAACAAAGATATACTCAAATAAAAGTGGTTTTACTTAAATACTAAAATTAAATCATTGAAAATCAAGATAATCAATTAAGAAAATCCTGAAAATCACTTTAATCTTGGTATAAAATGAAAAAATGGCTTTATGTAATCGCAATTCTGTGCAGCAATACAGGGCTTCGCGCCCAATCCGACAGCCTCGGCAACTTGCTCCAGTGGGAAAGTGCCTTCTATGGGGGCTTTATTATTCCACATTCTCCCGAACTTCGCGAGGTATCTCAAAGCACTCCTTGGGGGCTTTCGCTGGCAGCCAAATGGCTGGTACGCAGCGAGCAAGGCATGGCGCAGTGCAACTGTATTCCGCAGAAAGGTATTTTATTAAACTATTTCAACTTCTCCAATCCCGATGAACTCGGCGAAGCACTTTCGGTAGTACCTTTTTTTGAGCCGCTTATTCGCCCTTCCAAGCCGCTTTATTTTTCGGTGCGGGTAGGCTTGGGGCTTTCGTATCTGAGCCGTGTGTATGATGCCAACGACAATCCCGATAACCTGTTTTTTAGCAATCCACTGAGCTTTTTTATGCTCTTCAGTACCCGTGCCTATTACCGCTTTCACCCTTCTTGGCAGTTGCATCTTTCTGCCGACTACAACCACATCTCCAATGGAGGCTCGCGCCAACCCAACAAGGGAATGAACTTTCCGATGGCGAGTGTAGGTCTTACCTACCACCCGGAGGCTTTTGTAGCAGCCCCTCGCCCTACTGCCCAGTGGAACAAGGAGCGGCCTTACAGCTGGATGGCCGAGCTTACCTTTTCTACCAAAAATACCCCCGAGACAGCCGAAGACGAGGGCACACTCACCATACTGGGCGGGGCAATGCTCTCGATTTCCAAAAGAGTAAGCGCCCTGAGTGCTTGGAACTTGGGGGCGGAGCTGATATATGATGGCTATACACGCGAGATGCGCCAAAGAGCCGAAGCCGAGGCTATTCCTTGGAAAGGCGCTTTGTTGGCAGGTTATCAGTTGGTGATTGGGCGTATCAGCTTTTCGCCGATGTTGGGCTTGCATGTTTACAATCCCTACCGAGATACAGATTTGCTGTTTCAGCGCTATATTCTGCGCTATCAAGTAAGTCAAAATTGGGCGGTGGGGGCTTCTTTGCGCACCCATAGGCAGGTGGCCGATGTGTTTGACTTTCGCTTGGCTTATACTTTTTAGTCTTTGGCTTCGCCAATCATATCTTCGGCACTTTCGGTAGCCACATCTTTAGGCTGGGGCAGGTCTTTAAGGCTATTGATACCAAAGTAGTCCATAAATTTTTCGCTGGTACCATAGAGCAAGGGGCGGCCTACGGCTTCGGCTTTACCTTTGATGGCGACAAGTTCTTTTTCGAGGAGGCGCTGTACGGCATAGTCGCAGTTCACTCCACGAATCTGCTCTATTTCGCTTTTGGTGATGGGCTGCTTGTAAGCAATGATGGCGAGGGTTTCGACGGCAGCCGTGGAAAGACGTTTCTTGGACTTTTGCTTCAGCCAAATCCCAATGCTGGCTTGGTAAGCCGGCTTGGTAAGAAACTGATAGCCGCCGCCGGAGTTGATGACCTCGAAAGAATAGATATCTGATTGGTACTTTTCTGTGAGGAGCTCCAGCGCTGCGGCAATGGCCTCTTCGGGCACATCGGCCTCAAACATTTCCGTCATGGTCTGACGGATTTCCTCCAGATGAATCGGCTCTGATGCACAAAAAATGAGTGCTTCTACGTGGTTGGCAAGAAAATCCATCGGGCGCTTACTGCTTTTTCATTTTGGCCTCTATGGAGTGTTGCGTATGTGGTACCAAGCGCAGACGCTCTTTGGGGATGAGCTTGTTGGTATCAATGCATATTCCATAAGTACCGTTTTTGATACGAATCAGGGCATTTTCGAGCTGGTGAATAAACTTCTGTTGGCGAGCAGCCAGTTGGTTGATGTTTTCGCGCTCCAGCGTATCGGAGCCATCTTCGAGCACTTTGGAGTTGCTGGTGGTTTCGTCTGTGCCGGAGTCGTTGCGTTTGCTAAGGGTTTCTTTTAGCTCTTGTAGCTCTTCTTTGGCTTGCGCGAGTTTCTTGTTGAGCAGCTCTTCAAACTCCTTCAACTCTTCGTCAGAGTACCTACTTTTCTCGTTTTCGGTTATATTTTTCATTGCCTTGGGATGGTTCTTTAAATAATGCGATAGAATGAATTTCTGCAAAATAAACACGAGAATCACAGAACAAAAAATTTTTTCTTCAAAAATATCAAAAAAACTTCTTTCAAGTATTTTTACAGAATTTAAAAGGAGCTTTGCTTCGGACACCTGCAACAAAGTTTCAAAAAAATCATTTTTGCAAGAATTTTCTTCCAAAAAAATATTTTCAGAGGCAATTTGTAAGAAAATTCGTTTTTGGATGCTTTAATTGCTACATTGAGCAACTTTTAGTCAGACACTTACGTATCGAAGCACTATGGAGATACACACAACGCAACAAGAAAGCCACCACCTAATACGCATTGTCGGCGATTTGGACGCTTCTTCTTCTATTCCGGTGGATATGGCCATTCGAGAAATTTTACAGCAAAACGAACTGCAAATCCTCCTGATAGACTGTCGGGCATTGGCCTATATTTCTTCTGCGGGCTTGGGGGTGTTTATGTCTTATTTGAATGAATTTGAACAAAAAAAGATTGGCTTTGCCCTCTTCGGAATGAGTCCTAAGGTACACAATGTATTCGAAATGTTGGGCTTAGACCAACTGATGCTACTCTGCACCGATGAGCAAGAAGCTCTCCAAAAGATACATGCGCTATAACTACCGCACATATTGCTCGAAAGAGAATCTGAAAAAGATACGAACCTTTGTAGCAGATACATTGGCTCATACGGATTTCAATGAAATCGAAATCAACCAAATGGTGCTGGCCGTAGATGAGATATGTGCCAATTTGGTGATACACTCGCAGCAGTGCAATGTGCAGCAGGCTATCGAACTCAATATTTACATCGAAACGGAAAGCTTACTCTTTGAGATTATAGATTTTGACAGCCCCTCAAATTTCAATTTTCAAAATTACCAACAGCCCGATTTGGCGCTTATCAAAGCCACTGGACGCAAAGGAGGCATGGGGCTCATGCTGGTAAGCTCTATTATGGACCATGTGGAGGTGTTGCAAAAAGACAATAACCGTATATGGCATCTGGAAAAGAAGATGAGGCTCTCCTAAACAGCTCCTCTGAGGCTTTCAGAAAAGAAAGGCTTTCAGAAAAGAAAAAAAATCCTTAAAATTGCACTTGCGCAGAAGCCATGTATGGAAATTCTGTTTTCGACAGATACTTCCTTGCAAGCCTTCGGCCTCCATCCACCTCAACACAGAACAAAGCTTATGTTTAAAGCCCTGTTGTATATTTTTGGCATATCAGCGCTGCTGTTGTACAGCTGCAAAACACAAAAAACATCCTCTACTGCCGCAGACCCCATCATCGTACAGGTGGGCGAACAGCCTATCTCGCTGAGCGAGTTTAAGTACGTGTACGAAAAAAACCTGAACCAACAAGACAGCGCCTACTCCGAAAAAAGCCTCCGCGAGTACCTGCAACTTTACACCCGTTTCAAACTCAAAGTATTGGATGCCGAAAAACAAGGCATTGACACCACCACAGAGTTTAAGGCGGAGCTGGCCGGCTACGAAGAACAACTGGCCAAACCTTATCTCAGGCTCAAAAATGTGAACGAAGAGCTGGTGCGCCAAGCGTATGAGCGACTCAAAGAAGAAATCAACGCTTCTCATATCCTCATTCGTGTATCACCCGAAGCTGAGCCCAAAGACACCTTGGCGGCCTATCAGCGCATCCAAGAGATTCGCCAGAAAGCCCTCAAAGGGGAAAATTTCTCGCTCTTGGCCAAAAAATACTCCGAAGACCCCTCCGCTACCTACAACGAAGGCGCATTGGGCTACTTCACCTCTTTGCAGATGGTGTACCCCTTCGAGCAGGCTGCTTACAGCACGCCCAAAGGCCAAATTTCCGAAATTCTTCGCACAGACTTCGGCTACCACATTCTGCAAGTAAATGACCGACGCAACACCCAAGGAAAGCGCAAAGTAGCACATATCTTGGTGCGTACTGCCAAAGGAGAATCGGCTGCCGACTCGGTGAGCCATCGCCAAAAAGCCTATGAGATTCACCAGCAAGCCCTCAAAGGTGCTGACTGGAAAATGCTCTGTGCGCAGTTTTCTGAAGACCCGGGCAGCAAAAACCAAGGGGGCGAACTGCCGGCCTTCAATGTGGGCAGCTACATTGCTGAGTTTGAACAAGCTGCTTTTGCCCTTGAGCAAGAAGGTAGTATTTCGGAGCCCACTTACAGTATCTATGGCTGGCACATTATCAAACTTATCGAAAAAGTCCCTTTTGAAAGCTTCGAGGAGATGGAGCCACTGTTGGTACAGAAAGTATCGAAAGACTCCCGCTCTGATGTAAACAAAAAGAGCCTTTTGCGAAAGCTCAAGCAGGAAAACCGGCTGAACATACAACAAAAAAATCTTGAAAAACTGCTGGCAAGTGCCGATAGCAGCCTGCTCCAAGGCCAATGGCGCTATCAAGGCGACGAAAAACTGCGCAAAGAAACCCTGCTCTCCTTCTCGCACAGCCCCAGCCAAAGCAGCCAGAGCTACAAGGCCGAAGATTTTATTACCTATGCCGAAAATAAACAAACACCCCGCAAAGACCTGAGCAATGCAGCGCATTATATGAAAGTGATGTTTGATAAATTTGTAGATGACAAGACCCTTGAGTTTGAGAAGAAGCACCTTGCCCAAAAATACCAAGATTACAAAATGCTTGCAAGGGAATACCGTGAAGGCATGATGCTCTTCCAAATGATGAACGACAATGTATGGGGGCGCGCTATCCAAGATACCGCAGGCGCACGCCAATATTACGAAAGCAACAAAGAAAAATACTACTGGAAGGAGCGCGTACAAGCCCTTGTGTTTGATGCCGCCAACGAGAACGTACTCA
>DAIQNQ010000010.1:14299-26081 GCA_036788275.1 Thermonemataceae bacterium
TGGAAGGAGCGCGTACAAGCCCTTGTGTTTGATGCCGCCAACGAGAACGTACTCAAAGAAGTAAAAAGCCGAAAAAGTGCCAAAAGTTTTGAAGTGGTAGACTTTACGCTCAGTCCCGTACAATTCGATAAAAACACCGCCGACCTCCCTAAAGAAGCCATTGCCACGCTCAACAGCTTGGTAAATTACCTGCTCTCCGAAACACAAGTACTCGTAGAAATCGGCGGCCACATTGACCCCACCGAAAAAGCGGCACTATCACAATCCAGAATCAAAACTGTGGTAGATTATCTGAAGCTGCGCGGCGTACCTTCCACACAAATCGTACAAAAGGACTATGGCAAGTACCAGCCTCTCTCCAGAACAGAGCGCAAGCTCAACAGCCGTGTGAGCCTTCAGCTATACTCCAGCTCGCTCAAAGCACTCGAAAAGCAAATCAATCAGAAAAACCCTCTGAACCTCAAAATTACAGAAGGGATTTTTCAAAAAGGAGAAAACCCCACCGTAGATGCCATCGCCTGGAAGAAAGGCAGCAGCACCTTACAGCAAAATGGACGTGTAATTCTGGTAGAGATACAATCCGTACAAAGCCCGCGCCCCCGTACTTTTGACGAAGCCCGCGGCTATATCATTGCCGATTACCAGCAGTATCTTGAGCAGGAGTGGCTCCAAAAACTCGAACAGCAAAATCCTATTAAGATTAATGAAGCGGAATTTCAAAAGCTTGTTAAAACAAAGTAAGCAAATACTCTCGGGGCTTGTTCTATGCCTTGTACTGCTTGGCAGCTGCCAAGACAAAAGCCAGCAAGAAGCCGACAAAGGTAAGGCCATTGCCAGAGTGGACAAGCAAACCCTCTGGGAGGCAGACCTGAAAGGCATTTTGCCCTTGGGTATTGGGGCGAAAGACAGCGCCGAAATAGCCAATCGCTTTATCGAATCGTGGTTGCGTAGGCAGCTGCTCTTTCAGTATGCTCAAAATAACACCGAGTACAACCGCAATGAACTGGAGCAAAAGGTGCAAGACTACCGCTATGCTTTGGTTACTTATGAGTTTGAGAAGAAATACCTTGAGGAAAATCTCAAAAGAGAAGTAAGCAAACAAGAGATAGAAGCCTACTACCAGAACCATCAGGCAGAATTTGAGCTGAAAGAGAACATCGTCAGGGCTTTTTTTATAAAAGTACCTCTCAAAGCTCCTCAACAAGACAATGTGCGAAGATGGATACAGTCTGACAGCGAAAAAGACCGCACCCAACTGGCCAATTACTGTTATAGCAATGCCTTAGATTTCTCACTGCAAGATTCTATCTGGGTGGACTTTGACCTGCTCATCAAAGGAAGCCCCCTCGAAAGAATGCCCGACAAAGTAAACTTCTTGAAGTACAACCGATTTGTAGAAGCCAAAGACGAAGAAAATCAGTATTACATATATATTTTGAATTATAAAATCGTTAATCAAATATCCCCTCTTGAGTTTGTAGAGCAGCGTATCAAGGATATGGTCATCAACCAGAGAAAAACAGAACTGATGCGCCAATTTGAAAACGATTTGTACCAAAAGGCTCAAAAAGACAAAAAAATAGAAATTTATCGCTAATCCTTCATGAAAAAAGTCCTCCTCGTCTTGGCACTTATCGCAAGTGCATTGACACAAAGTACCGCACAAAAGAAATCATTGGACAGGGTCATTGCCAAAGTAGATAATTATATCGTACTACTTTCCGATTTGGAACTTACCTACCTCCAGCTCGTAGGTGAGCGCCGTATTCCCAACAAGCCCGAATTCAAGTGCCAAGTGCTCCAAACACTTGTGATTAACAAACTCTTTATGGCCAAGGCCGAAATAGACTCGGTAACCATAGACGACCGCATCATCGAATTAGAAACTGACCAACGTATCGGAATGATGCTCCAAGGGCAGCCCGTCAAAAAACTCGAAGAGCTCTATGGTAAAAAAATAGATGCCCTCAAAGCAGAATTACGCAGCTCTTTGAAAGAAGACAAGATTTCTAAGATTATGCGCGACAAAATCACCGCAGACGTTACCGTAACGCCCAGCGAAGTGCGTCGCTTTTTTGAGAGAATCCCCTCCGACAGCTTGCCGCCCATTGGCAGCGAAATAGAAGTAGGCCAAATTGTACGTATTGCCGCCATAGACAAGTCAGAGAAAGAGCGTATCCGCAACAAAATGGAGGAACTTCGCACCCGTATTGTAGAAAAAGGAGAAAAATTTGAAGATTTGGCTTATATCTATTGCGAAGATGACTCCCGCAACCAAGGTGGCGATTTGGGCTGGCAGCGAAGAGGAAATTTTGTGCCTGAGTTTGAGGCAGCAGCTTTTAAGCTCAAGCCCGGCGAGGTCTCTAAAGTAGTAGAAACACAGTTTGGCTACCACCTTATCCGCCTTGAAGAGCGCCGTGGCGAGGAGTTTCGCTGCCGCCATATCCTGATGATGCCCGACTGGTCGAGGGCTGATATCGAGCCTGCCAAAAACTTTTTGGACAGCCTCGTACAAGTCATCAGATTAGACAGTATCAGCTTCCAAAAAGCAGCCATCGAATATTCGGAAGATAAAGGGGGGGTAAGCTCCAATACCGCCAACAACGGGGGTATGTTTGTAGGAGAAGACGGCTCCACAAGGCTCTCCGGCAACTCCAAAGCACTCGACTCTTTTGTATTTTTTGCAGTAGATACCATGACCGTAGGCAATATCTCCAAGCCCTTGGCCTACCGCACCCCCGACGGCAAAAAGGCTATGCGTATCCTTTATCTCAAAGCACGCTATCCGGCGCATATTATGAACCTGAAAGACGATTACCAGAGGCTTTCGATGCTGGCACTCAACGAAAAGAAAAACAAGATACTGATGGATTGGTTCTATAAAGCAAAAAACGATGTCTTTGTAGAAATAGACGAGGAGTTCAAAGGCTGCAATGTGCTGGGGCTTTGAGCAGGTATGCTTGTATTCTTTTCCATTATTAAACCAACCCCTTTATGAAGACCTTTGCCTCTGATGTAGAAGCTGCCAAAGCATTGGCACAATCCTATCAAGAACTTACCGCCGAAATATCCAAAGTGATTGTAGGACAAGAAGAAGTGGTAAAACTAATGCTTACGAGTATATTTTCGCAAGGGCACTGTCTTTTGGTGGGTGTGCCCGGCTTGGCCAAAACGCTCCTTATCCAGACCATCGCCTCGGCTTTAGACTTGAGCTTCAACCGCATTCAGTTTACACCCGATTTGATGCCTTCGGATATTGTAGGTGCCGAAACCCTCGACAAAGACCGCCAGTTTCAATTTATGAAAGGGGCTATTTTTGCCAATATTGTACTGGCCGATGAGATTAACCGTACCCCTCCCAAAACACAAGCCGCGCTCTTGGAGGCTATGCAAGAATATGCCGTAACCATCGCAGGCAAGAAATACCCTTTGCCACAGCCTTTCTTTGTATTGGCTACCCAAAACCCCATTGAGCAAGAAGGAACTTATCCACTGCCCGAAGCACAGCTCGACCGCTTTATGTTCAATGTAGAGCTCGACTATCCAAGCTATTTGGCAGAGGTGGATATTGTAAAAAACACTACTTCCGACCGCAAAGCCAAAGCAGAAAAAGTGCTTTCCGGCGAAGACCTTGCCGTATTTCAGCAGCTTGTACGCAAAGCCGTAGTAGCAGACAATGTGGTAGAGTATGCGGTAAAACTGGTGCACAAAACGCGTCCGGCAGGCAACTTGGCCTCGCCCGAAGCCAAACAATACTTAGAGTGGGGAGCAGGCCCGCGGGCTTCGCAATACCTGATTATCGGAGCAAAATGCAATGCATTGCTGCAAGGCAAATTTTCGCCTGATATTGAAGATGTACAAGCCGTGGCCTTGCCTATTTTGAGGCACCGCATCGTTCGCAACTTTAAGGCCGAGGCCGAGGGCATCGAAATCAATGAGATTATTAGGACGCTTCTTTAAGCCACTTTGGCTTTTTGGGTATCAATGAGGAGGCTTTTATCTTGTAAAAGCCTTTTCTTTTTTCTACGACTCTTTATCCAAAAAGGAATTTGGCTAAGCAAGAGCATCAAGCCTGAGAGCAAGCCCAAAGCGAAGTAAGGATTAAAATGACATAAAATCCAACCCAACACTACAAATAAAAGTTGTACCGCATACATCAGCACTGAGGCTTGTGCATGCCTCAAGTCCAAATCAATCAAAGCGTGGTGCAGGTGGTTGCGATCGCCGGAAAAAGGAGAGCGCCCCTTGAGCAAGCGCACCATAAAAACCCGAAAGGTATCGAAAAGTGGCAGAATCAGCACCGTAATAGCAAATACAGGCGCTTTGCCTCCTTCAAAAAAAGCACTGTACTTATTCAGCTCTATAAAGCGAATAGCCATAATGGCACAGATGAAGCCCACCATCAGAGAGCCTGTATCACCCATAAAAATACGCCCTGAAAGCAAATTATGACGTAAGAAACCTATCAATGCACCAGCAGTAGCAAAACCCAACAAAGCCATATTGGTGTAAGAGTGCTGATAAAACCAAACTCCAAAGACCAAAGCTGCAATAGCAGCAATGCCTCCCGACAAACCATTGATACCGTCTAATAGATTGAAAGCATTGATAATCACGATAAGGGTAAATACGGAAAGCGAAAAGCCCACAAATGCAGGCAACTCATAAATACCCAATAAGCCATAAAAACTGCTGAGATGTATGCCACCGCCTACCACTGCCAATACAGCTGCCAAAACCTGTGCAAACATTTTTTTGTAGGGAGAGAGCGGCACCAGGTCGTCTTTTACTCCCGTAAAAAACAAAATGACCATCGCAGAGAAAACAACTCCCCAACGCACCCCCTGCTCCTCTTCCAGAAAAAGGCTAAAAGCGATAATCGTACCTGCAAAAATAGCAATCCCTCCTAAGGTAGGAACCTTGGCCAGATGCGTTTTGCGCTCATTAGGCTCATCAAAGAGATGCTTCTCTTGGGCAACCTTGATAATAGAAGGGATACTTACCCAAGAGATTATCAGGGCTACGATAAATGTAGCTATTAAGATATACATGTAATCATTTTATTCACAGAGCTATACCAATATTACGAAAAAGAATCTGTTTGAAGAAGTCATTGTAAGATTCTTTCTCAAAAAGCATTTTTATCCCCCTTCAATACGCTGAATACCGTCCAAAAGATAATCTTCAAGTCCAACAGAAATGACCAATTTTCCACATAGAAAATATCCATACGTACGCGATTGACCATCTGCCGCAGTTCGCGCGTTTCGCCGCGATAGCCCTTCGCTTGCGCCAATCCCGTAACGCCCGGCTTCACCAAATGTCGTACCATAAACTTCTCGATAACAGGCGAAAAACGCTCATTGAGCGCGATAGGATGTGGGCGAGGGCCTACCACCGACATGTCGCCAAGCAATACATTGATAAACTGAGGAAATTCGTCAAGGCTGGTTTTACGCAAAAACCGCCCTACTTTTGTGATACGGCTATCATTACGAGAAGCTTGCTGGGTATCGGCTTCTTGGTTGAGGTACATCGTCCTGAATTTAAAGCAGAAGAAGTCTTTTCCTTCCTTTCCGGCACGTTTCTGTTTGAAGAATACCGGCCCCTTGGAGTCTAAACGAATCAGTAAGGCAATAAGCGGCACCAACCACGACAGTATGAAAATAAGCACCCCCAAAGCAAAGGCAATGTCGAAGGCACGCTTGAGCCATTGGTTCAGGCGGTCGTTGAGTGGCTCGTGGCGCGCTAGCACTACGGCCACATCGCCATACTTTTCAAAGGCTACATCTTCCTTGGCCAGCTCACCAAAGTTGGGAATAAACTTAATACGTTTGTAGTGTTGGTCGGCAAAGTGTTTAAGCTTGCTTATTTGTTCGGCACTTATTTTTTCCAAAGAACAAAATATCTCTTCTATTTCATTTTTAAGTACAAAATCAGGCAAAAGCTCCAGATTTCCTTTGATAAAAGGCGAATGCGCTTGAGGGTTTTCATCAAAAAAACCCAGCACCCGATAGCCCTTTTCGGGGTGACTTCTGAAAAAATCTTGCAAGCGCAAGCCCAAATCATTATAACCCACTATCACAATATTGCTTTGGTTGAAACCTAATTTTCGATAAATTTTCAAAAAATAGGCTGCTGTTACACGCCACGCAATCACCATGACAAGAAAAGAGGCGTAAAAAAGCACCAGATGATAACGCGAGTAAATATATGCTTGCAGAAATACAAAAGAAGAGGTCGTAATCACGAAGTGCCAAAGCGTACTGCGCACCATTTTGCGGGCGATGCTCATGTAACCCTCTAAGCGCGACACCTCATAAGGCCTTGTGAGCAAGCTCACCAAGAGCCACAAGAAGTTGGCAAGCCCCCAAAACTCTGCATAGGGGCTAAGCAAGAGCTGGCTTAACTCACCGAAGCGTATCCAATAAGAACTTATAAAAGCCAAATTGAATACAAAAAGGTCTCCGAAGGCATAAAGCCATTTTAGGTATCGTCGGTGCAGAAAAGACATTTTGTTTGAAATGATGTTTTGCCACAATTTGGCGGCAAATTTTCTGCCAAAGATACAACTTTTTGAGAGATGCAAGCTCAAGAAGCTGCCTAAGGCTTTTTATTTTTTTGCTGCAACCATGTTTCAAAATCTTGCAACCCAAGTGCATTCAAACATTGCTCCGGCTGCAAGCCGCCTTTGCGCGCTACCTGTACGCCATAATACAGCGCCTGATAGCCCTCTTTGCTGTGTGCATCAGGATTGATGGCCAAGAGAATCCCCCGCTCCAAGGCTTGGTAAATCCAGCGCCAGTCCAAATCTAAGCGTACCGGATGGGCATTCAGCTCGATAGCCACACCATTGGCGGCACAAGCATCCAATACTTTGGGCATATCCAAGGGATAACCCTCGCGGCGTAGCAGGAGGCGGCCTGTGGGATGGCCGAGTATCGTAGTGTAAGGGTTTTCGATGGCTTTGATAAGGCGGGCAGTGGCTTTGGCCTTGCTCATGACCAATTGAGAATGCACAGAGGCCACCACAAAATCGAAGCTTTGGAGGATTTCGTTGGGATAATCCAGAGCGCCATCTCCCAGAATATCAGCCTCTATGCCTTTCAATATCTTGAAAGGAGCAAGCTTTTGGTTCAAGGCGTCTATCTCGGCATGCTGCTCTACAATGCGCTTTTCGGAAAGCCCGTTGGCATATACCGCCGACTGGGAGTGGTCGCTGATACCCAAATACTCGTAGCCCAAGGCCTTGCAGGCGAGCGCCATGGTCTCTAAGCCGTCTTTGCCATCGCTATAAGTAGAGTGGTTGTGCAGCAGGCCTTTCAGGTCGGTAGGTTCAATAAGTTTCGTGGGCAGCTTGCCCGCCTCCGCCCATTCAAACTCAAAAAGACCTTCGCGCAGCTCTGGGGCAATATAGGGCAAACCGACCGCCTGATATGCCGCTGCTTCAGAAGGAAACTGCGTTTTTCTGAGCAAGGGCAACAAAGGCTTGCTGCCCTTGCTCAAATGCGCTTCGTCTGCCGAAAGCAGCAGCAGGCGGTTGGGGTAGTCGGCAGGCGTGGCAGCATGTACTTCTACTTTTAGTACTGATTTTACAAACTTGCCTCGCCAAGCAAAGAGTCCGGTATCTTTGGGATTGGCCTCCCACAAGGGGCTTTGGGCGAGGGTATCATGGAAATGCGCCAACTGCTCGGTAGCCACCAAAAACTGCGCTGTTTCTATCACTTCTATTCTTCTGCGAATAGCTCCCACTACGGCACAAGTAGGAAAGTGTGCTTTCAGGAAGTCCAAAGCCTGAGCAGCCAGCTTGTCGGCATCGGCATAGAGCAGCTTGTCGGCGTTGAGGTCTAAGTAAATGAGGCCATTTTTGATGCTTTCTTGGGTTTTTTCGCCAAAGCCCTTGATTTGGGCAATTTGGTTTTGCTCGCAAGCCTCGGCCAAGGCCTCCAGCGTACTGATGCCCAGCTCTTGCCAGATGGTGCGTATTTTTTTAGCGCCCAAACCTCTTATTTTGAAAAAGGAAAGCAAACCCGGCGGGGTTTGTGCCAGCAAGGTGTCTAATGCTTCGAAAGAGCCTTTTTGGTTGATTTCGTGGATTTTTTCGGCTACGCTCTTGCCGATACCCGAAAGCTTCTTGAGGCTGTCCAAGGGCATTTCGGCCAAGGGACTTGTAAGTTTTTCAAGATGAAAAACCGCCACATAATAGGCTTTGGTCTTGAACTCGTTTTCTCCGTGCAGCTCCAAAAGCCTTGCGTAGAGGTCTAATTGCTCGATGATGGCTTCGTTTTCCAAAACTATTTTCTTTTTAGCCTGAAATTTTAACAAAAAATTGCTAAACTTGTTGGTTTCACAGCCTAAAAGTCTAAAAAAATGTTGAATCGCACAATTTTTACGCTCTTTATTCTCCTCTTTACGGCCTCGGCCAATACCTGTCAGAAATCCAAAAACGCCATGGATACACTTTTCGACACCGTATGGAAGCACTCTTACGAAGACAATGAGGGCGATGTATGGGTGTATCGCCCCGAAAGCTACGATTTCCCCCCTTCCCGTGGGCGCGCCGGCTTTCAGCTTTTTGCCGATGGGCGCTTTGTAGAGCTGGGTATTGCACCCACCGATGGCATTGAGGAGCGACAAGGCACTTGGAAAAAAGGTAGCAGCGAAACCCAACTCCAAGTGCGCTTTGCCGACAGCCCGGAGCATAACTTCGACATGGAGATTGTAGAAGTAAATGAAAAAATATTGAGGATAAGAAGAAAATAATATGGCTGAACGCAGAACCCTAAGAAGCAAAGACCCTACGCTACAAGAGCGTTTTAAGCAGGAGTTTCATCGAGCACCCGTGGGCGCTGTACCGGGGGAATTTAGCTTTGTAAAGCACATCAATACAGAGACTCCTCGCATGCAGGTGTTCTCTTACAACGCAGACCAGTGTCACGAGTATGATCCTCCTGACATTCAAGCCCTCTTTGCACATCTGGAGGCCTTCCCCGACTTGATACATTGGGTAAATATAGAAGGCTATGGGAATAATACTTTTCTGCAACACTTACAGCAATACTTCAATATTCACAACTTGGCTATCGAAGATGTAGTAAGCCTCCACCAGCGCCCCAAAATAGAGCATTATGAAGGCCACGAATTCATTATTTCGCGTATGCTGTACTTCTACCAAGAAGAACTGGTGAATGAACAGGTAGCTTTTTTTGTGTTTGATAAGGTGGTCATTACCATTCAAGAAGAGCTCGAAGATTGCCTCCACTCCGTGAGGGAGCGTATCCTCAAAGCCAAAGGCTCTATTCGCAAGCGAGGAGCACATTACTTGGCTTATGCCCTGATAGATGCCATCGTGGACAATTACTTCCCCATGCTAGAGCATATCAGCGACCAGCTCGACGACATCGAAGAGCACATTATCCACAATCCACAGCCCCAAAGTATCCAAGAGCTGATTCAGATAAAGAAACAGCTTATCCAAATCAGAAAAGCTGTATTGGCTGAGCGCGACAAAATAAGTGAGCTGTCGCGCAATGGTTTTGGCAGCAAAGAAGATAAAATGGAGTTGTATCTGCGCGATGCTCACGACCACTGCTTGCAGATTATCGAAATTATCGAAACCGAAAAGGAAATCACCTACAGTTTGATGGAGCTGTATATGTCGAGCCTGAGCAATCGTACCAACGAGGTCATGAAGTTCCTTACCATTCTCTCCTCTATCTTTATCCCGCTTACTTTTATTGCCGGAATTTATGGTATGAACTTCGCTCCCCAAAGCCTCAACGACGAAGCCCTGCCCTTGAATATGCCGGAGCTATATTCGCCTTATGGCTATGTAGCTACTTGGGGTGTAATGATAAGCATTGTGATAGGCTTGATTATTTATTTCAAAAGAAAAAAATGGATTTGAAATGGCTCTTACTGATATGCCTCCAATGCTGCACCCTGCCACGCCTTGAGGCACAAAACAGCCTCCAACAGGCCGCCCAAAGGCTTGCCCAAGACCCTGCCTTGGCCGAAGGCTTCTTGTCTTTTACGGTAGCACGTGCCCGCGATGGCAAAGTTTTTTGTGCTTACCAGTCCGACAAACAAATGAACATGGCCTCCAATGCCAAGCTCATCACCACCGCCACAGCGCTGGCCATGCTCGGCGAAGGCTTTCGCTTCCAAACCCGCTTGGCTTACAGCGGACAAATAGAAGAGGGCATCCTGAAAGGCAATCTTTATATCATCGGTGGTGGCGACCCCAGCCTCGGCAGCAGCCGCATCGGCAGCTCTTTGGAGGCGGTGCTGGCCAAGTTTACAAGCGAAATCCAAAAATTGGGTATTCGCGAGGTGCAAGGAGCGGTGCTGGCCGATGCCGGAATTTTCAACAGAAATGTCTATCCTGCTGCTTGGATTTGGGGCGACATCGGCAATTACTACGGTGCAGCGGCTTTTGGCCTCAATATCGCCGAAAATAGCTACCAGCTTTTCTTAGAACCGGGCAAGCAGATAGGCGCTCCGGCCAAAGTGCTGCGCACAGAGCCTGCGATGCCCGAAATTTTGTTTCACAACCAACTCCTGACGGCGGCGGCCAACAGCGGCGACCAAGCTTACATAGATGGCGCTGCTTATAGTTTTGAGCGCTATCTGCACGGTACCATTCCGCTGGGAGGCACTTTTAGCATCAAAGGGGCGCTGCCGCATCCACCCTTGCAGCTGGCGCAATGGCTCACGGAGCGCCTCCAAAAAACCCATATCTCGGTGCAAGCCGCTGCCGTCGAGGGCAAAGCCTCAGAGCGCGGCGACAGCTTGCAGATATTTTACCGCCACGAATCGCCGGCCTTGGGCAGCATCATCGAATACATCAATCTGTACAGTGTCAATCTCTATGCGGAGAGTCTTTTCAAGTATTTAGAATATACCTTTGGCAAAAAAAGCAGCGAGCTTATCAAGACTTTCTGGAAAAGTAAAAATGTTGCCCTCGACAAAGCCCGTCTCGAAGATGGCAGCGGATTGGCACCAAGCGGACATTGCTCCACGGCACAAATGGTGGCGATGCTCAACCAAATGAGCCGCGAAAAATATTTTGAGGTATTTTTGAAGAGCCTGCCTGTAGCCGGGCAATCGGGCACTTTGCGTACGATGGGCAAAGGCACAGCCCTCCAAGGCCGCCTGCAAGCCAAAAGCGGCTGGATGCAAGGGAATATTGCTTTTTCGGGCTATTTCAAAAATAATAAAGGAGAACTGATGAGCTTTTCGGTAGCGGCCAATCGCTTTGATGCCTCTTATGCCACGATGCGCGGCAAAATAGAAGTCCTGCTGCTGCAAATGCTCGACACGCATTATCCTGACTGAAAGCGCCAGCTTCCTCCAAAAAATTGTATCTTTGTGCCTAAATCATCAAATTATCTTGTAGGCGGCCAAGTGCGGCCTTGTACTCTCTTAAAAAAGCTATGTCTTCTAATTTTATAGATTACGTCAAAATCAATGTCAAGTCAGGAAAAGGCGGTGCCGGTTCTGTACACTTTCGCAAAGAAAAATATGTGCCCAAGGGTGGCCCAGATGGTGGCGATGGTGGCGATGGTGGCAGCATTATCCTAAAAGGCAATGCCCAGCTCTGGACACTCCTGCACCTGCGCTACCAAAAACACCTGATGGCAGAAAACGGGGGCATCGGCACAGGCAATCGCTCTACGGGTGCCAATGGCAAAGACATCATCATCGAAGTGCCCCTCGGCACAGTGGCCAAAGATGCCGAAACCAACGAGGTATTGCTCGAAATAGTGGCCGACGGCGAAGA
>DAIQNQ010000010.1:26181-40657 GCA_036788275.1 Thermonemataceae bacterium
ATTATCGAGGGGGCAGCCGAAGGAAAGGGGCTGGGACATCGCTTTTTGCGGCATATTGAGCGCAATTCGATTTTGCTGATGATGTTGGCTGCCGACAGCGAGGACATTGCTGAGAGCTATCGTATTTTGATAGATGAGCTGGAGCAGTACAATCCTGAGCTATTGGACAAGAAAAGGGTAATTGCTGTATCGAAAAGCGATTTGATAGATAAAAAAGAGCAGAATAAAATTGCCAAAAAACTCCCCAAAGATATTCCTCATATTTTTATCTCGGCCATTACCAATTACCAGATTGATGCCCTCAAAGACCTGCTCTGGCAAAGTTTGCAAGCCGAAAATACACTCCCGCTCCAAGACTAAGCCTTGGCTATGAATTATATAGGCTCTAAAAATAAACTTTCCGGCTTTCTGACAGACAGCATTGTACAGTATGTAGGTACACTCTCCGACAAGGTTTTTTGCGACCTTTTTGCAGGTACGGGCACAGTGGGGCGGAGCTTTAAGGGGCAAGTGGCCAAGGTAATTGCCAACGACATAGAGCCTTACAGCTACTGCCTCAACCGAAATTATATTGGCAATACGCAAGCAATCGCCCAAGCCGAAGATTTTTTGGAGGCGCTGCGGCAGCTCCCACCTGTACAAGGCTTTGTGTATGAGCACTATTGCAGCCCTGCGGAGCGCTTGTATTTTAGCGATGCCAATGGCCAAATGATTGATGCCATGCGCCAGCAAATCGCCGCTTGGCAGCAAGCAGGACACATCGACGAAGACCTTTATTATTTTCTCTTGGCGAGTCTGCTGGAGAGCGCCGACAAAGTAGCCAATACGGCCTCGGTATATGGGGCTTTTCTGAAAAAAATTAAAAAAACCGCTGCCGCTCCGCTGCAACTCCAAGGGGCAAGCTTCGAGCTGCACCAAGGCGCTTGTGAGGTGTATCAGGAAGATGCCAACAAGCTGATTGAAAAGATAGAAGGCGACATCCTCTACTTAGACCCGCCCTACAATGCCCGCCAGTACGGAGCCAACTACCACCTGCTCAATACCATTGCCCTCTACGACCACTTTGCCCCACAAGGCAAAACAGGCCTTCGCCCTGATTATTATAAATCGGCCTACTGCCGCCGCCAAGAGGCCGAGCAAGCTTTGGCGCATTTGCTCGAAAAAGCTCGCTTTCGATATATTTTTTTGAGTTATAACAACGAAGGACTGATTCCTTTTGAAAATATCCGTAACTTGATGCAAAGTATGGGCAAGTACGATTTGCGGACGCAGGAATATCAACGTTTTAAGGCTGACAAAAGCCAAAACAGGAACTTCACGGCAGCACATACCATCGAGTACTTGCACGTATTAGAAAAAAAATAATTTTTTTTTACAAAACAGCTTTCTTATGAACGACACCATCAGGCAAGCCTATCAAAAGGCCAAAGAAAGCCGCCGTGCCACAGACCACTTGGCCGCTTTGCTCAAAGAAGAAGAAACGCAAGCGCTTACTTGGGCTTATGAGGGGGCCGTAGAAGCCCTCAAAGCCAAATTTGAATGGATGCCTTTTAGTCGTTTGGCTTACTTGGCCAAGGCGCAGGAGCTTTTCAAAAAAGCCGTGCAAGCCGACCCCGAAGATTTGGAAATACGTTTTTTGCGCTACTCCATACAAAGCAGCCTGCCCAGCCTGCTGATGCAGAGCTACCACCTGAAAGAAGACCGACAGAAAATCATAGAGCAACTCCCCGGCTCTACGCTCAATCCTGCCTTTTTGCAGGCCATAGCGGCTTTTGTAAGAGACTCCGGCGATTGCTCTAAAGCCGAAAAGCAAGCCTTGGAGAGCTTTTTGGAGGGACTATAAGCAGCTCTGTGACAATGCCTTAATGCTGCCCTTCTGCCCTCTTTTTTAATTGCTCATTCATCAGCTCAAAGCCTTTTTTGGTATTTTGCTCAAGTTGTTTTTGGAATAGCCCCACAAGAAGCCCCGAGAACTTTTCACTGTGAATAAAAGTACTTGTTCCGTTTAGGTTGTCAATGATTTCAAACTTGTGTTCGCCATCAAACAAGCCTTTAAAAAACAGCTTGCCTATCCAGCGAAACTCTTTGTAAGGTGTAAAAGCCAATACAACAGGCTTAAAGGTCATGCCCTTGCTTTCGGGAGGGTTTATTCTTGCTGTAATCTGATTGCCTACTGCCGCATTACCCACAATGCTTTGGATAAAAGGATTCCATTTTGGGTAACTCTCAAAGTCAGTCAGCACCGACCAGACTCTTTCTGGTGAGGCATTAATCGAAATCTGTGTTGTGATACTTGCTGCCATAAATCTACTTTTTAAAATTTAGAGATTGATTATATGACAAAGGTGGGTGCTTATTTTGACGATACTCTTGATAAAAATCAAGAAATTATTTTGCCAGTTTATTGCGTATGCGGCTGAAGGTCTCCGGGGTCATGCCAAGCATCGAGGCAATGTATTGAAGAGGCGCTTGCTTGAACAGCTCCTTGTTGTTTTCAAAAAAATGCAAGTATCTCTCTTCCGTTGTCATCGAAAGATGTGTAAATATCCGCTCTTCCATTGTCGAAAAGCACTTTAGCAAAAAAAGTTTTTCAAGCTTTTTCCATTCAGGTACTACTTCTTCAAGTTGGTTGTACTGAGTTTTGGAGATGGCATACAGTTCCCCATCCGTAATGGCTTGGATATTCCATTTGGAGGGCGTTTGTGTCATAAAGCTCGACAAATCCACAACAAAATATCCTTTGGTAGAAATCCACTGCGTTACTTCTTTGCCATCCACATAAGCAAACATCCTAAAAAGACCCGATTGAACAAAATTTAAGTGATTGCAGGTTTTGCCTTCTTGAAGAATCATCGTCCCTTTGTTATAAACCTTATGTTCAAAGAGCGAGGAGATGCTTTCAGGTTTGCTGATAGACCTTATGCCAAAGTAACTGCTGATATATGTTTCAAGCTCATTCATTGCCTTGCTTTATCTTCATTGCCTAAAAGTCGGCAGCAAAATATTACATCAGCTACCCCAAATATAAACGCTTTGGTCTGCCTTTATACAAAAATATAAGTTTTTTAATATCAACCCATAAGAAATCCAAAAAACAGATAAATTTATTATTTTTACAAGCTTATTCATTTACAAGCAGCCTCCTTCTTTGGCCAAATAAAAACGAAGCCAGAGGAATTGTCAAGTACAAAGACACCCGACAGGGCGGGGATTTGAAAGCTTCCATTCTTCTAAAGCACTGAAAATCGTAGAAGCTAAGGACAACGCTAAAACCTCTTCTTTATAAAATCACTTTTTTGGCCACAGAATAAAACAATGTACGAGCAAATATTAAATCGCCTTTCTCAATTTATCTCGCTCGATAAAAGTGAACAAGAATATTTTGTGTCTAAACTTCAAGTGAAAAAATATAAAAAAAAGGAAATGGTTTTGCAAGAGGGACAGGTTTGCAAATATGCTTATTTTATCAATAGTGGCTGTTTACGCTATTATTACAATGTCGAAGGTCAAGAAAATACGGCTCAATTCTTTTTTGAAAACGGTTGGTACACTGATTATGAAAGTTTTTTATCAGACAGGCCAAGCAGGCAAAATATCGAAACCTTGGAGAAATCGGAATTGCTTTTGCTTTCTGCAAAAAATTTGCAACAACTTTATATTGAAATTCCTAAATTTGAACGCTTTGGAAGGTTAATGGCAGAAAACGCTTTTTTGGGTATTCGCCAGCGAAGTGAGATGCTTGAAAATCAAACAGCAGAAGAGCGCTATCTTACATTGATGAAAGAAAGGCCAAAGGTTTTTGAGCGTATCCCCCAGCATTATATTGCTTCTTACTTGGGCATCAAGCCGCCCTCATTGAGCCGTATCCGCAAGAGAATTTCCGATAAAAAATAAGTATATTCAAAAAACAGCCCTTTTTAATTTCTTAACTTAGGTGAACGTTTCGCCCTAAAAATCAAGAGACCTTTGTAACGTAAATAAATCAAGAATTTAAAAACGTTACAAAAATGAAAAATCTAATCGTAACTCTCGCAGTGAGTATAGCCTGCCTTTTTGCCCCATTGGCAAATGCACAAAGTCCCAACGAAAAGAAAGACAGATTTCCCATTTATGGCGAAATAGGATTGGGCTTTGGGCAAACTTTGTTTTTTGGTGATATGAAAAGCCAACTTTCAGACTCCTACGGCGGGGCTTTCGACCCGGGCACTGGCAATAACCTGATGATGGGCTTTTATATAGCCCCCGAAAACTGGAAAGGCTTGGGCATCGGCTCTCGCATCAAAGGCACTTTTGGCTCATCAGTAAAAGGCGATAATGGCGACAGCTACATATTCAACTACTACAACTTGGCTATTACCGCCAAGTACTATGCTTTGAGCCAGCAATTCAACAAAGGGCTTTATCTTCGCGGCAGCTTTGGCTTTGGGCAATTTACCACCAAAAGAGTCAATGAAGACAGCAATCTCTACAAACACCAATACGCCATCGGCACCTCACTTATGGGCGGAATCGGCTACACGATTCCCTTCAGAAGGACAGCGCTGAGCTTCGAGGCAGAATTTGACTATTCAAGTCGCAGCGGAACAATTGATGGAAAAGGTAATGCAAGTTATCAAAGTGGGCAAATTGGGGCAAATGTCATTCTCTCATTTTAAACAATTTTCCCAAGCAATCGCTTCTTGACTTTGTGCCGCTCTTTGTATAACTCAGAATCACCAAGGCAATACGCCATTGACAAAGTCAATTTTATCAATCGTAATCAGCTTGACCATTTCAGCAGGTTTGTTTGTGCAATAGCACCACTATCAATGCTGGAGGTACAAAAATACACTCCACCTTTTATACAGTCGAAGCGCTTAGAAAATCATTCAATAAAAACCTTGAAAAAGGAATGCAGACTTGGCTCGACTTGTTGAAGAAAGAATCTGAAAAATAATAAAATGCAGAAGGAGCTGTTTTGAGGTAAATGCTCAAAACAACTCCTTTATTACATTTCATTTTACTTTACTTTTTCAGCTTATCAGCAAAAAACTTATCCAACTTGTCCAGCTTGGGCTTAATTACATAGGTACAATAGCCCTGCGAGCTGTTTTCGTTGTAGTAGTTTTGGTGATAGTCTTCGGCCACATAAAAAGTGCTGACCGCCGTAACTTCCGTTACCACAGGTTTGCCAAATACATTTTCAGTGTTGAGCGCCTTCTTAAAATTTTCGGCGATACGCTGTTGCTCCGGCGTATGATAAAATATCGCCGAGCGGTACTGTGTGCCTACATCATTGCCTTGGCGATTGAGTGTGGTGGGGTCGTGCGTACCAAAAAACACCTTGAGCAGCTCCTCGAAGCTCACCACTTGGGGGTCGTATTCCAGCTGGCACACCTCGGCGTGGCCGGTAAGCCCCGTGCAAATCTGCTTGTAGGTAGGATTGGCCACCGAGCCACCCATATAGCCGGAAGTAACCTTGTGTACGCCTTCGATACGCTGAAATACCGCTTCGACACACCAAAAACAGCCTGCGCCAAAGGTAATAAGGGCTTTGTTGCTCATAGAAGAATTGCTTGAAAGGGTTTTGGAGGCTTTCTGGGTTTGCTCTTTTTGCTGCGATTGGCATTGCCCAAAAAGCAACAGAGAAGCGAGTAAAAAACCTAATGATTTGAGATACATTGTATAAAAAATTAGCTGTACCTTTTCAAAACACCCAAGCCAAGCTAAATGTTTCCTTGCGCTTTCTTTTGCTGGAGCGCTTGGCTTTCTAAGAGAAAAAAACTACTTTTAATCTGAAGAAGCTCGTTCACCAAATCTTTTATCAGCTATGCATATTTTAGTGCTCAACTGCGGAAGCTCCTCCGTGAAGTCCGACATTTTAGATTCTCAAACAGGCCAACAGATACTCTCTATGAGCATAGACCGTATCCATGAGGCACAGCCCTTGCTCAAGTTTTCGGACGAAAGCGACAGCCGCCTCTGCCCTGCCTCCGGCCACGAAGCCACCCTCCGCCACTCCCTGCCTCTGCTCATTGCCAAGATACAAAAAGAGCAGCTCAAAGGCATCGGTCACCGCGTCGTACACGGCGGAGATATTTTCGATGAAGCCACCCTCATCAGCCCCGAAGTAGAAGCCCAAATCGAGGCCTTGTCGGCCATTGCTCCTCTGCACAACCCCGTCAATCTGCTGGGAATTCGCCTGGCCAAAGAGTTTTTTCCTGAGCTGCCCCATATTGCCGTTTTCGATACGGCCTTTCATCGTACCTTGCCCACGCGCGCCAAAAAATATGCCCTGCCCAATGCCCTGATGCAAAAGCACAAAATACAGCGCTACGGCTTCCACGGCACGAGCCACCAGTTTGTCGCCCACATGGCCGCCGACTACCTCAAAACCGACCTGCGCCAGCTCCGCCTCATCTCTTGCCACCTCGGCAATGGTGCCAGTGTATGTGCCATCGAGTATGGGCGCTCCATCGAAACCAGCATGGGCATGACTCCCCTCGAAGGCTTGGTGATGGGCACGCGCTCCGGCGATATAGACCCGGGCGTATTGCTCTACCTGATGGAAAAAGAAGGATACACTTGGGAACAAATGAACCAGCTCCTCAACAAAGAAAGTGGTCTCAAAGGCATCTCACATGCGGGCAGCGACATGCGCGACATTGAGGAGAGCGCTGCCCAAGGCAATGAAGAATGTCGCTTGGCCATACAGGTATTTGCCCATCGTGTAAAAAAATACATCGGGAGCTATGCTGCCATTATGGGCGGTGTAGATGCCATTATTTTTACGGCGGGCATCGGCGAAAACAGCGCTATGATTCGCCACCGCATCGCCCAAAGGCTCGATTTTATCGGTGCGCTCCTCGATGAAGACCACAACCGCGATACCAAAGTGAGTGCCTCCAAACCCGTAGATGACATCTCGCTGCCCCAAAGCCGCTGCAAAATATTGGTAGCTCGTACCGATGAGCAGTGGGCCATCGCCCGCCAAAGTGCCAAGCTCGTGAATGCCCAAGATGTGGTGCAAGATGCCCGCATCATTCCCGTAGCTGTATCGGCGAGGCATGTACACCTCACCCAAGAGAGCGTAGAGCTACTTTTTGGCAAAGGCTATCAGCTTACCGAGCTGCGCCCGCTTTCGCAGCCCGGCCAGTTTGCCTGCAATGAAATGGTAACTTTGGTGGGGCCAAAAAATCAAATCGAAAAAGTGCGGGTACTCGGCCCGGTGCGCTCCAAAGACCAAGTAGAAATTTCGCGTACCGATGAGTTTTTCTTGGGCATTGATGCGCCCGTGCGGGAATCGGGACATACCGCCAATACGCCGGGCATCACCTTGGTAGGCACAGTAGGAAAAATAGACCTGAAAGAAGGGGTAATTTGCGCTTGGAGGCATATCCACATGCACCCCAAAGATGCTGCCGCCTTTGGCGTGCAAGACAAAGATGTGGTAGAAGTCCGTATTGAAAATGCCGAAAGAAGTCTCACCTTCGGCAATGTGCTGATTCGCGTATCCGACAAATTCAAACTGGAGATGCACATTGATACCGACGAGGCCAATGCCGCCGAGCTCAACCAAGGTGCTACCGGAGCGCTCATCGCCGTAGGCAGTGCCGAAGGCCATCTCATCAAACGCAAGGTAAACTTAGACGCTGTAAAAGCTTAATTTACGATACTTTGAGGCGAATCGTTACCTTCACCTCATCGCCCAGAATCAGGCTGCGCCCACCCACGCCAAAGTCGCGGCGGTTCAGGTCGAAGTAGCCGCTCAATACGCCTTGTTTGAGGCTAAAAGGCACTTTTATTTCTTTGGTAATGCCTTTGATGCTTATATCAAAATAACCGATAAAATTGCCTGCTTGCGAGCGGGCAATTTTTTTGCTTTTCATTATAATCAGCGGGTAACGCTCCACATCAAAGTAATCGGCGGCACGCAGGTGCTTGTCGCGCGATTTGTTGTCGGTATTGATGGTCTTGGTTTTTACGGAGGCCTCGATGCTGCCCTCCAGCGTTTCGGGGTCGAAAGCGATGCTTGCCTCCAAGTCGCCCAGCGAACCATCTACATAAAAGCCCGCATTTTTTATCTTAAAAGTAATGCTGCTTTCTTGAACTTGCCAAGTTTTTTGCGCAAAAGTATTTGTATGTATCATGAGGAAGAAGAAGAAGAAGCACGTATATTTGCAGCGTTGAGCCATCATATTGGTAGAAATTAAGCCCGCAAGGGTGTTTTATTATTTATAAATATTGCCTCGGAAGGCAAGTCCCAAAAATCAAAATTCGATGAGTGAATTGAACAGCCTCACGGCCATTAGTCCCATAGACGGACGCTATCGCAAATCTTTGGCCGTATTGGCACCCTACTTCTCTGAGTTTGGTCTGATACACTACCGCGTGAGGGTAGAGATAGAGTATTTTATTGCCCTTTGCGAAATCCCCTTGCCACAACTTGCTAACTTCGATACAGGCCATTTTGTTTCATTAAGAGCCATTTACGAGCAGTTTTCGGAGGCCGATGCCCAGCGCATCAAGAGTATTGAGC
Source organism: Thermonemataceae bacterium (assembly GCA_036788275.1). GTDB lineage: Bacteria > Bacteroidota > Bacteroidia > Cytophagales > Thermonemataceae > DAIQNQ01. The sequence continues at coordinate 34,700 of DAIQNQ010000010.1, forward strand.
AAACCACCAACCACGACGTAAAGGCCGTAGAGTATTTCCTCAAAGAGCGCTTCGAGGCTTTGGGCTTGGCAGCCTACCAAGAGTTTATTCACTTTGGGCTTACCTCTCAAGACATCAACAATACGGCCATTCCACTCAGCCTCAAAGAAGCGATGCAAGGCCAAGTACTGCCTGTATTGGAGCGGCAAATCAATCACCTACGACACTTGGCGCAGCAATGGCAAAAAATACCCATGCTCGCACATACCCACGGACAGCCTGCATCGCCCACCAGCTTGGGCAAGGAGCTGATGGTATTTGTGGAAAGGCTCGAGAAGCAACTTTTCCTTTTTACCAAGCTCCCCTATTCGGCCAAGTTTGGTGGCGCTACCGGCAGCTTCAATGCCCACGTAGTGGCCTATCCCCAAATAGAATGGAAGCGCTTTGCCGAAGATTTTGTAGAGAAAAGATTGGGCTTGCATCGCAGCAATTATACTACCCAAATAGAGCATTACGATAATCTGGCGGCGATGCTCGACAACCTCAAGCGCATCAATACCATTTTGATAGATTTGGCGCGCGACTGCTGGCAGTATATTTCGATGGGCTATTTCAAACAAAAAATCAAGGCCGGAGAGGTAGGTTCCTCGGCCATGCCACACAAGGTCAATCCTATTGACTTCGAAAATGCTGAGGGCAATCTCGGCTATGCCAATGCCATTATGGAGCACCTATCGGCCAAGCTGCCCGTATCGCGCCTCCAACGCGACCTCACGGACTCTACAGTGCTGCGCAATTTGGGTGTACCCTTGGCGCATAGCCTTTTGGCTTATCTTTCTTTGGAAAAAGGCTTGGGCAAGCTCCAGCTTCACGAAGCCAGCTTACAAGCCGATTTGGAAGCCAATTGGGCCGTAGTGGCAGAGGCCATTCAGACTATCTTGCGCCGCGAAAACTACCCGCAGCCCTACGAAGCCCTCAAAGCCCTTACCCGTACCCAAGAGACCATCACGCAGCAAAGCCTGCACAACTTCATTGAAGGCCTCGAAGTGGAAACACATATTAAAGAGGAGCTAAAACTTATCACGCCATTTAATTACGTAGGAATTTCTATTTTATAAAAAAAGTTGTATCTTTCAACGGAATACACAGAAACTCCTGTTGAAAACCATGAGTCCCTTTCTGACACAAGTACAACTTGCCAAAGATGCCTTTGAAAAGCGCAATTACGAAACGGTGATTTCGGCGCTCGAACTTGCCTACGACAGTTTGGAGGAGCTGGTGATTGAAAGTGAAGTTTTTCAGGCCATCAATACCTCTGCTCAAATGGTAGAGCAGCTAATCAAACTTCCTGAAATAAAACCTTCTGATTTTCTCGATTATGCCCTCCAGCAAATCACCCGAATCTTGCGCAAGATTCAACACAAACAAGAACTTAACGACAGAGAAGTAGTGGAGGCCGTACTACTTTTTCATCGTGCGCTCAAAAGTTTGGAGCAAGCGGCGCAGCTGCTCAACGAAAGAGGGCTGAAATTAGGCCAAGCACACGCGCACCTCAGCGTGGGTATTAGGCAAAGCAGCGATGGCGGCCTGCATCTCCACCTTTTTGGTAAAAGTGTACCCCAAAGCGACCACGAGCAGGGCAAAGCCTTGCAAACGAGTTTCTTGGAATTGCTCGCCTCTGATGCAAAAGCAGCCCAGCTGATTGGTATTGCGGGCAAGCTTACGGCAGCAGGCAAATATGAAGAAAGCAATCTGGCTCTTAAGAAAATCTTAGAGAAATTTCCTGATATGGTGGGCAATTGTATTATCAAGATGGCTGCTAATTTCTTTTTTATGAGGCAATTTCCCAAAGCAATCGAATATTATCTTCAAGCACTCAAACTTGGGGAAAATGCCGAAATCATCGAGTTTAACGTATGGGAAGCTTGTACCGAGATTATCGAACAAAGCACGCAGGAGGAGGAAATAAAGTACTGGCAAGATGTTTTTTACAAACACTTCCCCCAGAGTAAATATCTGCTCTGAGCTACACCAAAGGATCTGTATCACCCAAGCCCATTTCATCTGTATCATTATGATTGCAAGCACTTTAGAGCAAGTATCAAAAAAAATATTGTTTCTTGATATTGAGACCGTAAGAGGGCAAAAAGACTACGAAAGCCTTCCGGAGGGAATGCGCAAAATGTGGGAGCTGAAAGCCGCCCGTATCCAAGCCGAAAGCGAGCTGAGTGCTGAAGAGAAGTACTATCAAAATGCCGGTATTTATGCCGAATTTGGCAAAATTGTGTGTATCAGCTTTGGCTACTTGCATTACAAAGACGGCATCTTAAAAATGAAAGTGAAATCTTGTTACAGTCAAGATGAAAAGAAATTGTTAAATGACTTCAAGGCTATTTTAGATACCAATTCCTTCGAGTATCTTTGTGCACACAATGGCCGTGAGTTCGACTTTCCGTATATGGGAAGGCGCTATCTCATCAATCAGATTCCTTTGCCCAAACAGCTGGAAATACGCGATCGCAAGCCTTGGGAGGTAAAGCATATTATTGATACGATGGATATGTGGAAGTTTGGCGATTGGAAAAATCCTACCAAATTAGAACTGCTTTGCCACGTTTTTGATATTCCTACCCCCAAAGACGATATTGACGGCAGCCAAGTAAGCAGCGTATTTTGGGAGGAGCAAGACCTTGACCGTATCGCGGTGTATTGCGAAAAAGATGTGGTAGCTACTGCCCAAGTGTATCTCCGATATGCGCTCCTGCCCATTGTGCACGACGAGTACATAGAATATGCCGAAAGAAAGGCGCTGGCTTAGGCTTTTCAACTGAAAAATAACTGCTCATGATGTTTCATATTCCTGAAGTATTAGACAACTACCTGAATCTCAAAACGCGCCAAGCAATCCTCTACTACCAAGGGCCGCTGCTCTATCCGGTAATTGCCGAAATGAGCCAGTACATGCGCTACAACATTTCCGAAAGTTTGTCTATCAGAGAAAAAGTATTCTATATTTTTATAGAACTCGCCCAGAACGTACGCAACTACTCTGCTGAAAGAACCCCCCTCGCCGAAAATGGAAAGGACACAGGCATCGGGCTGGTGCTCTTGCAACAAGACGACGAAAAACTCAAACTTACTACCTGCAACTTGGTGCAAGACGGGCAAATTCCCCGCCTCAAAGAGCGCATTGCGCGTATTGCCACCTTGGAACGCAAAGCCCTGCGCGAACTGAAAAGCGAGCTGCGCAACCAAGCCCTGCTCCAAAACCATCACAGCGGCAATATCGGCTTGGTGGATATCGCCCTCAAGTCGGGCAATCCTATCGAAGCCGAGTGGCTGCCAGTAGAAGGAAAAGGCTTGTATTTCTTGATTTCTGCAACTATTTCAAAATATACCAACACCATGGAGGATTTAATCATAGAAGGAGAAAAAGGCACTTACCTCTCTCCTGATGTTCATTTCTCTGCCGAAACAGGCATCTGTGAGATAAAGGGAGAATCTTACCAAGAAGAAACATTTGAGTTCTTCAACAAACTCACTGCTTGGCTCAGCGAGTACACCGAAAAGGTAAAAAAGCCCATTGTCTTCAATTTCAAGCTTTCTTATTTCAATACCTCCTCTTCGAGAGCCATTCTGGATATGTTGGCCATTCTAAAAAAATACAAAAAAGCAGGTGGGCAAGTAGAGGTAAATTGGTATTATCTGGAGTCTGACGACAATATGCTCGAAGAAGCCGAAGACTTTCAGGCAGACTCCGAGCTGGCCTTCAATATTATCCCCATCAAAGAAGAGGCTTAGTGCCTCCATAGCTGCAAGAGCAGCGCCAAGGCCGTAGTGCATACATTCAGCCAGAATATCCAACGGATCGTTTTGCTTTTGAAAGTGCTGGTCATAAAATCGTCAGTTTATAGGGTTTTCAATAGATATGTGTTTGTACTTTTGCAAATACCATTCTAATTTTTATTTTTAAACATATTTTAACGTTTTCTTCATCCCAATTTCTCTTTATGCAAATACCGGAACCAGCCCTTGAGGCACGCATAAAAGCGTGGACACAAGCCCCTTTTGATGCAGATACGCAGGCGGTGGTGTCAGAGATGCTCGCTTCGGAGCAATACGAAGCCCTCAAAGAGGCTTTTTACAAAGATTTGGAGTTTGGTACCGGCGGCCTGCGCGGCATTATGGGCGTAGGCACCAACCGCATGAACCAATATACCGTAGGCTTGGCCACACAAGGCTTGGCCAATTACTTGCGCAAAAGCTTCGATGCGCCTATCAAAGTAGCTGTGGCCTACGACAGCCGCCACCGTAGCCGAGAATTTGCCCAAATCGTGGCCAATGTATTCTCTGCCAATGGCTTTCAGGTGTATTTTTTTGAAGAATTGCGCCCCACGCCCCTGCTCTCTTTTGCCATCAGGCACTTGGGCTGCCACAGCGGCGTAATGCTCACCGCCTCGCACAATCCCAAAGAATACAATGGCTACAAGGCCTATTGGAACGATGGTGCGCAGCTGACCAACCCCCACGATAAAAATGTAATTGAAGAGGTAAGAAATGTAAAATTATCGGAAGTAAAGTTTGAAGCCCATGAGGCAAATATCCACATATTGGGGAAAGAAATAGACGAAGCGTATCTACAAAAGCTCCGAGAAATGCTCTTCCCGACACCTCCGGCAGCACAGCAGCTTAGCATCGTATTTACACCCCTGCACGGCACAGGCGCTACCCTGATACCCCAAGCTTTGGCAGCAGCAGGCTTTGCCCATTGCCATACGGTAGCGGCACAAGCTGCCCCCAACGGCGACTTCCCCACCGTAGAATACCCCAACCCCGAAGAGGCCGAAGCCCTGACTTTGGCCTTGGCCGAAGCCAAAAATATAGATGCCGACTTGGTGCTGGCCACCGACCCCGATGCCGACCGCGTAGGCATTGCCGTAAAAAATATCCAAGGCGATTTTATACTGCTCAATGGCAATCAGACGGCTACACTGCTTTTTTATGCCGTGCTTTTGCGACAACAAGCCGCAGGCCTTGCCCCCGACAAAAGCTATGTGGTCAAAACCATCGTTACCTCGGAGCTGCTCGATGCGCTGGCGGCACATTTTGGCGTGGATTGCATCAACACCTACACGGGCTTTAAGTACATTGCCGCTGAAATGCGCGCACGAGAGACTACGCATCAGTATTTGATTGGTGCAGAAGAGAGTTATGGCTATTTGTTGGGCGATTTTGTACGCGATAAAGATGCCGTGTCGGCTTGTGTGGCCATCGCGCAGCTCGCCGCCGACTTAAAGGCAAGCGGAAGCTCTTTGTTTATGCTCTTAATGGATATTTACAAGCGCTTTGGCTACTACCATGAGAGCCTCATCTCTATCACCAAAAAAGGCATACAAGGCGCTGAAGAAATACAAAAACTGATGCAGTCGCTCCGACAAAACCCTCCCACACAGTTGATGGGCGAGCGCATTGTGAAGATAAAAGATTTTCAGCTTCTGGAAGAGCAAGACCTGTCCACAAAAAGCAAGCAGGCATTGCCCTTTGGCGAGCGCTCCAATGTATTGCAGTTTTTTACGGAGGCGGGCAGCAAAATATCCGTGCGCCCTTCGGGTACAGAGCCTAAAATCAAGTTTTATATTGGCCTCAAAGCGGTATTGGAAGACAATGCAGCTTTTGAGGTGCTCACTGCCGAGCTGCAAGCCAAGGCGCAGGGCATCAGGGAGGAGCTGGGGATATAGGAGGAATAAAATAGAAATGTAAAACCTCTTTTGAGACATCATTTCCATTGCCTCCGGCAAGAGCAGGAGGCAATGGGTGTTTGTAAGATGTCCAAGCGATGAGAATATCAATACTTCTTTTTTATTGAAAAATAGCGACTTAGCATGAAAAAAAATTCTCGCAAAGACGCAGAGACGCAAAAGAAAGGGGAAAATAGCGGCTTGGCGGCTTGGCGTGAAAAAATATCAAATATCATTCTAT
>DAIQNQ010000011.1:0-4828 GCA_036788275.1 Thermonemataceae bacterium
ATATTCTTTTTCAATGTGACCATCATTGACAAGCTTTCCAATAAAGTCCTTAATTATTTCGAGTTTGATTTTCGTATTGCTTTTAGGGACTATTTGTAAATTATGAACTACACCCATTATTAGATCTTATTATGTACTACTTTACAATTGCCACTAACGGCTCTAATATGCGTAGTGCGGGATTTCAAGCCACTTCACTATCAAACCGCCACGCTGTTTATTTGATGCTTTAATGTTCAAATTTACCAGACCATTACGCATATTTATTGTTGTGTGCTTTTATTTATCATTTCTCTTAAATCATCAGTCAAATGGCTTTCTTCAACTAATCCGAACAAGACTTTCTCTCCATTATCGTTCTCAAAAATTGCTCTATCTGCTTTTCCATTCTCAAATTGATTATTTATGAATCCTACAAATTCAGATAATGACTTCGAAATTACAAAATGGTCATATTCATTAGTCCCAAAATTTATTATCTGACCGTATTCTCCTTTCAAATCAGGTATTAAGTCTAAGCCAATAAAGTTTCCATTACTATCGCTAAAAACAGGAATCCATTTTTCATAATAGGCCCCTGATTTTACAGTTCCCTCTGGTCTAATATCTCCACTCCATTTCGAATTAAAGTTAAATTCGTCTTCAATCTCTTTTAGTTGCTTTAATTCTTTCTTAATCTGCGAAATTGTCAACATTCGCATTCCACATAGAACACCACCCACAAACCAAGATTCGTCCTCTCCATTATTTTCTTTGTATAGTATCTTGAAATCATCGGGTAATTTAGCATTTATCAAAGACTCTAGTTCCTCAATTTCTGTCTCTGATGCAGGTTGATTTAACCTATCGTAATAAACAGGTAATTTATCCTTTAAGTATCCCTTGAATGTATTCCAATTATCAGTCATAGTTGAATCTGTCTTGGTTTTTAGTTGACAAGAAGTCAATATTATAATAATTAAAATTACAGTTTTCATCTTTTCAAAATCATATCTTGTTGGCACTTCACTGTAATTGCACACAACATGATACAACCGCAACTCCCTCTCTTCCCCAAACCAAACTTACCTTTATCTCTACCTTACTCGTACCTGAGCAGATGCAATGCATTAGACAATAATACACATCTTCTTGCACATATCCAAGCCCCCTCTCAGGGGCTTGGCTTTTTACAAGCAGCCCCCTATCTTCTCCACACGTTTGGCGTGGCGGCCTCCTTCAAAGTCGGTTTTGAGGAAGGTGGCGAGCATGACTTGGGCCAGTTCTTCGCTCACAAAGCGGGCCGGAATACAAAGAATATTGGCATCGTTGTGTTGCCTTGCCAAAGCGGCCAGTTCCTCGTTCCAGCAGAGGGCAGCCCTTACGGCGGCGTATTTGTTGGCGGTGATGGCCACCCCATTGCCACTGCCACAGATAAGCACGCCCTTGGGAGCATCGCCTTGGGCTACGGCATGGGCTACGGGGTGGGCAAAGTCGGGATAGTCCACCGAGGCATCGCCGTAAGTGCCCTTGTCTTCTACTTCAAAGCCTTGGGCTTCTAAAAAAGCGATGAGCATTTTCTTGTAGGCAAAGCCTGCGTGGTCGGCACCAATTACAATTTTCATATACAAACAAATGGAAGATGAATATACTCAAACAAAAGAGGTTTTGCTTAAAGCAAATAATTAAAATCTTTAAAAATCAGGGCAATCCATCAGGAAAATCCTGAAAATCGCTTTAATCTTGGTACAAAAAAAGCCCGTGCTTGGGCACGAGCTTTCTGATGTATTTTACTTGATTTTGAAGGCCTTTTTCACCTTGTCCACATAGTCGAGCTTTTCCCAAGTGAAGAACTCCAACTCTTTCTTCACGGTTTTGCGAACTTCTGTTTTGGTGCCTTTTTGCTCTTTTACCTCTGTTTCTACAATTTCCACCTTTTGCTTATAAGGCTCGCGCCCCATGTGGCCGTAGGCGGCAGTAGGTGTGTAGATAGGATTTTTGAGTTTCAGCCTTTCGATAATGGCCTTAGGGCGCATATCGAAGAGTTCGGCTACGATTTTGGCAATTTCTCCGTCGGTCATCTTCACTTTGGCCGTGCCGTAGGTGTTGATATTGAGCGATACAGGAGCAGCTACCCCAATGGCATAAGCCACTTGCACCAGAATTTCGTCGGCCAAGCCGGCTGCCACCAAGTTTTTAGCAATGTGGCGTGTGGCATAAGCCGCGCTTCTGTCCACCTTAGAGGGGTCTTTGCCTGAGAAAGCACCGCCACCGTGTGCGCCTTTGCCACCGTAGGTATCCACGATGATTTTTCGGCCTGTAAGACCAGCATCACCGTGAGGGCCACCGATTACAAATTTTCCCGTAGGGTTGATGTGGTACACCGTCTTTTTGTCTAAAAGCTCGGCAGGAATTACCTTAGGAATTACATATTTCTTAATATCGGCCTCAATACGCTTGAGCATCTTCTCGTCTTTGTCGAAGTCGTCGTGTTGGGTAGATACCACAATGGTATGTACGCGCAAGGGCTTGTTGTCGTCGCTGTATTCGATGGTTACTTGCGCCTTTGAGTCGGGGCGGAGATAAGGCATCAGCTTGGGTTCTTCTTTGCGGATGCGCGCCAGCTCTTGCAATATTCTGTGCGAGAAAGCCAAAGGCATAGGCATATATTCTTTGGTTTCTTTGTTGGCATAGCCAAACATCATGCCTTGGTCGCCGGCACCTTGCTCTTTGTCTTCGTTTTCATCTACGCCACGAGCGATATCGGGCGACTGGCTGTGCAGGGCTACGATTACGCCGCAAGACTTGGCCTCAAACTGGTACTCGGCTTTGGTGTAGCCAATGCGCTCGATAGTTTCGCGTACAATATCTTGTACCTCTACATACGCTTTGGTGGTTACCTCTCCGGCCACGGTTACGAGTCCGGTCGTAACGAGCGTTTCGCAGGCTACGCGCGAATGAGCATCTTGTGCCAGCATGGCATCAAGTACGGCATCGGAGATTTGGTCAGAAATTTTATCGGGATGTCCTTCAGAAACGGATTCTGATGTAAATAAATAGGCCATTGGCTAAACGATATGAGTTTTATATTTTTTTGAAGTGCCAAATTTAACGAAATGTACCCAATAAATACAATGCTTCCTGTTTTTGTTTTTTGGTTTTCAAAACAAAAGTAGCCCTTAAAAGCTTATAGCTGAATTGAATCCAAAAATTGAACTTAAACAAAAATGTACTATGAGAAAAGTAGGCAAGATACTTGTCGTAGATGACGATTCCGTTTACAATTACAGTCTTCAAGTTTTAATCACCAATCACCAAATAACAGAAGATTTTTCTTCTTTCACCGATGCAGAAAAAGCTATTCTCTTTTTAGAGCAGCACGTTTCTGATGCATCACAACTTCCCGATGTGATATTTTTGGATATTTCGATGCCTATGATGAACGGTTGGGAGTTTTTGGAAGAGTACGCAGAGCTGAGAAAGCAGTTTTGCAAGCCTGTGGAGCTTTTTGTGGTGTCCTCCTCTATTAGAAAACAAGATATATTACGTGCAAAATCTTACAGAGAAGTAAACGATTACATTTCTAAGCCATTTACCTCTCAAACCTTGCAGAAGTTTATTGAAAAAGTAAATCTCAAAACTCCGATGCAAGCCAAATAAGCCGAAATGTTTGTAATTCGATTTTATTTTTGATTAATTTGGCATCAAGAATTTCAACAAGTAAACGAATCAAACATGGCTTCTCAACTCTTAGCGGGCAAACGTGGTATCATTACCGGTGCGCTCGATGAAAACTCTATCGCATGGAAAGTCGCCCTCAAAGCCAAAGAACAAGGCGCAAATTTTACCCTGACCAATGCGCCTGTAGCAATGCGTATGGGCAAAATCAATGAATTGGCCAAAGCCTGCAATGCAGAGGTAATTCCTGCCGATGCCACGGTGTTGGAAGATTTGGAAAATCTCTATCAAAAATCAATGGAAGTGCTCGGTGGCAAGATAGACTTTGTGCTGCACTCTATCGGTATGAGCCCCAATGTGCGCAAAGGCCGCGACTATGGCGATTTGAACTACGATTGGTACCTGAAAAGCATAGATATTTCGGCGCTCTCTTTCCATAAAATGCTCCAAGTAGCCGAAAAATTAGATGCCCTCAACGAAGAAGCTTCCGTAATGGCACTTTCTTACATTGCCGCACAGCGCACCTTCCCCGATTATTCGGATATGGCGCAGGCCAAGGCCGTGTTGGAGTCTATTGCCCGCAGCTACGGCGAGCGCTATGGCCGCCTCAAAAAAGTGCGCGTAAACACCATCTCGCAGTCACCCACCAAAACGACCGCAGGCACGGGTATTTCGGGCTTCGATGTATTTTATGAATATGCCAATATGATGTCGCCTCTGGGCAATGCCAGCGCCGACGAATGTGCAGAATACTGTATCGTGATGTTTTCGGACTTTACCAAAAAGGTAACGATGCAAAATCTCTATCACGACGGAGGCTTCTCTTCTATGGGTATTTCGCCTCAGGTGGTGGACAAGCTCAGCCAACAGCAGGGTTAATTTATACCCAAAATAAAGTAGCTCTCTAAGGAAAAGGTTTTGAAACCGCCCCTAATCCTTCCTTTGAAAGCTAATCTTATATAGATTTGGGAAAGAAGAAAATTAGATAGAAATCTTATACAAACTTCCCAAAATTTCCAGCAACACAAATCTCGTAGATACGCACTGCGGTGCGTATCTACCTTTGAATTAAATTTTATTTATTGATAATCAATTAACTAAGACACTTTGACACCCCCATTTCTTACTAGATAAGCCTTTCGAAGGGGGAAAAGACAAAATCATTTTATAC
>DAIQNQ010000011.1:4928-11419 GCA_036788275.1 Thermonemataceae bacterium
AGTTGCATTACCTTCATGGCTACACCCATATCGCCTTTTACTTTGATTTTGCCCATCATAAAGGCCGTCATACCGTTCAGGTCGCCATCGAGGAGCTTGATAGCATCGTTGAGCGAGAGGCTGATTACACAAGCCGCTTCTTTGTCTTCGTTGCTTACCACATTAGGTACCTGACTGGCATCTATAAATACCGCCCCTTCATCTGTACTGAACTTGAGGGTAGTACCCAGTTTGCTGTCGTTTTGAACAATATTTTGTACGCGTTCCGTAAATAGCTGTAAACTCATGGTCTGTAAAATTTTAAAGTTTAGACGCTCTAAGGTACTATTTTTTGATTAATCTTCATCGAGTTTTTTCTTTTTATATTGTTTCACTTGCTTGCGGGCATCTTTTCTATCTTTTTTTTTTGCGCCATACTTGGCTATCTTTTCATAATACATCTTGGCTTCGCGGTCGTTTTTGCGCTCTTTGGCGATACCGGCCAAGAGGTTGAGGGCGTTGCGGAAGTAGCCCGAATCGTAAGACTTGGTGGCTTCGGCATAAGCCACGGCCTTGTCCAAATAGATTTTGGCCTCGTCTTTCTTATTACGATAATACAAAGCATAGCCAATATAATAGCTGGCGTAGCGTCCGCTTACGGCTTCATAGCCGATTTGCTCTTTCTCTACACGCTCCAATATCTCTCTGGAGATTTGCTCTGCCTTGCTGAGGCGGCCTTGCGAAAAATTGACCATGGCATGGTAGCGATGGAAATAGGGATTATTAGGATATTTTTTGGCCAATACCTCCGCCACCTGCATGGCCATTTGGGGCTTGTTTTCTTCGTTGGTATAAATCCGCATCAAGAAATACATCGCTTCGATACGGGTATAAAAAGCCAAGCGCGACACCTCGTCGAGCTGCCTCAAGCCCAAGTCTTTGTCTCCTTTCTTAAAAAAAGCCATCACAGGTTTCAGGGCAGGATAGTTTTGGGGAATCCACACCGAATAATAGTTGTAGAGGCCGTCGCCAAAGAGAAACTCCGGGCTGAGCTCGTTTACGCCCTTGCCTCGGCGCAAGTATTTGAGGGCATTGTTGCCTGCAAAGGTGGCCTTGCCCCAATTGTGCCTCTCGGCATAGAGCCTGCCTTTGAAACCATAAGCCCCGGCCAAAAAGAAGCTGGCTTCTATATTTTCGGGATTTTGTCTGTAAAGTTGGTAGGCTTTGGTGAGAGAGCTGTCCATATAGGCCAAAAAGGTCTTATCGTAGCTTTCATTTTCTACATTGGGCATAATGCGCCACCACTGGCTGAGGCCTAATACAAAGTACGGCAGCGGATGCTCCGGATAGCGGTATTTGAGCCAGCGAAAAGATTTTTCGGCTTCTTGAAAATTGAAATCATACATATAATCCACCGCATCGGCAATCTCGGCTTGGAGCTGCAAATCCAAAAGCAGCATTTTGGACAGAGAATCTTCAGGCATGGCTTTTTTGCCCGACTGCTGGGCAGAGGCCAAAGAAGCAGAAAATAGAAAGCAAAGATATATGTAAAGGGAGTATTTCATGGATTTCGTGTATGTGCTGAGGAGTGGTAGGCAAACTTTGTGCAAAATAGTTTTTTCTGTAAAATCTGCAAGTTTTCTTGTATTATCCAAAAGCAATTGAAAGGCAAGAGTATCTTTGAATAATACAAAAAACATATAATTTTTATCCGTAAATTTACAGCGAGTATTTACCAAAGAAATCAAAGAGAATGGAAAGTGTTTTGGGTTTTGTATCTATTTGGGGGCTTACTTCCCTTACTTTGCTGGCCGGCAGGCTCCTTGCTTGGCGAAGCCGCTTGCAAATATCTTCAAGGTACTTCTTAAAGGCCATCAGCAGTTTTGTAAGGCAACATCAGCAGGCCTTCTGGATGATAGCAGTGCTTTTGTGCTGTACGGCTGTGTTCAAGAACAATTTTTTGAAGGCCGGTGTTGCACTTGAGGCTGTATTTTTAAATGCCTTTTTTGTATCCTTGCTTGCTTCTTTTTTAATGCACGGAGCAATACGACTTCTCCAAAACAAGTATTTGGACGTATCACAGGTACTTTTGTTGCAAAAAGAGCAGTCTTGGGGCATGCTGCACATTGTATTTTTAGGGCTTCTGTGGCTCTGGTTACAACAATTCTCAGCTTCTCCTACCGAAAACTTATACGCACTTTTGAGCTTTATGATGGGTGCGGTATTGGCCTACCTTTCTTTTCAAATGTATCTTTTGTATCGCAATAATAAAGTACTAGCCACGGCAAGTACCTCACAAAGCCCTCACGAAAGCATTGCTTTGGGCGCTGCCCTTGCAGCACTTATTCTGAGCAATACCTTCTCTTTTGAGCAAGGTGCTTGGGCTACCTTCGCTTTGTATGTGTTTATGTGGCTTTCGGCACTTCGTATCGCAGGGCTACTTCTCATGGCAAGGTTTCCTCAAAAAAGTGCAAAAACAATTCTTTTCTTACAAGCCTTTTTGTTGCTCGGCAGCCTTCTCCTCATCGAAAGATACGGCGCAATGCTGCCTGCTGAATCGCTCGAAGAAGAAGCTCACTTCAGCACCATACACCTAAAGAGCTTTCTCCAAATATTAGCAGCTTTGGCCTTTTTACTACACGCCTCGCCGCTTTTTGTAACAAGCCGCTACTTGATGTACGTCCAAGGAGCTTTCTTGTTTACACTCTTCTTTATGAGTTTTGTATTTTTTGGGCTTTATGGGCTTTCCCTTAGTATTCTCTTGATATTTGTTGTGGGACTTTCTCCAAACAAAAAGGCCGTAGTTGTGTTGGATTCAAGTAAATAAAGCTTTAATTTGGCTTCTTAAAACTCCCTCTCTGTAATGAACCAAGAAATCATCCACCAGCAATCCTTTCAGGTACTTTTTTCTTTTCAGCAAATCGAAGAGCGTATTGCCGCTATTGCTCAAGCCATAGACCACGACTATGCTGATAAGCAGCCTGTTATTGTGGGGGTGCTCAATGGTTCTTTCAGATTTGTGGCCGACTTGGTAAGACACTTGAATATTCATACCGAAATCACCTTTATCCGTGTCAGCTCCTACGACGGCACCGTTTCCACAGGCAATGTGCAGGAAGTGCTCGGACTACAAGAAAACCTTGAGGGCAAAGACATTATCATCGTAGAAGACATTGTGGATACGGGTACTACCCTTTGCCAAATTGTAGAGCTGCTCCGGCAAGAAGCCCCCGCCTCTCTCAAAGTAGCGACTTTGCTCCACAAGCCGGAGGCCTTGCAAAAAGAAGTTTCCTTAGATTATATAGGCTTCGAGATTCCCAACCTATTTGTGGTAGGCTATGGCCTTGACTACGACGGCCTCGGGCGCAGCCTCAACGACCTCTACGTGCTTTCGGAATAACATTTTGCATCTTCTACAAATCGCATCAGAAGCCTCGAAAAGAGGCTTTTTTCATTTTTCTCAAAATAAATCACGAAAAGTATTTGGATTTTTGAACAGTGTTCAATAATTTTGAAGCGTTGATTAAATCATTGTGTATGGGAACGGCAGAACGCAAAGCGAAAGAGAAAGAGGAACTGAAAGCACTGATTTTGAGAGCTGCTCAAAAACTATTTGCAGAAAAAGGCATAGAGCAAACCACGATTCGCAATATCGCTACGGCGATAGAATACAGTGTGGGGACGGTGTATGTGTATTTTAAAGATAAAAACGAAATCTTGCACGAATTGCATACGCAGGGTTTCAGGCAATTGGGTGGTGAGATGCGGGTGCTCTTCAATGTGTCGGACCCGATGGAAAGGCTCAAGGCTTTGGGCAGGGTGTATTTGCAGTTTGCTGTCGAAAATCCTGATATGTACGAACTGATGTTTTCGATGAAAGCACCGATGGAGTTTTTGGAGTCGCAATGCAGAGTACATTGGAACGAAGGAAAGGGCACTTTCGATGCCCTTCGTGGTACGGTGAGTGAGTGTATTCAGAAAGGGCACTTTGCCGGACACCAACTCGAGCCCCTCTCCTTTATGATTTGGAGCACCGTACACGGTATGGCCTCGCTGCACATCAACCAGAGAGTAAAAGGTGTAAATTTTGAGAAGCCCGAAACAATGCTGCAAGCTGCTTACGAAGAGATGATTTTGCTTATAGACAAAAAGTAATTTTTTTTTGCCCCAATAATGAACAATGTTCAAATTTAAAACTAAATTCAATGACAAAGAAAGCCTATTTACTCGCCCTCTGCTGGCTCTTCGCCAAGGCAGTTTTTGGGCAAAGCCTTCTGGAAGGATACATCGAAGAGGGATTTGCCAAAAATCAGAGCATTCAGCAGCAGCAAATCGTATTAGAAAAAAGCATGTATGCCCTGAAAGAAGCCAAAACCTTGTTTTTGCCCAAAATGAATCTTTTAGCCGATTATTTTTTGGCAGGCGGCGGTCGTACCGTTGATTTTCCCGCGGGTACGCTGCTCAATCCGGTCTATGGCTCGCTCAATCAGCTTACCAACAGCAATAATTTTCCACAATTAGAAAACCAAAGCATTTTGCTCAATCCCAACAACTTCTACGATGTAAGGGTGCGTACTACCCTGCCCCTCTACAATCCTGAGATTGGCTACAATAAAAAAATCAAGCAAGAGCAAATCAGCTTGCAAGAACAAGAAGTGAAACTCTACAAACGTGAGCTGGCAAAAGACATCAAAGTAGCTTATTTCCGATACCTGCAAGCAATGGCAGCCATCAAGATTTATGAAGAAGCCCTTGGACTGGCCAATGAGAGTAAGCGTATCAATGAAAGTTTGTTCAAAAATGAAAAAGTAAACCGTACCGTAGTCCTCAGAGCCGAAAACGAAGCCCTACGCTATCAGAATTTGCTTCAAAACGCCCAGAAAAACAGCCATTCTGCCAAAAGCTATTTCAATTTTTTGCTCAACAAAAACCTCACAGACAGCATCGCCATAGACCCCAGCTACCAGCAGCCCGCCATCGTGATAGAAAGCAGCAATACCGAACAAAGAGAAGAAATCCAGAAACTCCGCATCGCAAGCAATATCAATACACAAGTAGAAGGAATGAACAAGTCTTACAGATTGCCTCGCCTCAGCACCTTTCTGGACGTAGGCTCGCAGGGTTTCGATGGGCAAATCAACGACAAAACCGCTTATTATTTCTTTGGGCTTTCGCTGCAATGGGAACTCTTCAGTTTTGGCAAAAACACCTACAAATCCAAGCAGGCTGCCTTAGAAAGCAAGGCTATCCAAGCACAAAGCAGCTATGTGAATCAGCAACTCGAAGTACAATACATCACCGCCCTCAACAGCTTCAACTCGGCAGCTTACAGTTATGAGTCGGCTCTTTTGGCACTGAGTACCGCCCAGAAGTTTCACGCCGATATGCTCAAGCTCTACAAATCGGGGCAAGCCTTGTTTATCGAGCTTTTAGATGCTCAAAACCAGTTGGTACAAGCCGAATTGCAAGCCAAAATATCCCTTTACGATACCTACATCAAGGCGGCAGAAGTAGAAAGAGCCAATGCCAGCTTCAATATCAAGTAAAACCACCCCCAGCCCCTCCTTTAGAAGGAGCGGAAATAGAAGTAGAAATTTTCAGATATAAACTCATACAAAGATGCAAACCTACAAGAATTTCCTCGCCCTCTTTGCCGCAACGCTGCTCTGGTCTGCCTGCAAAGAAGCCCCTCAGCAAAAAACTTTCAACAAAGCCACGGAAGTAATCGCCGTTAAGACTTATCCCTTGCAAAATGCCGAGCAAAACCTAAGCATCATTGCTACGGGAATGCTCAGTACCGAAAACGAAGCCAAGTATTCCTTCAAGATTGGGGGCGTGATTGAGAAAGTCTTTGTAAGCGAAGGACAGTTTTTTAAAACAGGTACTTTGCTGGCAAGCCTCAAAATCAATGAAATAGATGCGGGTTTTGTGCAAGCCCGACTCGGTGCAGAAAAAGCCGAAAGAGACCTGAACCGTATCAACAATCTCTACAAAGACAGCGTGGCAACGCTGGAGCAGCTCCAAAATACCCGCACGGCTTATGAAATCGCTAAAAAACAATTAGAAGCTGTCGCCTTCAACAGGTCTTATGCTTATATCTACGCCACAACCGATGGTTTTGTGAGCAAAAAATTGGCAAATGACGGAGAGGTAATCAGCTCTGGCTCGCCTGTATTGGCTATCAACGAAGCCAAAAGCAATACTTGGTTGCTCAAGGTGGGCTTGTCGGACAAGGAATGGGCAATGATTGAAACCGGCGACCAAGCAATGATAGAACTCGATGCTTATCCCAATACGCCTGTCAAAGCCAAGGTATTCCGCAAATCGCAGGCATCAGACAGGGCTTCGGGTTCTTTTCAGGTAGAATTGCAGCTCGAAAATACCAACCTAAAACTGGCTTTGGGAATGTTTGGCAAAGCCTTTATCGCCACCCAAAAGAAAAACACCTATCAGAGCATTCCTCACGAGGCAATCGTAGAGGCAGACGGCAAAAGTGCCTTTGTCTTTGTGCC
>DAIQNQ010000011.1:11519-14964 GCA_036788275.1 Thermonemataceae bacterium
TATGAATCTGACAAATTTTTCTGTAAAAAACTACCAATTCACACTCGTAGTATTTGTGATGGTAGCGGTGGTGGGGCTGGTTACGATGCTTACAATGCCAAGAGCCGAAGACCCCCAAATCAACCCTCCTACCTACCCGATTGTGGTGGTGTATCCGGGCACAAGCCCCCAAGATATGGAGGAACTGGTCGTAAAACCCATAGAAAACAAAATCTATGAGTTGGAAAATGTGGATAAAATCGTGAGCAGCATCGAAGATGGCTTGGCGATTATCCGTGTGGAGTTTCGCTATGGTGTAGATGTGGATAACAAATACCAAGAGGTCATCCGTGAGGTAAATGTACTCCGCAACGAGCTGCCCCAAGATATTTACAGCATTGACATCAGGAAAGTTGATCCCAGCGATGTGAATATCTTGCAAGTGGCTTTGGTAAGCGAAAATGCTTCTTACAAATCTCTGAAAGAGCAAGCCGATGAGCTGAAAGAACGCTTAGAAAAGGTAAGCAACCTCAAAAAAGTGAAGGTTTCGGGTGTGCCCGATGAGGAAATCAGGATAGACCTGCAAGTAGAAAAACTCGCCGAATTGGGCATTCCGCTCAATGTAGTGCTGGGAAGTATCCAAAGCGAAGCCGTAAACATTCCCGGAGGCAGCGTAACGGCAAGCACCAAAACCTTCAATGTAAAAACCAGTGGAAAATTTATTGATTTGGACGACATCGCCCAAACAGTGATTTACAATGCCAATGGCAAAATCGTATTGTTGAAAGATGTAGCCAAAATAGATTTCAAGAACGAAGCCGAAAAGCACATCACCCGCCTCAACGGACACCGCTGCGTGTTGGTGAGTGCCGCCCAAAAAGCAGGCAGCAACATCGCCCAAACGCAGGCAAGCTTCTCTCCTATTGTTGATAGCTTTGAGCAGGAGCTTCCTGCCAATATGAAACTCTACAAGCACTTCGACCAAGCCGAAAACGTAGCGATGCGTCTTTCGGGACTGGGAATAGACTTTATGATTGCCATTGTGCTGGTGCTTTTTACCTTGGCTCCTTTGGGTATGCGGGCTTCTTTGGTGGTAATGATTGCCATTCCTCTTTCGCTGGCTTTGGGGCTTATCGGGCTGAATGCCTTTGGAATTTCGCTCAATCAGCTCAGTATCGTAGGCTTGGTAGTGGCTTTGGGCTTGCTCGTGGACGACAGCATCGTGGTAGTAGAAAATATAGAGCGTTGGCTGCGTGAGGGTTACAGTCGAAAAGAAGCTTCCATCAAAGCCACCAAACAAATCACTTTGGCGGTAATTGGCTGTACGGCTACCTTGGTGATTTCCTTTTTGCCGATGGTTTTCTTGCCCGGAGGTCCCGGGGAGTTTGTGCGAGGTTTGCCCTTGGCAGTGATTACGAGTGTGGTAGCTTCGATGTTGGTATCGCTTACGGTAGTGCCTTTTTTGGCGAGCCGCGTCCTCAAAGAGCATCACAATCCCGAAGGCAATATCTTTTTGCGATTGCTCAAAAAAGCTATTGGGGCTACTTATTCCAAGATAATGAAAAAAGCCCTGCAAAGACCTGTACTCACTTTGGCAACAACTTTCATTGTTTTTGGAGCGTCTTTGGCACTATTTCCTGTGATAGGTTTCAAACTTTTCCCTACTTCCGAAAAGCCGATTTTCCTTATCAACATCAAAATGCCTTTGCAAACTTCTTTGCAAGAAAGCGACCGCATCACCAAAATCATCGAAGACAGCCTCAAGCAAAAGCCCCTTATCAGCTATTTTACCAGCAATGTGGGCAAGGGCAATCCGCAGATTTACTACAATGTAGCACAGCAAGAAGAGAAATTCGATTTCGCTCAGGTATTCGTACAACTCGACAAAAACACCAAGCCCGTAGCCAAAAAGAAACTTATCGAGGAATTGCGTGAGCAATTCAGCCTCTTTCCTTATGCCAAAGTAGAGGTAAAAGACTTCGAGCAAGGGCCTCCTATCGAAGCTCCCATTTCTATTCGGGTATTTGGCGACAACCTCGACACCCTTCGCAGGCTCTCTTTTGTAGTAGAAAATATCTTGAAAGAAAACCCCGGAACCATCTATGTTACTAACGAACTTAATACCCTCAAAACCGACATCAAGGTTAATATCAACCGAGAAAAGGCAAGAACATTGGGCGTACTTACCGCCGATATTGACAGAACCATCCGCTTGGCAGTGGCAGGGCTTTCGATGGGCACTTTTACCAACGAAAACGGCGATGAATACAATATCCTCGTCAATGCCCCCAAAGAGAAGTTCGCTACGCTGCAATCTTTGCAAAATATCTTTGTAAACAATGCCGTAGGCACAGCCATTCCCCTAAGCCAAATTGCTTCTATTGATTTTGAAACCTCGCCTACGAGTATCAATCACTTCAATAAAAGCCGCTTTGTGAAAATCACCTCTTACACCCAGAAAAACACGCTGGCAAATGATGTACTCAAAGAGGTAGTACCCCAATTAGATGCCTTCCAGATGCCCAAAGGCTATTTCTACAAACTTTCGGGCGAGGCAGAAAGCGAGGGCGATGCCTTCGGCGGAGGTTTTATTACAGTGATTGTTCTGACGGTTTTTCTCTTTGTGGCTGTACTGATTTTGCAGTTCAAAACCTTCAAAGGCATTCTCATTGTATTGTCGGTGATTCCTTTGGGAGTGATTGGGGGCGTAACAATGCTCTGGCTCACAGGTAATCCGATGTCTTTCATTGCCATCATCGGCTTTATCGGCTTGGCGGGCATCGAGGTCAAAAACTCCATCCTTTTAGTTGATTTTACCAACCAACTTCGCCAAGAAGGTGTGGAATTGCAAACCGCCATTGAGCAGGCGGGCGAACTGCGGTTCTTGCCCGTGGTACTTACCTCGCTTACGGCTATCGGCGGACTGATTCCTCTGGCAATCAATCCCAATCCACAAATATCGCCTTTGGCATTGGTACTTATCGGCGGACTCATCAGCTCTACGATTCTTTCACGTATCGTAACGCCCGTGATGTACAAGCTCATCCCGCCAAAAATAGAAAAGCCTGAAGAAGAAACCGCAACATCCACCTATTCATATTCATCAATCTAAATCTTTATTTTTTATGCAAAATTTGATTTTCTTCTTTGCCTTTGCATTTGTAGCAAATGTATCGGCAGCAAAAGCCCAAACTTCCAACAAAGCCGATGCGATTTTGGGCGAGTGGCTCAACGAGAAGCAAGATGCCCGCTTTCTCATCTACAAGTCTAATAACAAGTATTTTGGGAAAATTGTCTGGGGTACAGGCAGCGAAACCAAAGACGTAAAAAATCCCGACACCAAGCTCCGCAGCAGAGAGCTGGTAGGGCTTACCATTCTCAACAATTTTGTTTTTGATGGCAAAAAAACTTGGGAAGACGGCAGCATCTACGACCCCAAAAACGGCAAAACCTACGATTGCAAACT
>DAIQNQ010000011.1:15064-23883 GCA_036788275.1 Thermonemataceae bacterium
CTGTAGATACGCAAGCAGTGCATATCTACAACAATCAATAAATCTTTCATCAAAAAAATATTCCAATGAAAACCTATATTCTGATTACGGGAGCCTCTTCGGGCATTGGCTACGAAATGGCTCAACAACTTGCCGCCAAGCAGTACAACCTGATTCTTACGGCAAGAAATACCCTCAAACTCTCGGCAATGAAAACCCAACTTGCCGAAGCATTTGGCGTGGAGGTACAGGTAATCCCCAAAGACCTCAGCCAGCCCACAGCTGCCATAGAGCTTTTTGAAGAAGTACAAAACCGCCAACTGCTCGTGAGCCACTTGGTAAACAATGCAGGCTTTGGTGATTACGGCAATTTTATCGAAACCTCTCTGGAAAAAGATTTGGAGATGATTCACCTGAACGTAAGCAGCCTTTTGGTACTTACCAAGCTCTTTGCCCAAGAAATGGCTCTGCGAAAAGAAGGCAGAATAATGAATGTGGCTTCGCTACTTTCTTTTATTCCTTTCCCCTACTACTCGGTGTATTCGGCTACCAAAGCTTTTGTCTTGGCTTTTTCGGAAACTATTGCTGCAGAGCTGGAAGGTACAGGCGTGATTGTTACGGCACTCTGCCCGGGTACGGTAGAAACGCCCTTTCATACAGATGCTATGCGTAAAACCAATGCAATGGCTACCAACAAACCTATGCCTGCGGCAGAAGTCGCCAAAGCGGGTGTGGATTTGCTCCTCAAGGGCAAAGGTAAAAAAATCGTGGGCTTTCAGAATTGGTTTATTTCCAACCTGCCGCGTGTTACGCCCGATGTATTGATGATGAAAATCAAGAAAAACCTTGCAAGCCTTAAATCCTAACACAATGAAAAAGATACTCATTACTCTCTGTGCTTTATTGGTAACAAGCATTTTTGCCAATGCACAAGACAACAGCTCCGGCGTGTATTTCGGAGCTGTTGTCGGAACAAAGTACAACAGTTTCAACCGACATTTTGCCTTAGATATAAGTCCCGACTTGTATTCCTTCTCCATCGGGGCGGGCAGTGCTTATACCAAAAACAACTATGTGTTTGGTACGGAGTTTTTGTATTCTACTGCTCAAAAAGAAAATTCTGTTGGTACCATGTAGTATATCGGCTTTAGCAATACTTTCTTTTTTGGCTACAATGTGTCGAAAAGCAATGCTTGGCGAATAGAACCTACCGTAGGGCTGGTGCTCGACCGCAACCAGCTGCTCGTACAAGACCAGGCGGGTACATTCTCCCAAAACCTTAGCAACAATCCGGTAAGTGGCAATGTTGCCCTGAACGTCAAGCTCATCAGTGCCAATGGTTTGTTTACAGGATTGAAAATGGGCTATATTTTTCCCTTTGCAGGTGATACGGAGTGGCAAAACAAGCTCACTGAAAATGGCTCAGGTTTGAAAGACAATATGGCGAGCTTTTATTTGCAGCTCAATATCGGCGGATTATTGCGATTGTAAATGTGAGAAGATGTATTCAAACGACCTTGTAGATACGCACTACAGTGCGTATCTACTGCAAGTGCGTATCTACTCTCGAAATCATTTTTTAGGAATATTCCAAAAAAGGGAATCTAAACAAGTAATTTTCAATATATAAACCCAAAGCACAATGCTCCATTTCATAGCAGAACTAAAAGTGCGAAACGAAGCCCTGTTTTATTACGGTTGGGCTTGTTTGGTTGCCTCGGTGGTTTTTTTGGTGATGACCAAAGTTTCTTCGGTGCAGGTATATGGCGTAAATGCTTGGTACAAGCCCTTTAAGTTTGCCTTTTCGACCTTTACATTTGCTTGGGCGATGGCTTGGTATTGTTATTATCTGCCCAATTCATTCAACATGCAAGCTTTTAATTGGGCGAGCATTGTGCTGCTCAGTTTCGAGATTGTATATATTGTGTTGATGGCTGCTCAGGGCAAAGCCTCTCATTTCAACGTAAGCAGCCCTTTTTACTCCTTTATGTTTTCGATGATGGCTCTGGTGGCTACGCTCATTGCACTTTATACAGCTTATGTAGGCATTTTATTTTTTGTGAATGACTTTCCAGAGCTGCCTACTTATTATGTCTGGGGCATTCGTTGGGGCATTTTGATTTTTGTGGTATTTGCTTTTGAGGGTTTTGCGATGGGCAGCCGTATGAGCCACACGGTCGGCTTGGTCAATGACAATTCCAATCTTTTTATTGCGGGTTGGAGCAAGCTGGCGGGGGATTTACGCATTGCCCATTTTATCGGTATGCACGCCTTACAGGTATTGCCTTTGATGGCTTTCTATTTACTCAAAAACAACAAGGCTGTATTTATCGCAGGCATTTTATATATGATATTGGCTACTTTCACACTACTACAAGCCTTGCAGGGGAAGCCAATCTTCGGAGGCAAACACGCTGCCGCTCGGCCACAGGCCGAAACAAATGTGCAGCATTCTTTATAAAAAAAGCCCCGTGCTCTGGCGCGGGGCTTCTATTTTATACCAAGATGAAAGTGATTTTCAATGATTGAATAGTTCTCTTTAAGCAAAACTGCTTTTTTGAGTACACATCCGATATTTACTATCTCCACTTGATAGTACAGCCGATGGCCTTGGCCTGCTGCTTTCCTACTTTTTTTCCGGCAAGGAGACTGTTGATGGCTTCTTCTACATATTTTTTAGACGCTTTGTCAGCTTCTTTGGCGCTGTCGTCTATGCTGCCGATGTATTGTACAATCAAGTCATTGTTCTTTTTTTCCAATACATATACGTGAGGCGTGTTGGTAGCACCGTAAGTTTTGGCAATTTCTTGTGTTTCGTCTATCAAATACGGAAAAGTAAAGCCTTTTTCTTCGGCACGTACAATCATTTTGTCGAAGCTGTCTTCGGGCTGTTTTTCAGGAGCATTGGGGTTGATAGCGATTACGGGATAGCCTTTGGCCTTGTACTGGGCATCGAGGGCGATGATGCGGTCTTCGTACAATACTGAATAAGGACAATGGTTGCAGGTAAAGACCACGATAAAACCTTTGGCATCTTTGAAGTCGGCCAAGGAGAACATTTTGCCGTCAATATTTTTAAGTTTAAAATCTTTGGCTTTGTCGCCGGGTTTGTAGCCCGTACCGGGATTTTGAGGGAGGAAGCTGAAAGCCATCAAAAAGCCCAATGCCACAAAGGCAGAAAAGAGGCCGAAAAAACGTTTCTTGTTCATAGAATTAGGATTTTAATTTGAGAATGATACTTTCTAATTGTTGGTAATTGGTTTCTTGATTGATAAACATACGCTCTTTTTTGACATTGTTGAGTATCAAAGTAGCCGGAATCGCTCCCTGCCACGAAGCCTCAATGCGGTCTATCCAAGCGTCGTAGTCGGTTTCGTCGAGCAAAAAAGTAGCAGGTATTTGGATATTCTTTTTGGCCAAGAGCTTTTTGGCTTTTTCCACATCCGATGCAAAATCCAAACTGACCAATACTACTTCTACATTTTTGTCTTTATAATTTTGATAAATTTGCTCAAGATAAGGCAATTCCTTCACACAAGGCGCACACCAAGTAGCCCAAAAGTTGAGCACCAGTATTTTGTCGCCTTCATAAGAGAGGATTTTTTGTAATTCGGGAAGCTTAATAATCTTTACAGCTTTGGCTTCTTGGGCTTGCAAAGCTTTTGGCAAAAAAAGCAAGAGCAAAAGACTTAGAGAAAGGTGCTTGAGCATAAGGCATAAAAAATCGGTGATATATGTAAAACGTGCTTCAAAGCGTTTTGTTATATCACCGACTCCAAAAACTTAGTTTTCCTTCTTGGCCAACTCGGTGGCCTTTTCGCTCAGCTGCGAAAGAGTTTCCTTCAAATCTCCCTGAAATTCTTTGGCTTTAGAGGCGATTTTCTTTCTGACATTTCTCCCACTTTCAGGAGCCAAAAGCAAGCCCGCCAAAGTACCTACGGCTGCACCTGCCAAAAAAGAAAGGAACATTTTTTGCCCGTTTGTCATATAATATGTTAATTTTGAATGATAGGGTTTTTCTTCCATTACTGTACCACTATTGGCAGAGATAATTGTACCAAAGTAAGATTTTTTTTAAATATTTTATCCAGCCGGCCATGATTTTTCTGCAACGTATTTATACCTTTTGGTGCCTGCTTTGTTTTCTACTGCCTTTGGTAATTTTTATGCCTTTGTTTATGCTTTTTCATCAGCGCAAGCAGTGGCATCATGGAATCTATCTTATCAACAAAATATGGGCAAAGTTTTATTTTGCCTTTTGCCTCATTCCGGTAAATATTGAGTGGCGCTTCAAACCCAAAAAGAAAGAGCAGTATATCTTTTGTGCCAATCACAATTCTTATTTAGATATTGTGAGTATGGGGCTAATCGTTCAGGGCAAGCATGCTTTTGTGGGCAAAGACTCCCTCGGCAAAGTGCCACTTTTTGGCTATATGTTTCGCAGGCTGCATATCCCCGTAAAACGAGAGAGCCATGTAGATGCCTATAAAGCGCTTGGGAAAATGAAAGAAAAAGTAGCAGAAGGCAAAAATATTATTATTTTTCCTGAAGGAGGTATTTTTTCTCAGAATCCGCCCCGCATGGCGCGCCTCAAAGACGGGGCTTTTCGCCTGGCTATCGAAACGCAGAAAGCCATTATTCCCGTTACTTTGCCTTTTAACTGGTATTTGCTCCGTGACGATGACCGATTTTTGCCACGATGGCATACCATGAAGGCCATTGTGCACGAGCCTATCGAAACCAAAGGCATGACTTTGGAAGACTTGCCGATACTCAAAAAGCGTTTTTCTCAAGTCATAGACCAAGAGCTGGACAATTATACACTTGCTTTTGAAAAAAGCTCAAAATTCAAAAAATACCACCGTCTTTCAGATATCAAACTTTAAAGTTTCACAATCGTTTTTACTTTTTTGAAAACTCTTTTCACTCTCAAACACAAAATGGAAATAGACAAAAAAACTCTCGAAAACATTGCTCACTTGGCGCGCTTGGAGTTCAATCCCCAAAGTGAAGAAGCCATGCGCAAAGACCTCAACAAAATACTTGATTGGATGGAGCAACTCTCCCAACTCGATACCTCGGCAGTAGAACCACTTATCCACATGTCCGCAGAAATCAACCGCCTCCGCGAAGACAGCACAGGCATTTCGCTCCCACACGAGCAAGCTTTGGTAAATGCCCCCAACAAAGACTCCAACTACTTCCGAGTACCGAAAGTAATTGAATAAGGCTGCATCTCCTTCGGGAGATGCCCCACCTTCCGAAAAAACTCTAAACTTTTACGTATGCTTTCTACCTTCAAAGATCTCCCTCGCGCTATACGCTTGTTACTTGCCCTTGCTTTAGGGCTTTTTTTTGTACTTGTACTCGGCACGCTGGTGCTGCATGAGCTGGAAGGCTGGCTGGTGCTCACTTGGCAACAAATAGACTTGCTGGACAAAACGAGCTTTGCAATGGAGAGCTTCCGAAAAGGAATCTTTGACCTTGGGGTGCCTGCCGAAGCCTATGTATTAGAAAAAAAGTATTTGGCCAACGACTTGCAAGTACCCGCCTACTTGGCTTTGTATTGGTGGGCTTTCGTAATATTGGGATTTAGCTTTATCTCTGCCGTATTGGCACATAGCCGCCGTTGGGTATTTATAGGAGGCACTGCCTTGATGATTTTCTTTTTGGTGGGATTGCGCAGCGACTTGCTCGGCATCTATTCGGCTTACGACCAACTTGCCCCCATGCTCTTGGTAGCTTCTTACATTGCCCTGATGTTTTTCTTATCCATCAAAAAACACCTCTCTATACAAGTTCGCTTTTTTGCTTTTTTCATCTATACAATTTTAGGGGGTGCTTTGCTTACGCTGTTTTCACCGGAGGCCTTGCCTGCTTTCTTGATGGCCAACTACGGAAGCGCCTTGGCTACGGTAATTTCAGTGGCTTTTATTCTGATGATTTCTACTCAGATACCCAACATCCTTCTCGACTTGGTTACACGCTCCGACTTGCAGCATCGGCACCGCAAAAATCTTCGCCACTTTTTTATTATCATGTTTTTCTATCTGGGCAATTTGATTTTGCTCTTTCTCAAAAATTCCAAAATCTTAGAGTTAGATATTCTTTATGTAGATGACCTCTACTTGCTGGCCATATCGGCCATCATTGGGATATGGGGTGTGCAGAAAAGTCCTGCTTTCACAAAGCTTTTTCCAGAACAAAACTTTTCTATATTGCTCTACTTGGGTTTGGCTTTTATTTGTTTTGCCAATATTGCTTACTCAGAAGCCACAATGAATATCCCCATGCTGGCTATGTATGAAGATGCCATCGTATATTCGCATTTGGCATGGGGGCTGGCACTTTCGGCCTATGTTTTTATCAATTTTTATGATTACAAAGAGCGGCAACCTATTGCCGAGGTGCTTTTTGAAAAACAGGAAGACAAAAAAATGCCTCTGTATATTTCAAGGGCTTTTGGCTATTTAATACTCACCGCCATTCTTATGAAAGTAGATATGCTTCCTTACAAACAAGCAAAGGCCGCATACTACAACTATATTGCGGATACACATTTGCTTAAAGAGGAATGGCTCCTTGCCAAATTTTATTATGCAGAAGCGGCCTCTTTCGATTATTACAACAGCCGCAGCCAATTGGCCTTGGCCAAAATTGCCAAGGAAGAAAAAAATAAAATAGCAGAACTCAACGCACTTCAGGCAAGTCTTTTTCGAGACCGAAGTCCGCAAGCTTTTCTTACACTTAGCGAAGAGCTTTGGAGAGCCGACCAAAAATTTGAAGCACTTTTTAAATTGCAAGAAGCATTACAATATTTTCCGAAAGAAGCAGCCCTCCACAGCAATTTGGGCTATATGTATGCACAGTTGGGTGTAGGCGACTCCGCGATTTACTACTTCAATCAGCACAAGAAATACGCACCAGATAGCGAAAAAGAAGTTGCTAATATCAACCTTTTGGCGCACTTAATACAAAGAGGAGTGCGTAGCGATTCTATTTTTCAGACTTTTGGCAAATCAGAAAACTTAGAAGTTTTGTTCAATGAACTCGCTTTGCAAAATAAATTTGCTTTCAGAAAAGCTGCTACTTTCAAAGAAGAAGATTTTAAAATGCTCAAGTCGGACAGCCTCTACAATTTGGGCTGGCAAAAATTTGCTTATCTGTATAATTACACCCTCAATCAACTCGATACACAAGATAGCAGCAGCTTGGCTTATATCCAGAAAGTAGAGCAAAATATTACGAATGTGGAAAACTTTGGTGAGCAGCTCAATTTCGCAAAAGCTTGTTTTGCATATTATAACCAAGAAAGTAAAAAAGGTTTTGAATTGCTCACGGCCATTGCGGCGCTCTCGCCCATAGAGTACAATTATATTCTTGGCCTTTGGGCTTTGCAACATGGACAACTCGACATTGCGATAGTACATCTTAACAAAGCCAAAAATGTAGGAATCTTGAATGTAGATGTGCGCTATGCTTTGGCCATTGCACTTACAGAAAAAGGACAATGGGAAGAGGCACAAAGCCTCTGGCAAGAATTGATAAAATATCCCGATGCGACATTGGAGATGAAACAAAAAGCTGTAGAAATTCAAAGAATATTTGATAAGGCTTTACAAAAAAATATAGACGCTTATGATGACGTAGAGAAATATGGTCTTTTGTATTATCAGCAATTTGCTGACTTCCCCACAGCGGAGCGTATTTTGGCGACCATCAATAACAAAGAGTATCAAATGGCAGGAGCCGCCAAGCTCATTCAATACGCATTAAAAAATAAAGAGATAACCAAAGCAGAAGCGCTGCGTACTTGGGTGCTGTCTCAGAAAATTGATACGCAAAATCCTTGGGCAAAGTCAGAATTTCATTTTGCCTCTTTACAACTACTTCTGGCGCAAGAAAACTACTCGAAGATTCTTCAAGAAATAGACAATACCTTTCTCATCGGAGTACACAAACATTACCGTACTTTCTTTAGGGCGGTGGCCGAATTGCGCAGCCAAAGTACTCCCAAAACAAGTGGCTATTTCCGAAGGCTTCCACAAATGCTTCCCTTTTCCGAAGAGGTATATGTTGCCTGTGCACAGTACTTTGAGCAAGAAGGCGACAGCCAACAAGCCTATGATATACTCGTTAGTGGTCTTAGTTATCTACCCTCCTCCCCTACGCTTTGGAAAAGCTATGTGCAGCAGTGCATTCGGGCAAAAGTACTCAACTATGTGGATTCAGGCTTGGAGCAACTAAAAGCCTTGCTACCCGCAGAAGAATATAGAGTTTTTGCAGATGATATTCGAAAGCAGCAGGAAAGTATGGAACAGATTCTTTATGGAAAATAAAAATAGAATCTGCTCGTTTCAAAGAAGTATAGTTGTTCAACCCTAAGATATTCTCAATACTATGGACTCTAAAAAAGTAATTATCCAAACTCAAAACCTCGCGCGGGAATATCGCATGGGCAGCGAACTTATCCAAGCACTCAAAGATGTGAGCATCACCATCCATCAGGGAGAATATGTGGCCTTTATGGGGCCTTCTGGTTCGGGAAAGTCCACACTGATGAACATCATCGGCTGTTTGGATACACCCAGCAAAGGCACTTATGTACTAAATGGAAACCACGTAAGTGGCTTAGGTGAAAATGAATTGGCCGAAATTCGTAATAAGGAGATTGGCTTTATCTTTCAAACTTTCAACCTCCTGCCCAGAGCTTCTGCCTTAGACAACGTAGCCCTGCCCCTAATATATGCCGGAATTAGTAAGCAAAATCGCCAAGAAAAAGCACTTGAACTATTGAAAAGCGTAGGTCTTGACAACCGCGCCAAGCACAAACCCAATGA